>JBCCZJ010000293.1:0-6871 GCA_039187915.1 Myxococcota bacterium
AGATGATCGCGAACGGCGCGGACATTCCGGCGGTGGCTTGTGCGTCGACCGGCGACACGTCCGCCGCGCTCTCGGCGTATGCCGCGGCGGCCGGCATTCCGGCGATCGTGTTCCTCCCGCGCGGGAAGATCTCGCTCGCCCAGCTGATCCAGCCCGTCGCGAACGGCGCGATCGTCTTCGCCCTCGACACGGACTTCGACGGTTGCATGGAGATCGTGAAGCAGGTCTCGGCCAACGACGGCGTCTATCTGGCGAACTCGATGAACAGTCTGCGCGTCGAGGGGCAGAAGACGGTCGGACTCGAGATCGTGCAGCAGCTGGACTGGCAGGTGCCGGACTGGATGGTCATTCCAGGGGGCAACCTCGGGAACGTGTCGGCCCTCGCCAAGGGCCTCGACATGCTCTTCGAGCTGGGGCTCATCTCGAAACGTCCGCGGATCTGCGTGGGACAGGCCGAAGCCGCGAATCCGCTCTATCTCGCGTACCAGAAGGACTTCGAGGTCTTCGAGCCGATCGCGGCGAGGAAGACCGTGGCGTCGGCGATCCAGATCGGGAATCCCGTCTCCTACCGGAAGGCCGTGGACGCGCTCAAGCGCTACGACGGCGTGGTCGAGCAGGCGACCGAGTCCGAGATCATGGAGGAGTGCGCGAAGGCCGACCGGACCGGACTCTTCAACTGCCCGCACACGGGCGTCGCGCTGGTGGCGCTCCGCAAGCTGCAGGAGCGGGGGCTCGTGAAGGCGAGCGACCAGGTGGTCGTGGTGTCCACGGCCCACGGGCTCAAGTTCGTCGACTCGAAGCTCGCCTACCATTCGATGGAGCTCGAGGGGCTCGTCTCGGAGCACCCGAACCCGCCGATCGAGCTCGACGCAGACTACGGAACCGTTCGGGACCAGATGCTGCGCGAGATCGAGACGCGCTTCTCGGGCTGAGTTCGCCTCCGAGCTCGGGCTGAGTTTGCCTCCGGGCTCGGGCCGGGCGAGCGCCCCCGGGCGCCGCCCGGTCGGCTGACCTCGTGTCCGCTCGGGGACGCTAGAGTCAAGCCATATGTTTACCGGCATCGTCGAACACGTCGCCCGCATCGAGTCGATCGAGGCCCTCCCGGACCTGAAACGCTTCGTGATCGATCTCGGTCCGATTTCGGAAGGAATCGGGCTCGGGGACTCGATCGCCGTCGCCGGCTGCTGCCTCACGGTCACCGCGATCGACGGCACGCGCTTCACCTTCGAGGCGATCCAGGAGACCCTCGACACGACGCGGGTCGGCCGCTTCAGCGAGGGAGACGGGGTGAACGTGGAGCGCGCCATGAGCGCTGGCGCTCGTTTCGACGGGCACATCGTGCAGGGCCACGTCGACGGGACCGGGCACGTCCGGCGCTTCGAACGGACGGGCGAAGGCGGGAACGAGGTCGAGCTCCACATCGAGTGCGACGCCGATCTGGCCGGCCAGCTCGTCGACAAGGGATCCGTCACGATCGACGGGGTGTCCCTCACGGTCGTGAAGGTCGTCGAAGACGGCTTCCACGTCGCGCTGATCCCGCACACGCTCGAGGTGACGACGCTGTCCGCGCTGCGGCCCGGCGACCCCGTCAACCTCGAGGTCGACGTGTTCGGAAAATACGTGAAGCAGTATCTCGATCGCGTGCTGCCCGGGATGGTGGCAGCCTCGCGCTAGGGCAGGCCCACCGCGGTCTCGCGCCGCGGTTTTGCAGGGGGAGTCTTGAGGAGCATTCTCGCCGGCGTTCTCGCCGCGCTGGTCCTTTGTTCGGGCGTCGCCGGATTCGCGGCGGCGGCCTCCGCCGTCACCGAAGCGCGCGCCTGGGAGAAGACCCTCGATCGCGTCGCCAACGCCGTCGTGGTCCTGCGCGTCTCGTCGCCCCGGGCCTTCGACGACGGGACCGCGGGGACCTCGACCGCCACGGGCTTCGTGGTCGATGCGGAGCAGGGGCTGATCCTGACGAACCGCCACGTCGTGACATCGGGACCGGTCGTCGCCGAGGCAGTCTTCCTCGACAACGAAGAGGTCGACGTCCAGGCGGTCTACCGCGACCCCGTCCACGACTTCGGTCTGTTCCGCTACGACCCCGCCGCCGTTCGTTTCATCGAGACCGGCCAGCTGACCCTCTCGCCCGAGCGCGCGCGCGTCGGGACCGAGATCCGCGTCGTCGGCAACGATGCCGGCGAGAAGCTCTCGATCCTGCAGGGCACGATCGCGCGACTCGATCGCGCCGCGCCCGAGTACGGCCGCGGCTCCTTCAACGACTTCAACACGTTCTACATCCAGGCGGCCTCCGGCACGTCGGGGGGCTCCTCGGGCTCGCCGGTGATCGACATCGACGGGCACGTCGTGGCGCTGAACGCGGCCGGCAAGCGGTCCGCGGCCTCGAGCTTCTATCTCCCCCTCGACCGGGTGAAGCGCGCCGTGGACCGCATCCGCACCGGCCGGCCGGTCACCCGGGGCACGATCCAGACGATCTTCGCCCATCTGCCCTTCGACGAGGTGCGGCGGCTCGGGCTCGACGGCGACACCGAAGCGCGGATCCGCGAGGCCTTCCCGGAAGGCACGGGCATGATCGTCGTGCGCGAGGTCGTGCCCGGCGGTCCCGGTGACGGCGCCCTGCGGCCCGGAGACGTCCTGGTCGGCGTCGAAGGCCGCCCCGTCAACTCGTTCCTGCCGATCGAGTCCGCGCTCGACGCGCGCGTGGGCGGCCGCGTGGCGCTCGATCTCGAGCGGGGTGGCGAGCCCCTGCGCGTCGAGCTCGACGTGGGCGATCTGCACGCGATCACGCCGGACCACTATCTCGAGTACGGGGGCGGCGTCTTGAACCCGCTCTCCTACCACCTGGCGCGCAACGCCTCGGTCCCGGTGGCCGGCGTCTACGTGGCGACCGGCGGCTATGCGCTCGGCAGCGCGGGCATCACGCGGCGCGCGGTGATCACCGAGGTCGCCGGCGAGCCGACGCCGACCCTCGAGCGGTTCGAGGAGGTCGTCGCGGGCCAGCCGCACGGCGCGAAGATGCTCGTGCGCTTCTTCCAGCTCGGGCAGCCCCGTTCGCCGCTGGTCGGCCTGCTGCGCAACGACCGGCGCTGGTTCTCCATGCGCCATTGTCGACGCGACGACGCGACGGGGCGATGGCCGTGCGTCGACTCCCCGCCGGCGCCGCCCATGGAAAGCGTGCGGGGCGGCGAGACGGACCTCGACGTCGAGGGGCCCTTCGCGGTCCGTCGCATCGCCCGGTCCCTAGTCATGGTCTCGACGTCGATCGCCTACCGACTCGACGGCGTGCACGGCGACCAGTTCCACGGCGCCGGCCTGATCGTCGACGCGGAGGCGGGGCTCGTGGTCGTCGACCGCGAGACCGTGCCGATCGCGTTGGCCGACATCCGGCTGACCTTCGGCGGGGCCGTCGAGGTCCCCGGGGAGCTCGTCTATCTGCATCCGGAGCGGAATCTGGCGGTCGTGAAGTACGACCCCGCGCTGATCGGGGAGACGCCGGTGCGGGCTGCGACGCTCCGGGACGTCGACCTCGAGGCCGGCGACGACGTCTGGCTCGTGGGGCTCACGTCGACCGAGCGCGTCGTCTCGCGCCGCACGCGGATCGCCCGGAGCGAGCCGGTCCAGCTTACGCTGACGCACCCGCCGCGCTTCCGCGAAGCCAATCTGGAGGTCGCGAGCGTCGAGGATCCCGCCCAGACCGTCGGCGGCGTGCTGGTCGATCGGCTCGGCCGGGTGCTCTCGTTCTGGGCTTCGTTCTCGATGGGGAGCGGCGCCGCGGACGGGTTCTTCGGCGCGATTCCCGCCTACCACGTCGCGCGCATGATCGAACCGCTCTCGAAGGCCGAGCCCGTCGCGTGGCATTCGCTGGGCATCGAGCTCGAGCCCTTGACCCTCGCCGCGGCTCGCGATCGTGGCCTCTCCGAGCGCCACGCGCGGCGGATCGAGAAGCACGCGCCGCGCACGAAGCGCGTGCTGTCGGTGCTGCGTAGCAGCCAGGGGCTGCCCGGAGAGACGCTCTTTGCCGAGGGCGACCTGATCCTGTCGATCGGCGGCGAGCCGGTCTCGCGGGTGCGCGACCTCTACGCGGCGACGCGCGGCGGCCGGGTCGAGATCGCCGTGCTGCGCGACGGCGAAGTCGTCACCCTCGACGTCGCGCCGGCGCTCGTGTCGGGAGAGGGCACGACCCGCGCGGTGCTGTGGGGGGGAGCGCTGCTCCAGCCGGCCCATCCTGCGCTCTCGCGCCAGTACGGCCTGCCGCAGGGCGGCGTCTACGTCTCCCGTCACTGGTTCGGCTCGCCCTCGACCCGCTACGGGCTGCAGGCGACGAGTCGGATCGTCGAAGTCGACGGCGTTCCGGTGACCGATCTCGACGGGTTCCTGGCGGCGGTGGCGGGCAAGCGCGATCGCGAGGCGGTCCGGCTCGAGACCCTGAATCTCGACGGCAAGCCGGCGGTGATCACGCTCAAGCTGGATCTCGAGTACTGGCCGACCTACGAGCTGCGCCGGAGCGAGGGCCAGTGGGAACGGGTCGGACTCGCGGTGGACGGATCCGAGACGCGCATGGCGACGCGCAACTGAGGAGGGCGCGATGGGTTTCTTCGACGTGGCAACGGCTTCGGTCACGACGATCCTGCGCGGCGGGCTCGGCCTGCGAACGGGCGCCGTCGGCGCGCGCCCCAAGGAGCGCCTCGTCCTGTACGAATTCGAGGGATGCCCCTTCTGCCGAAAGGCGCGCGAGGCGCTGTCGATCCTCGATCTCGAGGCGGAGATCCGCCCCTGTCCCAAGCGGGGGACGCGCTACCGCGACGAGCTGGTCGAGCGCGGCGGGAAGGCGCAGTTCCCCTACCTGATCGACCCGAACACCGGCCGCGAGATGTACGAGTCGGGTGACATCGTCGACTATCTCTACGCCGAGTACGGCCGGGGCGACGCGCCGGTCATGCTCGGGGGGAGCGCTCCGGCGACCGTCGCGGTCGCGCTCTCCGGGCTCGGTCGAGGCTCGGCGGGCTCCTTCGTCCGACCCTCGCAGCCGCCCGCGAAGCCTCTCGAGCTCTACAGCTTCGAGGCGAGCCCCTTCTGCCGGCTGGTCCGTGAGCGACTCTGTGAGCTCGAGCTCCGCTACGTCCTGCACAACGTGGCTCGCGGCTCCGCGCGGCGCGACGCCTTCGTGGAACGCTCGGGCAAGATGCAGGTGCCCTATCTCGCCGACCCGAACACCGGCATCGAGATGTTCGAGAGCGCCGACATCCTGGCCTATCTCGACGATACCTACGGGGCCTGAGACGTCGGCACGGCGGGTCCTCGGCGTCAGGTCATGCGATCGAGCAGCAGGGTCGCGATCCCGAGGAACGAGAAGAATCCGAGGGCATCGACCGCGAAGGTCACGAGCACGCCCGACCCGAGCGCCGGGTCCTGCTTGAGCGCCTTGAGCGCGAGCGGCACCGCCGCGCCCACCAGGCTCGCCGTCACCATCGTCACGACCATCGAGGCGAAGAGCACGACGCCCATCCAGGCGTTTCCGTGGAGGCCCCAGGCGACCGCGCCGGAGACGGCGCCGGCGACGCTGCCGATCACGAGGCCGACGGCCATCTCCTTGCCGACGGCGCGCAGGCCGCTCGAAAATTCGATTTCACCGAGCGCGATCGCGCGCGTGATGACCGTGAGGGTCTGGATCCCTCCGTTGCCGCCGATGCCGGCGACCACGGGCAGGAAGATCGCGAGGCCGACCATCTGCTCGAGGGTGCCCTCGAAGAGACCCACGATCCCGCCCGCCGCGAAGGCCGTCACGAGGTTGACCATCATCCAGGGCAGGCGCTTGCGGATCGAGACGCGGGCGGAGGTGAAGACCCGGTCCTCCTCCGAGAGGCCGGCCAGATTGTAGATGTCCTGGGTGGCCTCCTCGGTGATCACGTCGATCACGTCGTCGACGGTGATCACGCCGAGCATGGTCCCGTCGACATCGGTCACCGGGATCGCGAGCAGGTCGTAGCGGGCCACGAGCTGGGCGACCTCCTCCTGGTCCGCGTCGGGCCCGGTCGAGAGCATCTCTCGGATCGCGAGATCGCGGACGGGGGTGTCGGGCTGGGCGGTGACCAGGCGACGGATCGGGACCACGCCGGTCAGGCGCTGCAGCTCGTCCACGACGTAGAGATAGAGGATGGCCTCACTTGCTTCGAGGCCCGCGGCGCGCAGCGCGTCGATCGCCTCCTGCGCCGTCATCTTCTCGTCGAGGGCCGAGAAGTGGGTGGTCATGGCGCGTCCGGCGCTACGGGGCGGGTAGAGCTCTGCGTGGCGGAGCTCCTCGCGGCGGGCGACGGGCAGCTGCTTGAGGACGTTGCTGCGCCTGTCCTCCGGGATCGCCTCGACGAGTTCGAGCATGTCGTCGAGCTCGAGGCGATCCAGGACCTCGGCCAGTCGCTGATCGGAGATGGCGTCGAGGATCTCGGGCAGGAGATCGTGCGGGAGCTCGATCAGCATGGTCGCCGCGCGACGCTGCTTGAAGAGCAGGTCGATCACGATCCGGATTTCGTCCGGCGTCAGGTCCGCGAGGAGCGGGCCGAGATCGGCAGGATGGATCCGTTCGAGCAACTTCTCGGCGCGGAAGTGGGCGCCGGTCTTGAGCAGGCGCCGCAGGATCCGCGTGGTGACGACGGGCTGGGCCATGCGGGTTGCTCCTCGTCGCTCGTCGCTCGTGCGGATCAGCCGGGCCGGCCCGCGCTCCGACGGTCGGACGGAGGGGCAGGGCGCCGCGCGGCGCCAAGGGTACCCCACAACCCCTTTGCCATCTAAACCCGCCAAAATCGGCCCCGCCTCCCGGTTCGTAATTGCCACACCCAGTGTATTAGACAATACAACCGTCGGGTACGCCCCCCAA
>JBCCZJ010000294.1:0-6862 GCA_039187915.1 Myxococcota bacterium
GACTGGGGGCCCTTGGTGGTCCGCCGGTCGCCGATTTAGTGGCGGGAGCGCAACGCAGGGCCTGGCAACGTGCGCGCGTTGTAGAACGCCGTCCAGCGGTGGATGGCGCGGGCGGGCGAGCGGCGACGCCTGGAGGCCGAGGACCTGCTTCCGCAGGACGGCCGCTGGCGCGCGACCGCCGAGGTCCAGGTCGAGGTCCGCCCTCTGCGCGACGTGCTGCGCGAGGCCGAGATCGACCACATCCGCGCCGCGCTCGTCGCGACGGGTGGCCACCGCTCCCAGACCGCCGAGCTGCTCGGGATCTCGCGCAAGGTCCTGTGGGAGAAGCTGCGCGACTTCGACATCGACGCGGACGAGCCCGAAGCGGAGGGCTGACGTGGCGACCTCCGCGCCGCCCGCCGAGGACGCGCTGCCGGAGGGCGCGATCCCCACCGACCGCGTGGCGCTCGGCGCGGGGACGCTCGTCCTCACCGACCTGCACCTCGCGCCGCTCGGCGACGCCCGCACCGAGGCCTTCGTCCGCTGGTGCGACGCCGTCGAGGGAGCGCCGGCGGTCGTGTGCCTCGGCGACCTCTTCGACGCGTGGGTCGGCCGCAGGCAGGCCCGGGTCGAGGGCTCGCGCGACGTCCTCGCCGCGCTGCGACGGCTCGTCGAGCGGGGGATCGCCGTCCACCTCGTGCCCGGCAACCGCGACCTCGTGCTCGACGAGGCGTTCGACGCCGTCACCGGCGGCACGCTCCACGCCGAGGGATTCGTCGCCGACCTGGACGCCGGCGCCATGGCCGCGTTCGTCCACGGGGACGCGCTCTGCACCCTCGACGTGGACTACCAGCGGCTGCGCCGCCTGTGGCTGTGGGGGCCGCTGCGCTTCGCGTCCCGGCATGCGCCGCTGTGGTTCGCGCGCTGGATCGGCCGTCGCATGCGGCGGCTGTCGGAGACCCGCAAGCCGCTCAAGCTGCCCGAGGAGAAGTCGATCCGCCCCGCCGCCGTGCGCCGGACGGCGGCGGAGACGGGCGCGGGCGTCGTCGTCTGCGGGCACGCGCACGAGGCGCGGGACGAGCAGCTGGAGGCCGGCGACGGCGGACTTGCGGTTCGCTGGATCGTGGTCGGCGCGTGGGGATGGGACCGGGACCTCCTGGTGGTCGGCCCCGGCGGTGCGCTCGAGCTCACCTCGACCGCAGCTGCTTCCTCGGGGTCGTAGGAGCACCGCGATCGCGTCCGAGGTCTGGAACCAATGCAGGGACGGATCACGGAACACGGCCTGGAGCCACCACGTGCGTCCGTCGCCCTCGCCTCTGCGGCCCCGAAGCTCGATGGAGTCGGCGAATCGACGACGGAGTTGGCCGTTCTTCAGATCGCCTTCTTCCGCAGCACTGCGAGGTCGCGGCGCGACACACGCGCGGTTCCGTTCGCGTTCGCGCGGAGAAACGGAACGTCCCCCTCTCGAGCCGCTCGCCTCGAACCGCTCGGCGTAGATCAGGCCCACGCACTCCACGCGTTGGAGGACGGCCGTGGGTTCGGCGCAGGTACGACGGACGCGCTGCATTCCCGAGATCGTCCAGATCCCGCCCGGATCGTCCGGGTGGGGGGCACGTGACCCTGACGGCCCAACGAAGCGCGTTCTGCCGCTGCGGTCGCTCGCGGAGGCACACCCGACGAGCCGCAGAGTTCGAGGTGCGTATGCGCCCTCGCTCAGCGAATCGCGATCGCCCCACGCTCCGAAGTCCCCGTGGTCTCTGCGCTGGCAACAGACATGCGTCCCCTCCTGGTCCTTCTTGCATTCGCTGCCGTGGCAACGTGCGTTCTTCTGTTTCTTCCCGGCAAGACTCGGGACACGGTCGAGGTGGAGCGCGAGTCCGTTGATGCCCCTGGAAACCCCACGGCGTCGGTCGATCAAGTTCTCGACGCACCGCCGGCGGTCGAGCGAGTCCCGAGCGGGCGCTCGCGCACACCACGAGGTGAGCCCTCTGCCGTCGCAGCGACACGAAGTGACCCGCGCACGCTCGCTGTCCGCGTCGTCCGAGCAGGAGACGGATCGCGCGGAGCCTCTGCCACGGTCTACTGGATCACGCCGCAGAACGAGTCGCTCTCGACGGCATCGGGCACGTTCTTGGAACGAGTTGGCGAGCGGGGTGAGCGGTGCGAGACGGACGAGTCCGGCGAGCTGGTGATCGACCTTCCGTGGAACCGCTTCCGAGGCTGCGCGGTCACAGCCGACGGCTGGTACGGCGAGTGCATCGAGCCCGCCGGGTTCAAGCGCCTCCCCGACGCCGGTCCGGTCGTGATCACGGTCGAGCCCCCGGCCGACCTCAGCGTCGTGATCCAGGACGAGAGCGGCGCGCCCGTCCCCTTCGCGGGCCTCTGCGTCTTCGAGGACGGGAGCTCGTATCCGCGCCGCCAGGTTCGCGCGGACGAGCGCGGCATCGCTGTCGCTCCCGGGATCCAATCGCTGATCGGGGGTGAGTCCTTCGATATCCGCGCCGTGGCGTACGGCGGGGCAGGGGAGCAGCGGCGCGTCTCGATGACGGAGATCCGCGAGGCGACCGAGCCCATTCCGCTGACGCTTGGCGCGTGCGGCGAGATCGAGGTCCGGGTGTCCCCCGCAGATGCCCAGCAGCTCGGGCGTCGCGTGACCGAATTCGCTCCGCAGCTGCGCCCGACTCCCCGTGAGAGGGACGGCGTTCGGCTCTTCAATCCCGCGGGGTCCGCTCCCTTTGCCACTTACGACGTCAGCGGAGTCGCTCGGATCCGGCCTGTCGCGATCGCTGACGGCGAGGCGATGCGCTTCCTCGTCAAGGCGGGCTTCGGCCGTCTGGAGCGAGAGGCTGACGGTCCTTCTGCGCCGGGCGAGATCCGACGGATCGAGCTGACGGCCGACTGGGGCACGAGGGCGGTGGCGATCTGTCGAGTCACGAGAGACGGCGGCGAGGTTGCGGGCAACATCAAGGCGACCGTGCGGGTGCAACGCGGAGACGGCCGGGCGAATCGCGAGTCCTTCTACGGCCTTCCGTTCGACGGCAGAGGCGAAGCGCGCTGGGTCCTCGGTCCGGGGAAGGCCGTTCCGGCCACGATTTCGATCGAAGTCAAGCTCGATGGCATTCCATACAGCGGCACCGCCGGGCCCGTGTCTGGGCTTGTCGCTGGCGAGGACGGCGTGGCGGCAGGCGTGCTCGACTTCGGCTCGATCGATCTGTCCCCTGGCGACGTGATCCTGCGCGGACGGGTTGTCGACGACTCGGGTGCACCCATTCTGGATCGAGTCGACCTCGAGCTGGAAGTGAAGCGCCCGGACGGGCCGGACATGGCGCGCACGCGCGTGTTCGCCTCGGCGTTTGGAGATGACGCCGACTGGGGCTCCCTCGGAGCCACGTTCCGGTGGAGCGAAGGGCAGTTCACGTTCTACGGCGATCCGAACGAGTCGAGAGACGTCCGCGTCACCGCATCCGAACCGCTCGTGATTCGCGGCGACCTCGGCCGAGGGCAGAGCGTCCGTCTTGGCGAAGACGTGACGCTGACTGCTGGGTTCGGTGGGATCCTTCGGGCGTCCTTCGCGATCGATGCAGACTCGACGCCGTGGGAGGGTGTCGCGTTCCAGATCGTTCGGGCAGCGGACGCAGGCAGCGTCGCGGAGGACCCACCTCGCATCGTCACCGGGGAGGCGAAGTGCACCGGCAGCGGCACATCGGCGCGATGCGAGGTTGTCTGGAAAGGACTCTCCCAGGGACGCTACGCCGCTCGGATCTGCGGCTCGCAGGCCGCACCGCTTCTGGAGTTCGGCGAGGTCGACGTTCCTGGCACTGGCGTCCCCACCCAGCTCTCGGACACGCCGATCGATCTTCGCGGCGTTCTCCGCGCGCTCAGTGTTACCCTGGAAAGTCCGGGCGGCGAGGCAGTGAACGCGGGGACCGCCTTCAGCCGTCGCAGTGGGACGACCGGCTCATTCCTCTTGCTCACGGGAGGGATTCGCGCGATTCCCTTTGTCGAACCGCTTGACCTGCGCATTCCGGTCGACGGCTACGAAGACGTCTTCCTGACGGGGGTCTACGCGGATGTGAGCGTCACTCTCGTCCCCTACGCGACCATCGACGTCGAGTGTGAGAATCCGTCGCCAGGAACGCGGCTGAGGGTGACCTCGGAAGGCACGCGCTTCACCTCCGGCGGCTTCCACTTCCGGCGTATCTTCGGAGTGATGGAACTCGACACCGAGCGAGCCGACCGCGTCGAGATCGAGGTCGATCTGAACCCGCCCGCCGACGGTGGCGCGGCCGCCGCGACCGCCCAGGTTCGCCTTCCGGCGAGCGGTCTTCCGTTCCGGATCGAGTCCTTGGACCGCGCACGCGCGATCTCGGGCTCCGGCACGCTGACCTCGATCCCGACGGACCGCACCTGGCGCGTCCGCCTTGCCGATGAACGATAGGGCGCCGTCCATGGCACTGGTCCTTCCGCTTCTCGCACTCGCCGCAGCCCTTCCGGCGATCCCGTTCGCGCAGGCGAAGAAGCCCTTCGCGATCCCGGCGGAGCGCGCGGGAGCCTCTGGGCCGGTCGACATCCTCGTTGCTCGCACGACCTTCGCGGACAGCGACGACCCGGGCGTCTCGCGACACACCGAAGGGGACGTTCGCAAGATGCTCACCGGCCTCGACGCGTTCCTCGAGTGGCAGTCTTACGGATCGGTCGGCCTCGGGAAGATCGAGTTTGCCGAGACCGTCACGCTCAGGGAGTGCAAGGAGTACGGGATCGTCGAGAACGAGCGAACGGGGAAGACAAAGCGAGGCCGCAATGTCGCGGGTGACACGGTTGCTGCGCTTCGCAAATCGCGCGACGTGGACCCGCTGGAAGAGTTCGATTCGGTCTTCGTCCTGATCGAGGAGAAGACGGGCGACGTGCGCCTGAGCTCGGGCGCGGCAGCGGTCTCGGTGCTCGGCGGTCGCGGCGTGACGTTCTTCGGCAAGAAGCCCGGCTGGCTCATCGCAGCGCACGAGTTTGGCCACAACATGGGGTACGCGCACGCGCGGTCGATTCTCGACCTGAGCGGGTCGTCCGTCGTTCCATCGCTAGAGAGCGCTCGCTATGTCATCTATGGCGACCCGTTCAGTCCCATGGGTCACGGGAAACACTCGTACAACCTCGTCGAGAAGGTGCGCAAGGGCTGGATCGCGCTCGACGACGAGGCCCCGAGGTATGTGACAGAGGCGGTGGCGGGGGTGCACCGCATCACTGCCTACGACCGGATCGATGCGACGGGCGCCCTGGGGCTCTTCGCGGATCTCCGTCTCGGGCTCCGGACGCCTGACGAGAAGAGGCGACGTCGACGCGGAAAGATCGTCGAGTCTCCGGAGGACCTCGGCACGCAGCGAGCGTGGATCTCGATTCTCTCCTCGAGTCCTTTCGACGGAGAAGCGCCCGAGTTCGCGGCCGAGCCGCGACTCCTCATTCACGTGAGTGGAATCGAAGGTCCGGAGCGCCGACTCGGGGTCCACGGGCTCCTCGACACCACGCCCGGTCCGGGCAAGCTCGCCGCGGACGCCGGCGGTCGCGAACGGCGTGAGCGGATCGCGGACACCGGGCTGCGTGTTCGACAGCAGGTCGCCCTGAAGCTCGAGTCAGGACCGGACTTCGTGATCAAGTTCTCGTCGTTCGACCGCAGGACCGGCGTCGCGCGCGTCCGGATCACGCGGTAGACAGCGTGGGCTGCCGACTCGTCGGCTTCTCGCGTTATCGTTCGCCCCTCAAGAGGTTCGTCTTGGGCGCGCGAGCGATCGAAGCCGCATCTCTTCCACGGAATGAACACGATCCAGCCCGACGCGTTCGCTCGCGACCCGATCTCCATCCACGGCAGCCTCCGCGGCTCGAAGCGTGACGCAGGCTGCGTGCGGTGCAATGGCTCATACGGACTGGGAGACCAGCCCGACCTGCATACGTCCGACGTGTTCGGCGTATCGAGACCCGCGGACACTCCGAGCAGGTCACACAGCGCCCAATCCCGCCGGATCACGTGCCCGACCGCCACGATTGCGCGCAAGTCTTCGCCTTGTTGCATGAGCACTCGAAGCCAACTTTGCAGCCGTTCCCGGTCGTCGCGTGTGGAGCGGGACCCGTGCGTTTCCAGATCGGCATCCGTGCACAGCCTCGCTCACCGGCCTTGACCTGCGCCCGATTTCCTGGGCCAGATAGAGTGGGAATCCTCTCGCAAACAGGAGAAGCAACATCCCATGGGCAGGAAGTCGAAGTTCACCTCGGAGCAGATCGCGTATGCGCTGAAGCAGGTGGAGGCAGGCGTGCCGATGACGGAGGTCTGCCGCAAGCTGGGCGTGAGCCAGCAGACGTTCTACCGATGGCGTTCGAAGTACGGCGAGATGGCGCCGAGTGAGGTGCGCCGGCTGAACGAGCTGGAGAAGGAGAACGCCAAGCTGAAGTCGATCGTGGCCGACATGGTGCTGGACAAAGAGGTCCTTCAGGACGCTCTGCGGAAAAAGCACTGAAGCCGGCGCGGCGGCGAGAGCTCGTACGGGAGTACGAGAGGCGCTTCGAGATCAGCGAGCGGCGAAGCTGCCTACTGATGCGGATCTGCAGGCCGTCATTCCGGTCTATCTCGGTGAAGAGCGACGATGCGCCGTTGAGGGTAGGCGTCCGGTGAGCCCATCTGGCGCGACATCGCGGCCGGCGGTGGACTGGCGCCATGCCGAACCGCCGCACGTCCGTCGCGCTCGAGCAAGCGCGTGTGACCTGACCCTGCGGAACTGATCCACGCGCTGTGAGAGTGCCCAACCCGCCCTCCTGGGCATCATGGAGACCCTCATGGCCCGCAAACGCCACACGCCCGACCAGATCCTGGCCAAGCTCCGCGACGCGGACGTCCTGC
>JBCCZJ010000295.1:0-6845 GCA_039187915.1 Myxococcota bacterium
ACCTCCCGCTCGGCACCGACCGCTGGATCGCCGATGCGCTCCTTGCGGGGCTCGAAGCGCGGCTCGACGACGCGCTCGCGCTGCCGGCAATCCCGGTCGGCTGCGCCAGCGAACACCTCGACTTCGCGGGCACGCTCCACGTCGAGCCCGAGACGCTGGAGGCCATGCTGCGCGACCTCCTGCGCTCGCTCTCCCACCACGGCTTCGAGCGCGCCTTCCTCTTCACGGCGCACGGCGGAAACCTCGATGCGATGGCCGCGATGCGCGATCGCCTGATC
This sequence comes from Myxococcota bacterium, assembly GCA_039187915.1. Classification (GTDB taxonomy): domain Bacteria; phylum Myxococcota_A; class UBA9160; order UBA9160; family UBA4427; genus UBA4427. Next base: position 279 of record JBCCZJ010000295.1, read on the forward strand.
GCGGCGGCTCGGCCCCTCGCGCTCCGGATCGAGATGGATCAGAAGATCGGCGCCATGCAGTCCGCCGTCGTCGAAGCGGCGTCCCTCTCGCCCCAGTCCGCCGGGCCGCACGCCGGCGAGTACGAGACGAGCGTCGTCGCCCATCTCCGGCCCGGCACGATCCGGACGGACGCCCTCGTTCCGGGGCGGATCGTCGCGGCGGGCGAATCGCAGGGCCTCTTCTACCCGAGCCTGCGGCCGAACGCGGCGTCCGGCGTCCTCGGCGATCCGTCCCGGGCCGCGGCCGAGCGCGGTGCGCACTACCTCGACGCGTGGATCGAGCTGCTCGCGTCCGCCTATCGCGACGCGTTCGGCGCGCCGGGGTCGACCGAGTAGAAGCGCCAATACGCGACGGGCACCCAGAACGCGTAGTAGAGCTGGTTCGGCACGATCCGGACGCCCCAGCCGATATCCATTCCGCCCGCGACGATCAGCACGTCGGCGCCGAGCCAGAGCACGTAGTAGGCCGCGCTGTAGCCGAAGAGCGCGCGCAGGTAGCCGACGCGGGCGACGGATCCGACGTCGTCTCCGAGGCTGCGCGGCACCCAGCGGCGCGACAGCGCCACGCAGAGAACCATGAAGCCGGCCTCGTAGACCATCCACAGGACCTGCCCGTGGAGGTCCTCGATCAGCAAGCCGAGGGTCGCGTAGGTCACGCCGGCGAAGATCGGAACGAGCAGCGTCAGGCCGGCCGCCCAGCCGAGGTTCTCGCGCAGGGTCCGCTCCGGTCGAGCCACGCCGATCGCGAGGAGCAGGACGCGGAAATCGCCGAGCAGGACGAAGAAGAACATGATCAGCGTCGCGGCGAAGGTGCCTTCGATCCCCTCCTGCTTGGCGAGCAGGCCGGTCGAGAGCGGGTCGACCATCGTCAGCACGGCGAAGACGAGCGTCGCCTTCGAGACGAAGGATGCGGCCTCCGGCACGCAGGCCCGCGTCGGGTCGCTCGGGCTCGCGGCGCGCCAGGCGAGGAACGCGAACGGGACGACCAGGAGCGCCCAGACGGTCTGGAGCTCGCTGTAGTAGGCGGTCTGCCAGGTGAACTCGGTCATGGATCAGCGCGGACGCTCGAGCTCTTGCCCGGCGGAGGCGTTCACGACCGCGGGTCCGACCAGTCGCTCGAGCGCGCCGAAGAAGCCGACGCCGTCGAGGAGCGGATTCAGCCAGCCCGACGTCACGCAATAGGCGCGATCGTGACCGCCCCGGTGGTGGCGCGCGTGGCGCGCGGGCGTCAGGATCAACCCGCTCCGCTGGAGCGCGCGGGCGAACCGCGGCGGCCGCTTCGCATGGGCCCAGCCGTGGAAGAGATTGGTCGCGACGAGCGCCGCGGCGAGGCTCGTGCCGAACACGAAGAAGAGGGTCGAGCCGAAGTCGCTCGGCACCGGCATCGCGAGCAGCGCGCCCGCCAGCGGGATGCTCACCAGGGCGTTGTTGCCGGAGACCTCGAAGAAGTCGTGGCGCGAAATGCTGCCCGGGTCGTCGTGATGGGCACGGAAGGGTTCGATCAGCATCGGCCCGAGGATCGGCGTGCGCGGATCGAAGCAGCGATCGGCGAGCCAGTGGACGGTGCCGGCCAGGAAATCGGCGAGCAGGTAGCCGCCGAGAACGCCGAGGGGCAGGGCGAGGGCGAGTTCGGGGCGCCACGCGTGGGGCGCCGCACGCAGGAACGCGAGGCCGGCGAGCGCCGCGAAGGTCCCGACCGCCAGTCGGTCGACGAGCCATTTGCTTCGCGGCGTCGTGAGCCGGGAGGCCGGAGCCGAGGCGGCGCGCGGTGAGGGCGCGTGGGCGGCATCGTGCGGTTCGGCGGACACGGGTCGATCCTCGGCGGTCGGCGCGGACGCGGAGCGCCGCGTGCCTCTCACGCAGCCTGCTTCGCCCTGCGGAAGTGTAGCCCGTCGAGGCGGTCCGACTGCCCTTTCCCCGCGTCCGAAACGCGGACCGGGGCGCCGCTCTCCGCGACCTCCCGGTCCTTCCCGAATTCGCGCGCCTCTCGCGCGCTAGCGCCCGCGGCGCTTCGCCAGGTGGCTCAGCGCATCCACGTGGGACGCGTCGTTGCGGCGGTCTCGCTCGCGCGTGAGGCGGCGATCCCGCTTCCGCTCGATGCGCCGCGCCCGTTCGCGTTCGATGCGTCGCTCGCGCTCACGTTCGATGCGTCGCTCGCGCTCGAGATTGCGCTTCCGCTCGAAGGCCAGCTCCCGCTCCAGGCGCCGTTCCCGCTTTCGCTCGCGCGCGACCTTGCGATCGAGGCGCCGCTCGCGTTCACGCTGGCGCTCGATCCGGCGCACCCGCTCGAGTCGACGCTCCTGCTTGCGGACGCGCTGATGCGCCCGGTCGTAGCGGTCATGCCGTCGATCGATCCGCGCGTTGCGCACCGCACGATCGCCCTTGCGGTCGAGGCGGCGTTCGATGCGATCGCCCTTGCGATCCAGATGCTCGGCCAGGCGGTACTCGCCGTTGGCCGCCGCGACGAACGCAAGCAGGTCGAGCTGGAAGTCGATCGCCTCGCCTCTCCGGTCGAGACGGCGGTCGTAACGACGCGCCTCGCGGACGGAGACGCGGTCGGCTCCGGCGGTTCGCGAGTCGCCATAGTAATCGCTCTTGCCATGGGAGTGGTGACGAGCGCCGCGCTCGTGCGCGACGGCGTCGCCAGCCAGGGCGAGCGCCGCGACGGCGAGGCCGCTCGTCGCGAGCGCGCGCATCCACTTCGGGTTCGATTCGCGATTCTTCGAATGCATCGGATGGTCCTCCTCATGACGGGTCTTCTCCCGCATTCGAAGAGTGAGGACCTGTCGGTCCGCAAAGCGTTCCGCGCCTGCGGGGCCGTCATGGAAACGTCGAGTTCGCTCCGAGGGGCGGCCCAGGGCACGACGACGCCGGGTCACGGGATCCCGGCGGGTTCCTCCGGGAGACTCGGACGTGCCCGCAGGGCGTCGTCGAGTCGCGGCGTTCCGGAACGCTGCGTCTCGCGCGGGCGAATCGGCCGATGCCTCGAACTAACGCGGCGGAGCGAGGACGAGCGTGCCGTTGTGGCCCCCGAACCCGAACGAGTTGGAGAGCGACGGTCCCGGCGTCCACGGCCGCGGCGCCTGCTGCACGAGATCGATCGGCGGCAGCGCCGGGTCGTAGTTCGCGAGGCCATCGGTCGGCGGGACGACGCCGTTCTGCATGGCGAGCAGGACGGCGACCGCTTCGAGCGCGCCGGCGGCGCCGAGCGAGTGACCGGTCACGCCCTTGGTCGACGTCACGATCGGGCCTGGGGTGCCGAAGAGCTTCGCGATGCCCTCCGCTTCGGCGGCGTCGTTGAGCGCCGTGCTCGTTCCGTGCGCGTTGATGTGGGCGATCTCGGAGGCGCCGAGCCCGGCGTCGTCGAGCGCGGCCTGCATGCAGCGCAGCGCCCCTTCGCCTTCCGGGGCGGGCGCCGTGATGTGGTGGGCGTCGGCCAGGCTCGCCGAGCCGAGGACTTCGCCCAGGATCTCCGCGCCTCGGCCTTCCGCCTGGCTCCATTCCTCGAGCACGACGACGGCGCCGCCCTCGGCGATCACGAAGCCGTCCCGATCGACGTCGAAGGGGCGCGAGACGCCAGAGGGGGAGAGCGCCTTCATGTTCGTGAAGCCGGTGATCGAGATCGGCGTCATCGCGGCTTCGGCGCCGCCGGCGACGACCGCATCGCAGAGGCCCCACTGGATCCAGCGCGCCGCGGCACCGATCGCGTGCGTCCCCGTCGCGCAGGCGGTGGCGAGCGATTCGCAGGGGCCCTGAAAGCCCCAGCGGATCGAGACCGCGGCGGCCCCGGCATTCGCCATCATCATGGGGACGACGAAGGGCGAGACGCGTCGCGCGCCCTTCTGGTCGAGGACGAGGGTCTGGTCCTCGTGCGACTGGACGCCGCCGATGCCCGTCCCGATCAGGACGCCGCGCTTCGCAGGATCGGCCGCGAGCTCGCCGGCCTGCTCGAGCGCCTCCTTGGAGGCGGCGACGGCGAACTGCTCGAAACGGTCCGCGCGGCGGATCGCCTTCGGCTCGTCGTAGAAGTCTTTCGGCTCGAAGTCGTGGGCGCGGCGTTCCTCGGTCGGCTGCGGCGAGAGGAGGCCTTCCCAGTAGGCGGCCTTTCCGATCCCGACGGGGGAGACGACCCCGAGGCCCGTGATCGCGACGCGTCGCTTCTCGCTCATGCGGAGGCTCCCTGGTCCGGGGGCGACTGCCAGCGGAGGAGTGCGCTGCCCCAGGTCATGCCGGCGCCGAAGCCGGTCATCAGTACGAGGTCGCCGTCTTCGAGACGGCCGGCGTCGATCGCGTCGACGAGGGCGAGGGGGATCGAGGCACTCGACGTGTTGCCGGTCTTGTGGAGCACGATCGCGGTGTGGTCCTCGGGGATGCCGAGTCGGTCGCAGGCCGCCTGGATGATCCGGATGTTGGCCTGGTGCGGCACGAGGAGCTTCACGTCCTCCGGACGGACCTTCGCCTGCTCGAGGGTCCGCTTCGCCGAGTCGACGAGGACGCGGACGGCGCGCTTGAAGACCTCGCGGCCGTCCATCTGGATCGCGCCGCCGAGGTCGCACTCGAGAATCTGTCGAGCCCGCCCGTCGAGTCCGAGATCCCATCCGAGCAGCTGGCCTTCGCCGGCTTCGCGTTCGAGCACGAGGGCCCCGCCCCCGTCGCCGAAGAGCACCGCCGTGTTGCGATCGGTCCAGTCGGTGATGCGCGAGAGCGTCTCGGCGCCGACCACGAGCACGCGGTCGGCCCCGCTCTCGAGCAGGCCGTTCGCCATGACGAGCGCATAGACGAAGCCCGAGCAGGCGGCGTTCAGGTCGAAGGCCCCGCCGCCGAGGCCGAGCGCATGGTGGACGTGCGCCGAGCAGGCCGGGACCTGCTGGTCCGGGGTCGTCGTCGCGAGGATCGTGAGGTCGACGGTCGCGGGATCGACGGTCGCGTGCGCGAGCGCCGAGCGTCCGGCCGCGATCGCGAGCTCCGCGGTCGAGGTGCCGATCCGGCGCTCCCGGATTCCGCTCCGCTCGACGATCCATTCGTCGCTCGTATCGAGCGTCTTCTCGAGATCGTGGTTCGTCACGACCTTCTCGGGCAGGGCGGAACCCCACCCGAGGATGCGCAGTCCCATGCTGTCTCCGACCTTCTGCGAACAGAGAGGCCGCGCGCCATGCCCGCGCCCACCCCCCGACGATGGCGTCGGCCGGAGGTGTACCACACGCCCGGGCCCGCGAGACGCAAACCGTCCGACGGCGAGCCCCCGAGAGACTGAACCGAGCCCTAGGACGCACACTGCTTGGCCCGGCGCTTCGCGCCGGGTCGTTCCAGCGCCCCGCGCTAGAACAACGAAATCGGCGACTTCCCGCGTCGGCGCGCGTGGCGCTCGCGGTCGCCGCGGCGTCGCCGTCGCATCCGTCCCTGGAGCGAGGCGCGCCGCTTGTCGAGGTTCTCGGGCGTCGCCTTCTTCTCCTTCCGCTTCTGCTTGCGGAAGTCGACGAAGGCGTCGAAGGCCTCGATCTCGTGCTTCAGGTCCTGGACGACGAGCTCGACCATGATCGCGTCGTCGAGGTATCCGAGGCCCGGCACCTTGTCCGGGATCAGGTCGTCCGGATCGGCGAAGTAGGCGAGCGCGTTGAGGACGCGCTTCCGGTCGGCGCCCTCGAGGCGCCAGTCCTTGTCCTCGAGCATCTCGATCAGCTTGCCGAGCTGCGCGATCCGGCCCTTCACGAAGCTCGGTGCGTCGGTGTCCTTGACTTCGTCGAGCAGGCTGCGTGCCTCGCCGAGGATCTTGTCCTCGTTCTCGGCGTTGCGCCCCTTGCGGACCTTCTGGAGGACCTGTCGGAAGTAGCGGAGATCTTTGTCGCTGAGCTCGAAGGAGACTTTCATCATGCTCGCTAGTCTAACCGAATTCGCGATTGCCGCGCGCCGTAAAAACGGGGGATCCCGCCCCGTGCGTCGGGGCGATGTGCCCCCGACGCGGATCGGCTCGCGACGCAGGGATGCGTCGATCGCGCGCGCGGCTTCGGGTCAGCGCGCTTCGCGCGCCGCGCGCGCTGCGCGCGCGACCGAACTCGCGACCGGCTTCATGTCTTCGGGCGGAATGCCGAGCGTGCGCACCATGCGGTAGAGCGAGCGAGCGATGTTCGGGCTCCTCAAACCGCCACCGGCCGCGATGTGCTGGATGCCGGGCCAGGCGACGTCGCGTTCGCCGGCCGCGACGGCGGCGGCGACACGAAGCAGGTAGTTCCGCGTCGCGCGGTGACGGACGAGCAGGCCATCCATCAACGCGATCGCTTCTTTCGCGCGCGCGACGTCGCCCGAGTTGACGCGCCAGTGTGCGCGCAGGCGCGTCGCCGCGTCGTAGAGCGGGTTCCGCTTGTCGATCGCTGCGAGCGCGTCGTCGACGTCGGCCAGGGGCGCCAGGTCGCCCGACGCCCACAGGCGCGAGGCCCGCTCGACCAGACGCTCCTGCTCGGTCCACGCGACGTCGTCGGGCAGCGCGTCGAAGTAGCTCGGGTTGTAGCTCGAGAGCGCGCCGGCGCGGGC
>JBCCZJ010000296.1:0-6834 GCA_039187915.1 Myxococcota bacterium
ACGCGCTCCGGCGTGAGCTCGGGCTGCGCGGAGCGCTCCGGCTCGAATCCGATCCCCGCAAGGCCGATTACGTGCTCCGCGGCCGCGTCCTGCCGCTCGGTCTCCGTAGCAACAGCTTTTCGAGCTTCGTCGTCGCGCTCGAGTACCAGGTCACGCTGACCCTCGAGCTCGAGGTGCTGCGCAAGGAAGGGGACGTGCTCCGGCTGCCCCAGCGCGCGCTTTCCGAGAGTGACGTGTACCTCGGCAGCCAGGACATCGAGGTTACCCGCACGAACCGGCTCGAAGCCCTCCGTCATCTCTCCGACGTGCTCGCGACCCGGGTCGTCGATCGCGTCGAGTGGCTGACCGAGCCGAAGGCCGCGGCGCAGCCGGCCGGCGAGGGGGGCGGCGGATGAGTCTGGCGACCGTCCAGGGCGAGCTGGCGAAGGGCAAGGTCCGTCCGGCCTACCTGCTGGCGGGCAGCGAACCGCTCCTCCGCGACGACGCGCTCGCGGCGATCGAGGAGACCGTGCTCGGCGCCGGGCCGCGCGACTTCAACCTCGACCGGCTCGAGGTGGGACCCGCCACGCCCGGGCGTCTCGAGGAAGCCCTCGCGACGCTGCCGGTGATGGCCGAGCGTAGGCTCGTCGTCCTGCGCGAGACCGAGGGGCGCGGGGCGAAGCTCGACGCGAACTGGGGCGCGGTGATCGAGGCTTTCGTCGCGAACGCCGGCGCGGACACGACGAGCGTCCTCGCGATCGTCTGTGCAAAGGCGGACAAGCGCAGCAAGTGGGTCAAGGCCTTCAAGGATCCGGCGATCCTCGTCGAGTGCGAGGCGCCGAAGAAGGCCCGGGAACTCGCGGGCTTCCTCGCGGCGGAGGCGAGAGGGCAGGGCGTCGACCTCGATCCCGAAGCGGCCGCGCTGCTCGCCGATCGGGTCGGGCCGCAGCTGCTGCTTCTGCGGCAGGAGATCGAGAAGGCGAGCCTGCTGGCGGGACCCGGAGAGACCGTGACCCGGAAGCACGTGGAAGCGACGGTCGCGACCGTCGCGGAGGAGCCGATCTGGGATCTGACCGACGCGATCGGGCAGGGGCGAACGGCCGAGGCCGTCGATCTCCTGTCCCGGCTGATCGCGCAGGGCGCTGCGCCCCCGGCGATCCTCGGCGCGCTCGCCTCGCATTTCCGGCGGCTCGTGCGGGTCGGGCACGGTGAGGCCGTCGCCGGCCCCCCCTTCGTGGTGAAGAAGCTGACGGCGCAGGCGCGGCGGTATCCGGCGCGACGCCTCGTCACCTGTTTGCGCGCGATCCACCGCGCCGACGTCGAGCTCAAGGGCGCGAGCGTGATGCGGTCCGAACGCGCGCTCGAACAGCTGGTGCTGGGGCTGGCGAGTTAGGCGGAGATCCCAAGGGCGACGAGGCAGGCCTCGTGCAGGCGGCGCACCGATGCGGTGGCGATCCCGCGGCAGCCGCGATGCACGGCCGTGATACGCGATGCGCGATCGAGGCGCGATCGAGGATGGGCCCTGTTACGCGGACTTCACCGCGTTCAGCCGCTTGGCGAGGCGACCCACGCTGCGGTCGGCGCGCTTCTTCGGGATGACGCCCTTGGTGGCGGCGCGGCGGATGGCGCGCTCGGCGTCGGCGTAGGCCTGGCTGGCCTTGTCGGCATCGCCCGATTCGAAGGCCTCGCGGCAGCGCTTCACGACGGTCCGCATCTGGGTGCGGATGTGCTGGTTGCGCTTGCGGCGGCGCTCGGACTGACGGATTCGCTTGAGAGCGGACTTGTGGTTGGCCAAGGCGGCCTCTCCTTGCTTGTGGGCGCGGCAGGATAGGCGGGGTCGCTGTCCGCGTCGAGGCCGGCGGATCCGCAGGGAGAACCCGTCGATTTCGGCTGAGACCCCTCCCCGCGAGGGCGAGGCCGGCCGGAGCGGGGCGGCTGCCGGGGCATCCCGACCGCGGCGCCGGTCCGGTCTTCAGCCGAGGCCGCGACGCGCCGATATTCCAGACCGAATCCATCCGTTCGGAGGGGGCTTCGGTTGTCCAGTCGCCGGTCTACTGCATGTTCGCTCATCGGGCTCTTCGGCCTGATCCTCACGCTGTGCGCGGCCACGCCCGTGTTCTCGCAAGGGGCGGCCGCGCCCGCATCGGCAGTCGATCCCGCCGATGATCCGTGGCTCACGGACCAGGCGCCGGTCGTGGCTAAGCCCGTCGAGGTCGCGGACGAACGCGTCGCGGCCGCCTGGCAGGCGGCCCCTGCGACCGACCACGCGCGCGCCGCAGCGCTCCGCCGCGTGCGCCTCGAGTACGGCCTCGGCGACCTCGTCGGGCCGGCATCGGTGATCGCCGCCGGCGCGACCGAGGAGGAGCCCCAGGTCCACTCCGGGCTCGCGCGGGAACTCGCCCCCGGCATTCCGGCCTTCCAGGTCGATCACGCGATCGCGCTCTTCCGCTCCGGGGACACCGGCGCCGCGACGCTCGCCGTCGGCGAAGCCGGTCTCGCGTTCGCCTCGAATCTGCTCGCCCAGCTCTGGTGGATCGAGAACGCAGCCTTCGCGCTGCTCGTCTGTCTCCTCGGCGCGTCGTTCGCGCTCTTCTTGCTGTCGGCGGTGCTGGTGTGGAGCCATGCCGCCCACGATCTCGGCGACGTGCTCAGTCCGCACACGCCGGTCTTCGCGCGTCACGCAGCCCTCGCGGCCCTGGTGCTCACGCCCTTCGCGCTGGGCGAAGGCCTGCTCGGTCTGGCGGCCGGCCTCTTTGCCGTCGGCTTCTGGTACGGCTCGTCCCGCCAGCGCAACGCACTCGTGATGGCGGCGATCCTCTTCGTCGTGGCGATCCACCCGATCTCGCAGCTCTCGACGATGACCAGCGAGCTCGTCGATGGCGACGCCGTCGTGGCGAGCACGCTCCGGGTCCTCGCCGACCAGGCCACCCCCGCCGACGTGGACGTGCTCGAGTCCGCCTCGGAGGGCGATGCCGTCGCTGCGCACGCGCTCGCCTACCGGGATCGTCGCTTCGGTCTGATGGAGTCGAGTCGGGATCGTCTGCTCGCGATCGTCGACGCCCATCCGAGCGACTACGTGGCGCTGGCGAACCTCGGCAATCTGGAGCATCGCCGCGGGAACATCCCCGGTGCGATCGACTACTACGAGCGGGCCGCGGCGGTCGAGTACGACGCCACGCTCCTCTTCGACCTGAGCCAGGCCTATGCCGGCGCCTTCCGGATGGAAGAGTACGAGGCGACCCTCGAGCGGGCGCAGCGCGTCGACGACGCCGCCGTGGCGGCGCTTTCGAATCTCGGCGAGTCGTCGCTCGTCGCCGATCTCGGCTTCCCCATGTTCCAGCTGCGGCAGCGTTTCGCGGGCAACCTGCTCGCGGCCGAGTCCGAGTCCGAGGTCGTGGCGTTGGTCGCGCCCGGACGGCTGGCCGGTGCCTGGTACGTGACCGCGGGCGTCTTCGCGGTCATCGCGCTGCTCGGCGTGCTCGTCGCGGACCGCTGGGACCACGCGAGCGTCTGCTCCCGCTGCGGTCATCGCATCTGCAACCGATGCGAGGAGACCGTCTGGAGCAGCGAGATCTGCGAGGACTGCCACCATCTCTTCCAGTACCCGGAGGCGACCGATCCGTCCCTCCGGATGGCCCGCCTGCAAGCGCTCTCCGAGCGCGAGGCGCGCTTCGACAAGATCTGGCTCGCGCTCTCGGTCGCGATTCCCGGCATGGCGGGCTTCGCCGGGAAGCGTCCGGATCTCGCGATGATGGGGCTGCTGCTCTTCTCGTGGGTCGCGGCGACGCTCGTCTGGCCGTCGGGTCCCTTCGAGGATCCGCAGCTCATGGGCGGCGCGGCCTGGGTGGCCTTCGCGCTGCCGGGCTTCGTGGCGGCGATCGCGTACGCGGGCGTCGTGGTGCTGGGCCTCATCGTGCGGAAGAGCCGCTAGGCGCTCGGGGGAAATTCGATGTCGGTCGCGCTTCACGGAAATCTCACGGACTTCGGCATCGCCGAGGTCTTCCAGCTCATCGGTCAGCAGCGGAAGACCGGCACCCTCGTCGTCGAAGGCGACGCCGGGGCGATCTTCCTCGCCTTCGACGAGGGCCGCGTGGTCCGCGGCGGGCCCGACGATGCGCGCGGGGAGCGCGAGCCGCTCGGCCCGCAACTCGTCAAGTCGGGCTACCTGACCCGCGAACAGTGGGCCGACCTGCAGCAGGAGAGCGAGCGTTCCGCGCGCCCGCTGACGGATCTGCTGCTGGGCGCCGGCCTGATCGAACCCGCGACCCTGGACGAAGTCCAGCACCTGCTGACGAAGGAGACCGTCTTCGACGTCATGCGGCGACGCAGCGGGGACTTCAACTTCGTCGCCGAGCCCGTCCATCACGACTCGCCGCCCGAGCGACTGCTCGGCGCGGAGCAGATCCTGATGGACGGCCTGCGCATGCTCGACGAGTGGCAGACCTTCTCGGCCGCCGTGCCCGGCGACGAGACGGTCTTCCGGCGCGTCGGCCAGCTCGGCGCCGCCCGGCCCGGTCACATCGAGCGGGTCCTGCAGCTCGTGGACGGGCGCCTCACGGTGCGTCGGATCATCGACCTGTCCCGCATCGGCACCTTCGAAGCGACCCGCGCCCTCGCGGAGCTCCGCCAGTCCGGCGTGATCGACATCGCCGAGGTGCCGCGCAAGAGTCGGGGCCGCAAGGCCAGGTCCGGGCCCCGCATGCCCGTCCTCAAGCTGCTGCGCGCCGCGCTCGCGACGGCCTTGCCCTTCGCGGCGCTGGGCGCGCTCGGCGTGACGGCTCTCGACCGGGCGGAGCACGGCGGGGGACTCCCGGGGACCGCGCTGCCGGTCCGCGTCGTGGACGAGCACGGCGACCGCTACGAGCGCGATCGGATCCGAGGCGCCCTCGAGGTGCACTTCTACGAGGTCGGACGCTACCCCGAGAAGCTCGAGAGTCTCGCCGGAAGGGTCGGGACGCTTTCCCCGGAGAGACTCGGAGACTATTATTACGCGGTGCGGGGCGAGGAGATCGTCCTGCTGGCACCCGCGCAGACTCGCGCGCGTGCCGAAGCGAATCTGAATCTGGACTGATATCGGCGACCCCCAGAGCCGAGTCACCCGCGCCGGAAGAGGCGGGAGCCGATCCGGGGCCATGCATGCGAACCATGCGGGTCCGGGTGGACCCGGGCTCCCCGGCGAGGGCGGGCTCGACGGAGAGCGGGCGCCAGGAGCTCCCCCTCTGGCTCGACAACGCAGCGACCTCCAGCCGCCCACCGTTCCCTCCTCGAGGGGGTCGTCCGACCCGGGAGAGGCCGACTCCGACGCGCCGCTCGCCGAACCGGTCGGGCCCGCCGACGTCGAGGAGACCCGCGAGACCCTGGTCTTCGACGACAACGGCATGGCTGTGGCGCTCTACGGTGACGGGGAGCAGACGCTCCGTTTGATCGAGCGTTCGATCGGGGTCGCGGTGCACGCACGGGGCAACGAACTCGCCGTCGAGGGCGGTGCGGACCGCGTCGCGCTCGCGGTGCGCGTGCTCCAGGAGCTCTACGGCCAGATCGAGGGCGGTCAGGCGGTGCGCAACGCGGACGTGCGTCACGTGATCCGCATGCTCTCCGACGAACCCGACGTCCAGCTGAACGACGTCTACGAGAACATCCTCCAGCGGGGTTCACGGCGCGTGATCCGCGCCAAGAACCTGGCCCAGCGGCGCTACGTCGACACGATCCGGAAGCACGACGTCGCGATCGCGGTCGGGCCGGCGGGGACGGGCAAGACCTACCTCGCCATGGCCATGGCGGTCGCGGCGCTCCATCGCAAGGAGATCTCCCGCATCATCCTGACGCGTCCCGCGGTGGAAGCGGGCGAGCGGCTGGGCTTCCTCCCGGGCGACCTCGCCGAGAAGGTGGATCCGTACATGCGGCCCCTCTACGACGCGCTCCGCGACATGATGGACATGGAGAAGGCCCAGCGGCTGATCGAGCGCGGCACGATCGAGGTCGCGCCCCTCGCCTTCATGCGTGGGCGCACCCTGAACGACTCCTTCGTGATCCTCGACGAGGCGCAGAACACGACGGGCGAGCAGATGAAGATGTTCCTGACCCGGCTCGGCGAGAACTCGAAGGCCGTGATCACCGGCGACGTCACGCAGATCGACCTGCCGGCCGGAACCGAGAGCGGGCTCGTCGAAGCGACGCGGGTGCTGCAGTCGGTGCGCGGCATCGGCTTCATCCGCTTCGAACCGAAGGACGTCGTGCGCCATCCCCTCGTGCAATCGATCATCCAGGCGTACGACCGCGCGCGCGGTCAGAAGGGGCGCCGCGGCGGGCGCGAAGACAGGCGCGCAGGCGACGAGGACGCGTCGGTCCCGGAAGACGAGGCGGACGCCGTCGAATGAGCGTGATGATTTCCGGACCGCCCGACGCGATCCGGGGATCCCGCGTCGACGTCGCCCGTTTGCGCCGGACGGCGAACGCGATCCTGCGCGGGATCGGTCAGTCGAAGGCGGAGCTCTCCGTCGCGCTGGTCGACGACGCCGCGATCGCCGAGCTGAATGGCCACTATCGCGCCAAACCGCGCCCGACCGACGTGCTCTCGTTCTCGCTGGTGGAGGGCGACTTCGCGGACCATCGCGGCGGGATGCTCGGCGACGTCGTGATCTCCGTCGAGACGGCCGCGGTCCAGGCGCGCGAGCGCCATCGCGGTCTCGACGAGACCGTGGCGCGACTCCTCGTGCACGGTGTGCTTCATCTGATCGGACACGACCACGAGGACGACGACGAAGCGCGCACCATGCAGGCGGAGGAGCGTCGGCTCCTCCGAGCGCTGCCGCGATGACGCCGAGCGACGCCGCGGACGTGACGGGAGGAGCGGCC
>JBCCZJ010000297.1:0-6823 GCA_039187915.1 Myxococcota bacterium
AGAGCCGCCGCGCGCTCTTCCGCGTTCTCGGCGAGCCCGAGTCGCAAGACGCCCTCGACACGATGGCGCTCAGGGAAGAAGACGGTCTGCTGCGTGCGCACGATCAGCTCGTGGACCTGCGGCATCAGCGCGAGGGCCTCGCGTCGACGACCGACGCGCCCGAGCAGCTCGGCGAGGGTCGAAACGAAGTAGGGGCGGCCGAGCTGGGAACCGGTCGCGGCCCAACCGTCGAGGCCGCGCTCGAGCATCGTGATCCCCGCCTCGAGCTCGCCGCCCGTCGCGATCGTCCAGCCGTGGATGATCTCGCCGAGCGCGATCCAGAGCGCCATCCCCTCGTCGCGAGCGAATTCGAGGAGCTGGTCGCTCCACTGCCACGCACGGCTCTCGTCTCGCCGCAGCTGGTGCAACACGGCGCCGTACGAGAGGGCGAAGGCGAAGCTCGGCGAGTGCTGGAGGCGATCGCCCTGACGCAGGGCTTCACCGGCATCGGCGACCGCGCGCTCCGGGTATCCCTGGAACCAGTGGGACCAGCTCCGGTAGGCGTGGACCAGCACGACCGGATCGTCGCCGATGCTGTAGTCGAGGCGCTGGTGGGCCGCGACGTCGTACCCGTCGACCGCCCGCTCGAGATGCGCCGCGCCGTCCGCGAGACGACCGGAGTAGAAGAGGCAGTGTCCGACGGCGCGATGGGCCTGGAGTCGGACGAGCGGGTCCGGGTCGCCCTCGCCGAGCCGCAGGAGCCGATCGCCGAGCGCGCTCGACATCGCGAGATCCCCTCGGATCAGGTTCAGCGACCAGAGGCCGAGCAGGACCGGGAACATCGCGGGCGAGTCTTCGAGATCCGCCGTCAGCACTTCGAGGCGCGCGAGATTCTCGCCGAGCTCCGCGGCGCCGTATCCGGCGACCGCGGCGAGCGGCGCGCAGAGGGCGAGCCGAAGGCGCGTCTCGAGCGCCCACCGCAGGTCCTCGGGCAGGCGCGGCACGAGCCCGAGGGCATGGCGCAGATGCTCCGTCGCCTCGAGATTCGAAGACTTATGCGCCGCCGCCTCCCCCGCCCGGAAGCGGTACTCGACCGCGCGATCGAGGGCGAGGCCGTGCTCGAAGTGGAAGGCGAGCTGTGCGGCGACGTCGTCGAGACGCTCCGCGAAGGCCTGCTCGCGGGCCTCCGCGATCGCGCGGTGGGTGCGCGACGCGGTGCCTGCCGACACGCGGTCGAGGAACACCGCGCGATGCATCGTGTGCCGGAAACGAAAACCCGTCCCGAGCCGACCGTCCGGCCAGGCGATCGGCCCACGCACCTGCAGGAAGCGGCGCTCGTGCGAGAGCCGATCGCAGACGGCGTCGACTTCGACGATCTCGCGCCCGAGCACCGACGCCAGCTCGATCGAATCGAAGTCGAGCCCGACCACGCTCGCGGCCTCGAGCAGCGTCCGAGCCTCCTCCGAGAGCGCCTCGACCTGACGGCCGAGGACGACCTCGAGCCGCGGCGGCACCTTCGCCACCTCGATCGGCGCATCGATCGTCCATGTCGCCCCGTCCTGAACCAGCACGCCGCGCGAGACGAGATCGTCGACGAGACTCACGAGGAAGAGCGGATTCCCGGCGCCCGAGCGATCGAGCGCATCGATCAGCGCCTCGGAACGGGCCGCCGCGGCCCCTTCGCCGAAGCGCGCCGCCAGGTACGCGGCGAAGTCCGAACGGTCGAGGCGACGGGGCCGCGTCAGGCGACAGCGTTCGCGCCGCTCGAGCTCCCGAAGCGTCGGCGCGAAGGTCCGCGCCATGCCCTCCCCTTCGCGCATCGTGATCAGCAGCAGGATCGGCGCGTCGCCGAGCTTCTCGGCGAGGAACGCCACCGCGTCGAGCGTCGATTGGTCGGCCCAGTGGAGGTCCTCGAGCCAGAGGATCAACGGGCGGTGGTCGGCGAACCGCTCGAACGCGCGCAGGAGTTCGCGGATCGTTCGCGTCTGCGAGGCGCCCGCGACCTCTTCCGCGATCGCCTGGCGGTCCGCCGGATCGGAGAGGGACGGCAGCTGCGCGAGCCACGTCGGGGCGTGCCGGCGCAGGATCGCGGCCGGGACCTCGCGTCCGAGCCCGAGCGCAGCCCGCTCGACCACCTCGAGCATCGGCATGTAGGGCTGGCCCGCGCCGTGGTACTCGATGCATTCGCCGCGCGCGACGAGCGCCCCGTGGGCCTCGGCGGCCCGCTCCACGAAGGTCTCGATCAAGGTCGTCTTGCCGATTCCGGACTCGCCGACCGTGAAGACCACCTGCGATCGACCCGCGATCGACGCCCGGAGCGCACGATCGAGCGCTTCGAGATCCTCGACGCGCCCGACGAAGGTCCGACGCGGAGCCGGCGCCGGGCTCGCCGCTCCGGCGGCACCCTGCGGCGAGAGCTCGACGCGGTCGTCGTCGAGCCGCGTGACGCGCCCGACGAAACGCCAGCCGCGCCGGGCGACGGTCTCGATGAAGCCGGTCTCATCGACCGGATCGTCGAGGGCGATGCGAACCTGGCGCAGCGTATACCGGACGGCGTCGGCCGAAATCGCCAGGCCGCCCCAGACCCCGTCGACCAGCTCGGCGCGCGTCACGACCTCCCCGGCCCGCTCGACGAGCAGCATGAGGACGGCCAGCGCCTTCGGCGGCAGAGGCCGCGCTTCGCCCCCGCTCCGAAGCTCGCCGCGCCGCGTGTCGAGTTGGAAGCGGCTCGGCGAACCTGCATCGATCGGAAGGGCCATGCTCGCGAGCCTAGGCGCCCCGGCCGCCTTCGGCCGCCCGCCCCAGACCGCCCCTCACCGCGCCCAGCCGCCCGGGGCCGCCCAGGGGCCCAGAAGAAAGCGGCCCTCCAACGCGCGGTCCGCGACCTCGCCTCGGCGCGCCGCCGGAAGCGCGGTGCTGGCGACTCGCTGCCCAGTCAGAAGCTGCGCATCAATCCGCGCACCACGCCGCGGATCTCGACCTGCGAGGCGTGATACTCCATCGGCTGCATGCTCGAGTTCGCCGGCACGAGCTTCACGTCGGCCCCGGACCGGTAGAAGCGCTTGAGCGTGGCCTCGTCGCCGTCGACCAGCGCCACGACCGTCTCGCCGTTGCGCGCCTCGTTCCGCCCCTCGATCACGACGAGGTCCCCGTCGCAGATCTGGTCCTCGATCATCGAGTCGCCCCGCACCCGCAGCACGTAGTGGTCCTTGCGGCCGGGGACCATGTCCATCGGGACCGCGACCTGCTCCGCGACCGCCGCGTCGGGTTCGATCGCCTCGATCGGGCGCCCTGCAGCGACCGTCCCCAGGATCGGGAGATGGACGCTCTGAGGCACCTCCTCCTCGGGAACGGGCTCGACGGAACGGGAGCGGTTCCACGCCTTCCGCAAATACCCCTTGTCGACGAGGTGCTTCACGTGTTTGTGGACGGTGGCCACGGACGAGAGCCCGAAGGCGGCCGCGATCTCCTCGAGACTCGGCGAGTAGCCCTGCTCGGCCACGAAGCCGGAAATGAAGTCGAAGATCTCCCGCTGGCGACGGGTGAGCGCGGCGGACCGGGCGCTCGAGAGGTCGGAGACGGAAGCGGATTCGAGCGATTCGGTTGACTCGGACGATCGGGACATGGACAGCGGATCCTCTTCTCGCTTGCCTGCCTGCATCTACCTCTTGCTTCTTTGCACGGGTCAGCGAATCGGGCCGCCGAACCGTGACCAGCAAATCGGGTCGCCGACCCGTGAGCGCGCCTGCAGGGGCCTCGGACGGACGGGACGCTCGCGCACGGGCGCCGCCGACGGCCTTCGGTTTTCTTTCGCCCGGGAAAGTGGCGAAGTCAGGGCGAAAGTCAAGCGACCCGGCCGAGCCCCTCGGCGATGCGCAACTTTTTTTCGTCGCCTTGGTTGACTCGCTCCCGGCAGGGCATAGCTTGCCGCGCCGTTGGCAGTCGAGGCGCTCGACTGCCAATCCGGCGGGGCACTGCCGCCCGGCCGACCAGACCCGTTTCCGATGCATGCCCGGATCGCCGCCCGTGCCCCCCCAAGGTTCGCGACGGCCGCCGGGTCCAATTCCAATCCGCCCCCTCCTCCCGAGCGGGGCCACTGCTCTCCGGCGAAGCCGGAGGACTCCCGCCCCGCAGATTCGGGCGGGCTGTCGTAGAGAGGCGACCCATGAAGATCCGTCCGCTCCAGGACCGCATCCTCGTCAAGCGTGTCGACGAGGAAGAGACCACCAGCGGGGGCATCATCATCCCCGATTCCGCCAAGGAGAAGCCCCAGGAGGGCCAGGTGGTCGCCGTCGGCCCGGGCAAGACCAACGACAACGGCTCGGTCACGGAGCCCGGCGTGAAGGCCGGCGACCGCATCCTCTTCAGCAAGTACGCCGGCACCGACGTGAACGTCGACGGTGACGACCACATCATCATTCGCGAAGACGACGTCCTCGCGGTCTACGAGTAACGCTCTCCTCCGCTGGCCCTCGCGCTTCGCCCGGGCCCGCTGAACGAGGAAGAGACTCTCTCGCACTTCAAGGAGAAACGAACATGGCCAAGGAAGTCATTTTCGAACAGGACGCCCGATCGAAGATTCTCGAGGGCGTGGACGGACTCGCGAACGCGGTCCGCGTGACGCTCGGCCCGAAGGGTCGCAACGTCGTCATCGACAAGAGCTTCGGCTCGCCCACGATCACCAAGGACGGCGTGACCGTCGCCAAGGAGATCGAGTTCGAGGACAAGTTCCAGAACATGGGCGCCCAGATGGTCAAGGAGGTCGCCTCGAAGACCTCGGACCTCGCCGGTGACGGAACGACGACGGCGACGGTGCTCGCGCAGGCGATCTTCCGCGAGGGCAGCAAGCTCGTCGTCGCCGGCATGAACCCGATGGACCTGAAGCGCGGCATCGACAAGGCCGTCGCCGCCATCACCGAGAAGCTCGGCTCGATCGCCAAGCCCACCCGCGACTCCAACGAGATCGCCCAGGTCGGCACCATTTCGGCGAACAGCGACGCCACGATCGGCGAGATCCTCGCCGAGGCGATGAGCAAGGTCGGCCAGGAAGGCGTGATCACGGTCGAAGAGGGCAAGAGCCTCGAGACCGAGCTCGACGTCGTCGAGGGCATGCAGTTCGACCGCGGCTACCTCTCCCCGTACTTCGTGACGGACCCGGAGTCGATGGAAGCCGTTCTCGAGGAGCCCCTGATCCTTCTCCACGAGAAGAAGATCTCGAACATGAAGGACCTCCGTCCGCTGCTCGAGCAGGTCGCGCGCGCCGGCAAGCCGCTGCTCCTCGTCGCCGAGGACATCGACGGTGAAGCCCTCGCGACGCTGGTCGTCAACAAGATCCGCGGCACGATCAACGTGTGTGCGGTCAAGGCGCCCGGCTTCGGCGACCGCCGCAAGGCGATGCTCCAGGACATGGCGATCCTCACGGGCGGCCAGGTCATCTCCGAGGAGCTCGGCCTCAAGCTCGAGAACGTGACCCTCAAGGATCTCGGCCAGGCCAAGACCGTGTCGATCGACAAGGACAACACGACGATCATCGACGGTGCCGGCGGCAAGAAGGACATCGAGGGCCGCTGCCAGGAGATCCGCAACCAGATCGAGAGCACGACCTCCGACTACGACCGCGAGAAGCTCCAGGAGCGCCTCGCGAAGCTGGTCGGCGGCGTCGCGGTCGTGAAGGTCGGTGCCGCGACCGAGACCGAGATGAAGGAGAAGAAGGCGCGCGTCGAGGATGCGCTCCACGCGACCCGCGCGGCCGTCGAAGAGGGCATCGTCCCTGGCGGTGGCGTGGCCCTCATCCGCTGCTCGGCCGTGCTCGACGACCTCGAGGGCGACAACGACGAGCAGAACGCGGGGATCAACATCATCCGCCGCGCCATCGAGGCTCCCCTCCGCTTCATCTCGGAGAACGCGGGCATCGAGGGCTCGATCGTCGTCGACAAGGTCAAGGGCCAGAAGGGCAACAACGGCTTCAACGCCGCGACGGAGACCTACGAGGACCTCGTCAAGGCCGGCGTCATCGACCCGGCCAAGGTGGTCCGCACCTCGCTGCAGAACGCGGCGTCGGTGTCCGGCCTCCTGCTCACGACGGAAGCCATGATCGCCGACAAGCCGGAGCCCGCGGGCGGCGGCCACGGCGGCGGCATGCCCGACATGGGTGGCATGGGCGGAATGCCGGGGATGATGTAGATCCCTACCCTTCGCTCGGACCCGGGAAACCGGGTGCTGAACCGATGAAGACGCCCCCATCACCGCCAGGTGGTGGGGGTGTTCTCGTTTCGGGGCGGACGCCGTGGCGGTAGCGGTTGCGTGAACGTCTTCACGGAACGGCGTCGGGGCGCTCCCTACGCTTCTTCGTGTCGACCCGACCGACCGGAGGAGCCGCCATGCCGAACCGAACCGCCCTCGCCCGCACCGCCTGCGCCGCCCCCCTCTTCCTGTGGATCGTCGCCCTTGCGATCGCCCTCCCGGCGCGGGCCCAGCCCGTCGCGATCGCCTTCGAGGGCGATCCCGAGCCGGGCGGCTCCGGCGGCACCTTCTTCCAGCTCGGTCCGCCCGTCGTGAACGACGCCGGCGTCGTGGCGTTCCGATCCACGATCTCGAGCGGGAGCGCAAATCAGGGCATCTACCGGGACGCCGGAGGCGGCGTCGCGGCGATCGCGCTCCAGGGCGCGCTCGCGCCGGACACCGGCGGCGGCATCTTCACGTCGTTCGGCGACCCCGCGATCAACGCGTCGGGGGACGTCGTCTTCACCGCGACCGTCGGCGGCGGATCCGCGAACGCCGGGATCTGGCAGTCCACGCCCGCCGGCCTGCTCACGATCGTCACCACCCAGGTCTCGGCGCCCGG
>JBCCZJ010000298.1:0-6819 GCA_039187915.1 Myxococcota bacterium
CATGTCGCCCTCGAGCCCGCGGGCTCGACCGGCGACGCGCTCGCCGCGGCGCAGGCAGCGATCGGCAAGGTCCGAGAGAAGGTCAGCTACCTCGTGGACGTGGTGGCGCGGACGCCCGCGCTCGCCGCCCATCCGCTCCTCGCCGCCGGCCTCGCGACCTCGGTCGTCGTCGGGACGGTCCCTTCCCCGTCGTCGCAGGCGTTGCCCGCCGGCGCCGACCTCGCGCTCTTCGTCTCGCCCGCTGGAAGCGAGGCCTGCCTCGTCTTCGATCCGGCCGCCCTCGACCGCGCGAGCGTCGAGCGCATGGCGCGTCAGCTCGGCGAGCTCGCGCGTGCGGCGGCGGACGCGGCGCTGCCCTTCGCGCGCCTCCCGCTCGTGGCCCAGGAGGAGCGCGCCCGCATCCTCTCCGAATGGAATCAGACGCAGGTCGACTTCGACCGGAGCGCGACGGTGCGTTCGCTCTTCGAGGCGCGCGTCGCGGATACGCCCGAGGCGACGGCGGCGGTCTTCGAGGGCGAGGCCCTCAGCTATCGCGAGCTCGACGAGCGGGCCGGGCGTCTGGCGAACCACCTCGCTGGGCTCGGGATCGGACCCGACGCGCTCGTGGGCCTTCACCTCGCGCGCTCCCTCGACATGATCGTGGGCGCGATCGGCGTGCTGAAAGCGGGCGGCGCCTACGTTCCCCTCGACCCGGTCTATCCGGCCGACCGCATCGCCTACATGATCGAGGATTCGAAGGCGACGGTCGTGCTGACCCACGAAGCCGCCGGCGCGCTGCCGGCCTCCGGCGAGGCCACGGTCGTCGATCTCGATCGCGACGCGACGGCGATCGCGGCCCATCCGACCGCGCGGCCCGCGACCGACTGCCAGCCGGAGCATCTCGCGTACGTGATCTACACCTCGGGCTCGACCGGCAAGCCGAAGGGCGTGATGGTCGAGCATCGCAACGCGGTGAATTTCTTCGTCGGCATGGACGAGGTCGTCCCCCACGATCCGCCGGGCACGTGGCTCGCGGTGACGAGCCTCTCGTTCGACATCTCCGTCCTCGAGCTGCTCTGGACGCTGACCCGCGGCTTCGAGGTCGTGATCTTCCGCGACGTCGAGCGCACGGGCGGTGACGAGGCGGCGACGCGGCCTTGGCGGCCCATGGACATGGGGATCGCGCTCTGGGGCAGCGACGCCGGTCCGGGACCGAAGAAGTACGAGCTGATGCTCGAGTCCGCGAAGTTCGCCGATGCCCATGGCTTCTGCGCCGTGCACACGCCCGAGCGCCACTTCGGCGCGTTCGGCGGCCCGTTCCCGAATCCCTCGGTGACGGGCGCGGCGATCGCCGCGGTGACCGAGCACGTCCAGATCCGCGCGTCGAGCTGCGTTCTGCCCCTCCACCATCCGATCCGCGTCGCCGAGGAGTGGGCGGTCGTCGACAACATCTCCGGCGGTCGCGTCGGGATCTCCTTCGCGTCGGGCTGGCAGCCCAACGACTTCGTGATTCGGCCCGAGGCCTTCAAGAACGCCAAGACCGCGATGTTCGAGAACGCGGAGGTCGTGCGGAAGCTCTGGCGGGGCGAGTCGGTCGAATTCGAGAACCCGATGGGTCAGCGCGTGCCGACCGCGACGCTGCCTCGCCCGGTCCAGCCGGAGCTGCCGACCTGGATCACCACGGCCGGCAATGTCGACACATTCAAGGCCGCCGGCGCGGCGGGCGTCAACGTACTCACCCATCTGCTCGGCCAGAGCCTCGACGAGCTGGCGGTCAAGGTCCGCGCCTACCGCCAGGCGGCGGCGGACGCCGGCCACGACCCGTCGGCCGGCACCGTCACCTGCATGCTCCACACCTTCGTCGGCGAGGACGACGAAGAGGTGCGACGGATCGTCCGCGAGCCCATGAAGGACTACCTGGCGAGCTCGATGTCGTTGGTGGTCGACTTCGCCTGGTCCTTCCCGGCGTTCGAGCGCCCCGGCGGCCCGGACCAGAAGCCGGAAGACGTCGATCTGAAGAGTCTCTCCGAGGACGAGACCGACGCCATCCTCGAGTTCGCCTTCGAGCGCTACTACGAGACGAGCGGGCTGATGGGGACACCGGAGGCCTGCGAGCAGATGCTCGAGAAGTGTAAGGACGCGGACATCGACGAGATCGCGTGTCTGATCGACTTCGGCGTCGACACGCAGGTCGCCCTCGAGGCGCTGCCCGCCCTCGACGTCGTGCGGCGTCGGGTCAACGAACGCCCCGCGGAAGCGGTCGACGCGGCGATCGCGACGAGCGCCACCGCGGCGGTCGACCACTCGTTCGCGGCGCAGGTCGAGCGACATGGCGTGACCCACCTCCAGTGCACGCCGTCCCACGCGACGATGCTGCTCACGAACCCGGAGACCCGTGCTTCGCTCGGGAAGATCCCGCACCTGATGATCGGCGGGGAAGCCTTCCCGGTCTCGCTCGCGGCGGAGCTCGACGCGGTCTGCCAGGGATCCGTCCGCAACATGTACGGCCCGACGGAGACGACCATCTGGTCCTCGACGGAGCCCGTTCTCGGTCGCCCGGAGTCGATCTCGATCGGCCGCCCGATCGCGAACACCCAGCTCTACATCCTCGACAAGGGGCTCGAGCCGGCGCCGATCGGCGTGGCCGGCGAGCTCTGGATCGGCGGCGAGGGCGTCGTGCGCGGCTACCACGAGCGGCCCGAGCTGACCGACGAGCGCTTCGTTCCCGACCCGTTCAGCGATCGACCCGGCGCGCGCATGTACGCGACCGGCGACCTCGCGCGCTGGATGGACGACGGCCGCATCGACTTCCTGGGCCGCCTCGACCACCAGGTGAAGATCCGCGGTTACCGGATCGAGCTCGGCGAGATCGAAGCGCGTCTCGGGGCGCAGGACGGCGTCCGGGAAGGCGTCGTGATCGCACGGGAGGACACGCCGGGCGACGTCCGGCTCGTGGGCTACGTCCGGGCGCCTGCCGGCTCGCCGCCCGGCACGGTGCTCGACGAGGCCGCGCTGCGGGAAGGGCTCCGCGAGCACCTGCCGGAGTTCATGGTCCCGTCCAACATCGTGACCCTCGACCGGTTCCCCCAGACGCCGAACGGCAAGGTCGACCGCAAGGCCCTCCCGGCGCCGCGGGACGTCCAGCAGCGCTCCCAGGCCGAGTACAAGGCGCCCGAGAACGAGCTCGAGGCGCAGATCGCGGACGTCTGGAAGGACGTGCTGTACCTGGAAAAAGTCGGGGTCGACGACAACTTCTTCGATCTGGGCGGGCACTCATTGCTGGTCGTGCAGGCGCACCGGAAGCTCCGGGACGTCGTTCCGATGCCGATCACGCTGACGGACCTCTACCGCTTCCCGACGATCTCGGGGCTCGCGAAGCATCTGTCGAGCGGCGACGGCGCGAAAGAGACCGCACAGGCCAGCCAGGCCCGGGCCGACAAGCGTCGCCAGGCGCTCGGACGACGACGGCGGCGGGGCAAGGCCTAGGGGCCGCAATTCGCTGCCGGCCGGCGGACGCCCGCTGCGCCAAGATCAGACGAAGCGTCTCGGGACGGCCCGGGGCGAGGAGGGCGAGATGGCCGATTCGGACTTCGACGAAGTCGGTGAGAACGACATCGCGATCGTGGGCATGGCCCTGCGCGTGCCCGGCGCCAACGGCGTCGGCGAGTTCTGGCAGAACCTTCGCGAAGGGCGGGAGTCCATCCGGGACTACTCCGAGGAGCAGCTGGTCGAGGGCGGGGAGCATCCCGACGTGCTGCGCAAGCCGAGCTACGTGGCGCGAGGCGGCGCCCTCGACGACATGAAGCTCTTCGATCGCGACTTCTTCGGCTTCAGCCCGAAGGAAGCCGCGATCCTCGACCCGCAGCATCGTCACTTCATGGAGCTCTGCTGGGAGGCCCTCGAGGACGCGGGGCACACCCCCGGCCGCTTCGACGGCCAGATCGGCCTCTTCGGCGGCTGCGGCATGGGCAGCTACTTCTACTTCAACGTCTGCAGCCATCGCGACCTGATCGACGACACCGGGCTCTTCCTGCTCCGGCACACGGGCAACGACAAGGACTTCCTCGCGACCCGCGTCTCCTACGTGCTCGACCTGAAGGGGCCGAGCGTCAACATCCAGACCGCGTGCTCGACCTCCCTCGTCGCGACCCACTACGCCTGCCAGAGCCTGCTGACGGGTGAGTGCGATCTCGCCCTCGCCGGCGGTGTGACGATCCAGTTCCCGACCGAGGTCGGCTACGTCTACAAGGACGGCGAAGTCCTCTCGCCCGACGGCCACTGCCACGCCTTCGACCACCGCGCCCAGGGCACGGTGCTGACGAGCGGCGGCGGCGTGGTCTCGCTGCGCCGACTCGAGGACGCGATCGAGGACGGTGATCCGATCTACGCCGTGGTCAAGGGCTCGGCCGTCAACAACGACGGCGGGCAGAAGGTGGGCTACCTGGCGCCGTCGGTGGACGGGCAGGCGGCCGCCATGACCGAGGCCTACTCGATCGCCGACATCGATCCCGCCACGATCGGCATGATCGAGTGCCACGGGACCGGCACCTACATGGGCGATCCGATCGAGATCGCCGCGCTCACCCAGGCCTTCCGCAACCAGGAGAGCGAGGGCGCCGAGGCGAACCAGTTCTGTCGCGTCGGCTCGGTGAAGACGAACATCGGCCATCTCGACACCGCCGCCGGCGTGGTCGGCCTCATGAAGGCGGCGCTCGCGCTGCATCACGAGGAGATGCCGCCGACGATCAACTACGAACAGCCGAACCCCGAGATCGGCTTCGAGCGCACGCCCTTCGTCGTGAACGACGCGCTCACGTCCTGGCCTCCCGTCGCGGGCGTGCGGCGCGCCGCCGTGAACTCGCTCGGCGTCGGCGGCACGAACGCCCACGTCGTGGTCGAAGAGTGGAGTCGGCCGGCGCCGGCCCCGAGCGGGGCGCACCCCGACCGGGTGCTCTTCCAGCTCTCGGCCAAGAGTTCGAAGGCGCTGGACGGCGGTTGCCGCAAGCTCGCGGGGCATCTCGAGCGCGAGGTGGACACGCCGCTCGCCGACGTCGCCTACTCGCTCCAGAAGAGCCGTGAGGAATTCGATCTGCGCCGCGTCGTCGTGGCGAAGGATCGCGCCGAGGCGATCGAGCTGCTCGAGGGCCTCGATCCCCGTCGCGTCTTCACCCACAGCGCGGGCGACGTGCGTCCGAGCCTCGCTTTCATGTTCTCCGGCGGCGGCAGCCAGTACGCCGGTATGACCCGGGACCTCTACGAGGCCGAGCCGATCTTCCGCGAGCACGTCGATCGCGGCCTCGCGATGTACCAGGAGCGGACCGCGGTCGACCTGCGCTCCCTCGTGCTCTGCGAGCGCGGGACCGAGTCGGAAGTCGAGGCGCCGCTGACCGAATCGGTGCGCCAGCTGCCGGCCATCTTCATCGTCGAGTACGCGATGGTCCAGCTCTGGAAATCCTGGGGGATCGAGCCGGAAATCATGATCGGTCACTCGATGGGCGAGAACGTCGCGGCCTGCATCGCCGGCGTGATCACCTACGAGGAGTGTCTCGACTGGATGATCCTTCGCGGCAAGCTCGTCGACACGACGGAGCCCGGCGGGATGATCGCCGTGTCGCTGCCCGAGGCGGCGCTCCTGCCCTTTCTCGAGGATCGCTGCGACCTCGCCTCCGTGAACGCGCCTTCGCTCACCGTCGCCTCCGGCGGCGTCGAGGAGATCGACGCGCTCGAGAAGCGCCTCGACGAGGCGGAGATCGACTACCAGCGGGTCGCGATCAACGTGGCCGGTCACTCGCGCCTCTTCGAACCGATCCTCGAGGAGTTCCGGACCTTCATCCGCGGGCTCGACCTGAAGAAGCCCGAGATCCCGTTCATCTCGAACCGGACGGGCAAGCCGATCACCGACGAGCAGGCGCTCGACCCCGACTACTGGGTCCAGCACCTGCGCCGCGAGGTCCGCTTCTCCGATGGTCTCGCGACGGTCCTCGAGACGCCCGGGCGGGTCCTGCTCGAGGTCGGGCCCGGCCAGACCCTTTCGTCCTTCGCGCGTCAGCAGCCGACGACGACGCCGATCAACATCGTGCCGTCGATCCGACACAAGGCGGACGCGGCGAGCGACGCGGATTTCTTCCTGCTGGCGCTCGGTCGCCTGTGGGCCTCGGGCGTCGAGCTCGATCTCGAGCGACTCTACGAGGGACAGGCCCGGCGGCGCGTCCGGCTCCCCACCTACGCCTGGAACCATCAGAGCTACTTCCTCGATCGGATCGAGTCGGCGCCGGTGGTCGAGGAGAGCGGTCGCCCCGAGCGGATCGAGGACCTCGCCGACTGGGGTTCCGTGCCGAGCTGGCACCCGACCGCCGTCGACCCGCGCCGCCTCGAAGAGCCCTCGACCTGGCTGGTCTTCATGGACCGCGTCGGGATCGGCCGGCGGCTCCGCGAGCGCCTCGAGGCGGCGGGCCACACGGTCGCCTGTGTCTTCGAGGGGGATGCCTTCCGCAAACGGAGCGAGTTCGAGTACTCGCTCTCGCCGGAGCTCGGTCGCGAGGGCTACAACGCGCTGGTGAAGGATCTCGCGGCCTCGGGCCACATGCCGTCGCGCATCCTCCATCTGTGGCTCGCGACGGAGGGCGAACACTTCCGCCCGGGCTCGAGCTTCTTCCACGAGAACCTGCAGAACGGCTTCTGGAGTCTCTACTTCCTCGCCAAGGCGCTCGGGGAGGAGAGCCTGCCCGGCGACGTCCACGTCTCGGTCGTCTCGACGGGCCTGCACGGCCTGGCTGGCGACGACGGTCCGCTCCACCCCGAGAAGGCGACGGTGCTCGGCCCGGCGCTCGTGATCCCGCG
>JBCCZJ010000299.1:0-6803 GCA_039187915.1 Myxococcota bacterium
GCCGTCGTCACGAACAACCGCCCGGAGAAGCACAACGCCGCCAACGACGAGATGGATCGGCAGCTCTTCGACGCACTCGACGAGATCCACGACCGCAAGGACGTGCGCGTCGTGCTCTGGCGCGGCGAGGGCAAATCCTTCAGCTCCGGCCGCGACGTGAGCGAGATCGGCGTCCGCTCCGAGGACATCACGAACTTCGAATTCGTCGAGCGAGGCCATCGGCGGACCCAGGCCTTTTTCACGTGTCCGGCGCCGATCGTGGTGGCCATGAAGGGGTGGGTGATCGGGGGTTCCTTCGAGCGCGCGCTGCTCGCCGACCTGCGGATCGCCGGCGAGAGCACGAAGATGATGCTGCCCGAGATCCAGCACGGCGTGATCCCGGACTCGGGCGGGACGGCTCGGCTCTTCCAGATGGCCGGACACGGGCTGGTGGCGGACCTGGCGATCACGGGGCGGACGATGGATGCGCAAGAGGCGCTGCGGCACGGCGTGGTGTCGCGGGTCGTGCCGGACGCGGAGCTCGACGAGGCGGCGATGACCCTCTGCCGGGAGATCGCGTCGAACCCGCCCTTCGCGGTGAAGATGTTCCGACGGACGCTCTCACGCCTCGCGAACCCCGACGTCCAGCGTACGATGCAGGAGGAGTCGATGGGCATGACCGCGATCTACGAGACGGCGGACTACGCTGAAATGAAAGCGGCGCGCGCCGAGGGGCGCGATCCCGAGTACCGGGGGCGTTAGGCGTGGGCGAAGGCGTGCGCGAGACGGGGACCGACGAACTCACCTGCGAGGTCCGGGAGCGGGTCGCGACGATCACGTTCGATCGGCCCGAGGCGAAGAACGCTCTCACCATGGACATGAAGGAAGCGCTCTACGGGCTCGTCCGGGATCTCGAATCCGATCCGGACGTGGGCTGCTTCCTGTTGACCGGTGCCGGCGATGCCTTCTCCGCGGGGGGCGACACGAAACGCATGAAGCAGGAGGGCAAGCCGCCGGTCATGGAGGCGCGCCAACGGCAACTGCGCTGGGAGCACGAGCTGCCGCGCATGCTGCATCAGTCGAGCAAGCCGTCGATTGCGGCGGTTCACGGTGCGGCCGCC
The DNA here is from genome assembly GCA_039187915.1 of Myxococcota bacterium. Taxonomy (GTDB): domain Bacteria; phylum Myxococcota_A; class UBA9160; order UBA9160; family UBA4427; genus UBA4427. Next base: position 1,101 of record JBCCZJ010000299.1, read on the forward strand.
GGCGCGGCCTGCTCGATCGCGCTGTCCTGCGACCTGCGGATCGCTTCGGAGAAGGGCTTCATCCTGACGTCGTTCGCGCGACTCGGGCTCTCGGGCGACTACGGCGGGACCTGGTTCCTGACCCAGCTGGTCGGGCCGGCCAAGGCGCGCGAGATCTACTTCACCGCCGAACGCGTCGATGCGCGCACGGGGTTGGAACTCGGGATCTTCAATCGCGTCGTGCCCGAGGAGGCGCTCCAGTCCGAAGCCTTCCTGCTGGCCGCGCGGATCGCGAGCGGGCCGCCGATCGCGCTCCGGTGGATGAAGGCGAATCTGAATCGGGCGCTCACCGAGGACCTGGAGACCTGCCTCCGCTACGAGGCCGACCGGATGGTCCGCGGCGCGCTGACCGACGACTACGTCGAGGCGGTCGCGGCCTTCGCCGAAAAGCGGAAGCCCGTCTTCAAGGGGAAGTAGCCGCGGCGCCCGGAGCGAAGAGCCCGAGCCCTTCGCCTGGCGGCGCTCGTTCGGACGCGCTCGTTCAGGGGCGCATCGTGTAGCGCGGGGCGCCGCGTCGGGCGTGCTCCGTCAGGGCGCCCTGGATCTCCTCCACCCAGTCGCAGAGGATCGGGCGCGTCTCACGCGGGTCGATCAGGTCGTGGACGCCGAAGTCCTCGGCCCGCGGCATCACCGACTGCGCCTTCGCCATCTCGTCTTCGAGCTCCGCGCGTCGCGCGTCCGGGTCGTGTGCTGCCTCGATCTCGCGGCGGAAGGCGAGCGCGACGCCGCTCTCGACCGGCAGTGCGCCGCTCATCGCGGAGGGCCATGCGACCGTCGTCGCGCCGGGTCCGAGGTGGATGCCCTGCGCCACGCCATACGACCGCCGGAGGACGCAGGCGAACCAGGGCACGCCCGTCTGCATGATCGCGAACATCGCGTTCATGCCGGCGCGGATCGTGCCGTCCCGCTCGGCCCGGGTGCCGATCGCGAAGCCCGGCTCGTCGACGAAGGAGACGATCGGAACGTGGAAGAGGTCGCACATCTCGACGAAACGCCGGATCTTGTGCGCGCCGTCCGCCGTCATCGAGCCGCCCTCGTGGTGGCAGTCGTTGGCGAGCACGCCGACCGTGTAGCCGTCGAGGCGGGCGAGGCCCGTGATCTGGCTGCGACCCCAGAGCCGGCCGATCTCGAAGAAGCTGCGCTGGTCGACGACGTGCTCGATCAGCTTCCGCATCTTGTAGGCGCGACGGCGTTCGCGCGGGATGATCTTGAGGAGCTTCTCTTCGCGCCGGTCTCGTCGATCGCCGACGTCGAAACGGGGCGGGACCTCGCCGCAATGGCTCGGGAGGTAGCCGAGGAAGTTCTGGGCCATCCGCAGGGCCTCTTCCTCGTCCTCGGCGACGTTGTCGACCATGCCGTTGCGGCCGTGGACCTCCGCCGATCCGAGCTCCTCCTTCGAAACGGTCTCCTTCATGGCGTGCGCCACGACGGCGGGCCCCCCGGTCAGGACCTGCGCCGTATCCTTCGTCATGATCGAGAGGTGGGAGGCGACGAGGCGACCGGCCGGGAAACCGGCGCAGGGGCCGAGCGCCATGCACACGACGGGCACGCTCGAGAGGCTCTCGAGCGCGCGGAGGTTCATCACGGGCGGCGCGGTCCAGTCGTACCCCGAGCGGCCGCGGGTGGCCGTTCCAGTTCCGGCGATCGACGCGCCACCGGCTTCGAGCATCCGGACGATCGGTATCCGGCGCTTGACCGCGAGGTCCTCCGCGTAGACGCCCTTCTTCATGCCCGCGTCGGAGTAGGCGCCGCCCCGGATCGTGAAGTCGTCGCCGCACACGACGACCGGGCGGCCGGTGATCCGGCCCGTGCCGAACACGACGCCGGTCGGCTGGTAGTCGGCTCCATCTTCCGCCTCGCTGGATCCGGCGATCTGCCCCCATTCGCGGAAGCTGTCCCGGTCGACGAGGGCTTCGATCCGTTCGCGCACGTTCCAGCGACCGCGCTCGCGATGCTTGGCGACGGCGTCCGCGCCGCCCATTTCGCGGGCGCGGGCGCGGCGGCGTTCGATCTCGTCGACTTCGGGCTTCCAGCTCATGACGCCGGAACCTATCACACGGATCGACGCGGACGGGAGTCAGCGGGGCGCGCCGACCGGACGGGATCCGTGGGGTACGCTCGGTCTCCCGCCGCCGGGCGGAGCGAGGAGGAGCGGGCATGGACGTCAAGGGCAAGAACATCGTCGTCACGGGCGGCGGAAACGGGATCGGGCGCGCGCTCTCGCAGCGCTTCGCGAAGGAAGGCGCGGGCCACGTGACCGTCGTGGACCTCGATGCCGGGAGCGCGGCCGAGGTCGCTGGCGCGATCGGCGGCACGGCCCACGGCGTCGACGTCGGGAACCGCGAGGCGATGGTCGAGCTCGCCCGCTCGGTCGAGCAGGTGCAGGGGCCGATCGACCTCTTCGTTTCGAACGCGGGCATCATCACGCCTGGGAGCGTCGAGGCGACCGTCGATTCCTGGCAGAAGATCTGGGACGTGAACGTGATGGCGCACGTCCACGCGGCGCACGCGATCCTGCCGGGCATGCTCGAGCGCGGGGAGGGCGCGTTCCTCAATACCTGCTCCGCCGCCGGCCTGCTCACGCAGATCGGTTCGGCGCCGTATTCGGTGACGAAGCACGCGAGCGTGGCGTTCGCGGAGTGGCTCTCGATCACCTACGGCGACCAGGGGATCAAGGTCTTCGCGCTCTGCCCGCAGGCGGTCAACACGGCCATGACGGCGGGGACCGAGGCCGGCGGTGTGGCCGGCGTGGACGGAATGCTCGAGCCGACGGACATCGCGAACGCCGTCATCGACGGGCTCGCCGCCGAGTCGTTCCTGATCCTGCCGCACCCCGAGGTCGCGACGTACTTCCAGCGCAAGGCCGGAGACTACGACCGCTGGATTCGAGGCATGCGCAAGCTCAACGCGCAGTTTCTTCCCGAAATGGAGAAGTGGGTCGGGCGCTAGGTCGGAGAGGGCGCGGCGCCGCCGAGGTGGAGGATGCCCCGCTCCGCGAGGTCCGCGAGCGCGTCGTCGTCGAGGCCGAGCTCCTCGCGGAGGACTTCGCGGGTGTGTTCGCCCAGCATCGGGAAGCGGGTGACGGGACCTTCGGGCGAGGCGGACAGCTTCACCGGATTGCCGACGACCCGGAACGGCGTGTCCGCGTCCGGCCGATCGACCTCGATCAGCATGTTGCGGGTCGCCACGTGCGGATCCGCGGCGATGTCGTCGGCGACGTGGCTGGCGCCAGCGGCGATGCCCTCGGCCGCGAGCTGCTGCGCGGCTTCGATCTTCGTCTTGTCACGGGCCCATTCCTCGATCGCCGTCCGGATCGGTCCGTCCACCTGCTCGGCCTGGGCGCGTAGTCCGTCGAAGGCGGAATCGGTCAGCCACTCCGGATGCCCGAGGAAGCGTGCGAGGCGCTCGAAGTGATGCGGACGGAGGACGGTGACGACGAAGTAGCCGTCCTTCGCCCGGAACGCGTCGTTCACGCCCTGCGATCCCGATGTCGCCCAGGCCGGCGGTGCGCCCATGGAGGAGAGGAAGGGGACCATGTCGATCAGCGCGATCATCGCGTCGTACATCGCGATGTCGACCATCTGGCCCTCGCCGGTCGCGTCCCGGTGACGGAGCGCGGCGAGGATGCCGATCACGGCGAAGAGGGCCGCCGCGTTGTCGCCGAGCGCGCCCGCGGTCACGATCTCCGGCTTCTCGCCGTCGCGCCGGGTGGGTTCGTACATGCCGCTCATCGCCTCGACGATCGGCGCGTAGGCCGGAAACCCTTCGTAGGGCGTTTCGTCCAGCTGGCCGAAGCCGCTCACGGCGCAGTAGACCAGGCCGGGGTCGAGAGGGCGGAGCGCGGCGTAGTCGAGGCCGAGCCGGGCGCTCGTCCCCGGCGTGAAGTTCTCGCAGACCACGTCGAAGCGCGGCACGAGTCGCTTCACGAGGTCGCGCCCTTCGTCGGTCTTGAGATCGAGCGCGACGCTCCGCTTTGACAGGTTGTTGCGCAGGAACGTCGCGCCGGCGCGCCGCCCGTCCGCGTCTTCGATCCAGGGCATGCCGAAGCGCGCGGTGTCACCGCGCTCCGGATGCTCGATCTTCACGACCTCCGCGCCGAGATGCCCGAGGAGCTGGGTCGCGTAGGGCAGCGCCTGCATCTGCTCGAGGGCCAGGATCCGGATTCCGTCGAGCGGTCTGCGGCGGCCGCGATCGGCATTTCGGATCTCATCGGTGCGCATGCGGCGAGCATAGCGAGAAGGCCGCAACCAACCGTGCTCGCAGGGGAATTCGGGGCTGGACGCATACCGATACGCGGCGTATCGTATTGCCGTTCCGGTCCGCGGTGCGTTCCGTCCGGGCCGATGCGCCAGCCGAGGTGATGCATGGATTTCGACCTGTCCGAAGACGAGCTGACCTTCGAGAAGGAGGTCGTGGCCTTCCTCGAAGCCAACCACTCCGACGAGGTGATGGACGCGAACCCCGAGCATCTCTCCCAGACGGTCGAGACGCCCGCGAAGCGCGCGTTCATGGGGAAGCTCGCGGAGCAGGGCTGGCTCGGCATGTCCTGGCCGAAGGAGTACGACGGACAGGAGCGGTCGGGGATCTACGACTTCCTGCTGACCGAGGCGCTGTCCCGCTACGGCTGCCCCCAGCCGGGCAAGGGGGTCGGCATCGTCGGCAAGACGATCATCCGGCACGGCAACGAAGAGCTGAAGACCTACTTCCTGCCGCGCATCATCCGCGGCGAGATCGAGTTCGCGATCGGCTACTCCGAGCCGCAGGCGGGCTCCGATGCGGCGTCGCTCCAGCTCAAGGCCGAGCACGACGCGGCGCGCGGCGGCTGGGTGCTGAACGGGCACAAGATCTGGACCACGAGCGCGCACTTCGCCGACTGGTACTGGGTCGGGGCGCGGACCGGCGATCACAAGCACAAGGGGATCACGCTCTTCCTGATCCCGATGAACCACGAGGGCTTCGAGATCCATCCGACCTACACGATCGGCGACGAGCGGACGAACGAGGTCTTCTTCAACGACGTGTTCGTGCCCGACAGCCACGTCGTCGGTGAGGTCGGGAAGGGCTGGACCTACATCTGCGAGGCCCTCGACCTCGAGCGCTTCGCGATGCTTCCGGTCGGGCCGATCGAGATGAAGCTGAAGGGGCTGATCGAGTACGTCCGGGCAGAGACCCTCGACGGGGAGCCGCTCTCGCGGGATCCGGTCGTGCGACAGACGATCGCCAAGCTGCGCGCGGACCTCGAGGTCGCGCGAAAGCTCCAGCGGAAGGTGATCAGCGAAGCCCTGAAGGATCGGGTCCCGACCGTCGAGGCCGCCATGTACAAGATGTGGCAGTCCCAGCTCGGGCAACGGATCGCCAACGCCGCGCTCGACCTGATGGGCCCCGATGGGCAGCTGAAGCCCGGCCAGCCGGAAGCCCCGGCGGGCGGCCGCTACGAGCGCTCCTACCGCTACACGGTCGTCGACACGATCGGCGGCGGCACGAGCGAGGTCCAGAAGAACATCATCGCCGGCCGCGGACTCGGCTTGCCCAAGAACTTCTAAGCCCGGAGCGCCGCTGCAAGTTTGTCGATCACGTCAAAAAGAAGCTTAGCGTTTCCGAGCGCCGGGCTTGTCGATGTGTGGGGCAGACACGCTCCACACAATGGCGTCGACTGAGGGTCGC
>JBCCZJ010000300.1:0-6788 GCA_039187915.1 Myxococcota bacterium
AAGGCGGCGCGATCCAGCGCAAGCCCTCCGAGTACGTTCACGAGAACATCTACGCGACCTTCCAGGACGACTACTCCGTCGAGCACGTGATCGACGCGGTCAACCTCGAGCGCGTGATGTGGGCGACCGATTTCCCGCACGGCGACGGGACCTACCCCGACTCGCGCAAGATCATCGACGAAATCACCTCGAAGATGAGCGAAGAGCAGATCCAATCCGTCGTCCACGACAACGCGGCGAAGCTCTACGGCCTGGGCTGAGCCACCGCCCCCGCCCGCTTCACCGGGATCCGCCCATCGCACGGAGGGGCGTCAGTCGTCGCCGATCGCGACCGCGAGATCCGGCAGGACGGAGAGCGGATCCAGTCCGAGCTCGCCGGCGAGCGCGTCGCGCGCGTCGGCCAGCGCCCGCAGCGCGCCGGAGCGGTCGCCGGCGCGATCACGCACCGTGACGAGCAGGCGCCAGGCGCGCTCGTCGCCGCGCTGATCGAGCACGCCGCGCTCGGCGATCCGCACGGCGGCGGCCCCCAGATCGGCCTCGAGGAAGAGCGCCGCGGACTCGCTCGCCACCGCGGCCCAACGCTCCTCGAGACTCCGACGGAGGTCGAGCACCCAGTCGTCGTACGCCTCGGGCAGGAAGTCGCCGCGCGCCGTGGCCGCGAGTCGGTTTAGCGCCGTCGCGAGCCGGCCCTCGTCGCGCGCCTTCGCGGCCGCCTCGACGTCGCCGACCGCTTCCCGCCACGCCTCGACGTCCCAGGACGTGATCGCCTCTGGCCGCAGACCGATCCAGTCGCCTTCGACGTCGAGGAACGGGCTCACATCGCCGCGTCGGCGCCGTGGCTCGAGCACGTCGCGCAGCTTGGAGAGCGCGACCCGCAGGTTGTTGCTGGCCTTCTCCGGCGACGCGTCCGGCCAGAGGTCGGTCTCGATCCGCTCCCGCGGGACCAGCCGACCGTCGGCCGCCAGAAGCCGCACGAAGAGCCGCTGGGTGAGCTTGCCGCGCCATTCACGCGGTCGGACGCTGCGCTCGCCGACCTCGAGTGACAGCCCGCCGAGCGAGCGGATCGCGAGGCCCGGCCCCGCGAAGGCCGGCGCCTCGAGCGTGCCCGAAGCGACGGCCCCGGTGGACAGTCCGAGGGTGCGGGCCTCGGCCAATCCCCAGTCGAGCAGCGCCTGGTCGACCTCCGGCGCGTGGTCGGTGATCCCCGCTTCGCAGCGGATCCGGAACGCGAGGGTCAGCTCCCGGCGCGCGGCGGTCCGATCGCCGGCACGTTGCGCCACGTACGCCATCAGGAGATGAACCGCCGAGGCACTGAGAGGAAGATCGCGGTGGACCAGACGCTTGCGCATCCGAGCGAGCAGCGACCAGGCTGCCTCCGCTTCGCCGAGCTCGGCGGCGACGACCCCCGCCAGCGCGACCCCCGGACCGTCGAAGGCCTTCAGCGCGAGGCGCGCCTCCCAGACCTCGCGCCGGGCGAGGATCGCGAGCGAATCCGACGCCGCGTTCTGGGCATCGTCGAGGCGCCCGGCCTGCTGGTAGGCGCGCGCCAGCGCCCCGAGCACGCCGGCGTGGCTGTGTCGCATGCCGATCCGGTCGCAGAGCGCCGCCGCCTCGGCCAGGGACGGGATCGCCGCATCGAACTTGCCGAGCCGCGCGTGGATCTGACCGATGCCGTGCTCCGCACGCATCTGGTTCATCGTCTGCCGCACGGCCGAGAAGAAGCGCGAGGTCTCGGCCAGCGTCTCGAGCGCGCCGTCGATGTCCTCTCCGCGCAGCGCGACCGCGACGCAACGGCGGATCTGCGTGGAGAAGAAGCCGGGGCCGAACTCGCGCTGGCGCGGATCGGCGCAGTGGGCGTCGACCTCGGCGATGCAGTCGTCCCAGCGCCCCTGGTAGAACAGGATCGTCGTCCGTCCGAGCACGATCCCGCAGCGCTCACGGGGCGCGTGATCGTAGGTCGCGGCGAGGCGGTAGAACCGGATCGCGGCGCGGAAACGCTGGGACAGGTAGCAGGAGTGCCCCAGTCCGAGCGCGACGAGGCCGCGCAGCTCCGGTTCGCGCACGAGACGCGGCAGCGAAAGGACGTGCCGGTACTGCTTGCGGACCGCGTCGCCCCGATTCTCGTTGGCGGCGATGATTCCCATCCAGTGCAGGATCTCGAGTTCTTCACGCCGCCGACCGCGCGCGCGATAGATCTCCATCGCGCGCTCGAGACACTCGAGCGCGCGATCCGGATTGCGGCCGCTCTCGAGGACGCCGGCCAGCGCGTTGAGCTCGGGCTGGTTCGAGAGCGCGGCTTCCGGCAGCTCCGCGAAGGCCGATCCCACCACGTCGTAGAGGCCGTGGTCGACCCAACCGATGCCGTGCTCGATCAGCACGGCGGTGATCTCGTCGACGAGCCCGCCCGCCTGGTAGAGCCGCAGCGCCTCGAGCGGTTGCCCCGCGGCCTCGCGCACCCGCCCCAGACGCGCATGCAGCGCGCGCCACGCCTCTTCGCCGAGAGCGCATTCGAAATGTCGCGCGAGCCAGTCCGAAAGCAGGTCGTGGACCACGAGGCCCGTGATCGCGTTGCCGATCAGCCCGCGATCGATCGCCGTCTCGACGAGCTCCGCCGCGCCGTCCTCCTCGATCGCGTCGATCAGAATCCGGCGTGAAACCGGTCCGAGCAGGCTCGCGCAGAGCGCGACACCGAGCACGGCGTCGTCGATCCCCTCGACCATCTCGGTCGCGATGTAGCGGAAGAGATCGGGCTCTTCGACCAGCTCCTCGAAGAACGCGTGTCTGCGCTCCGCAGAGAGGCCACCGAGCGCGCGGATCGCGAAGTGGATGCCGATCGCCCAGCCGCGCGTGCGCGCATGGAGCGACGATGCCTCGCCTCGCGAGAGCGTCACGCCTGCATTCGCCGCCAGGGCAGGAATCGACTCGACCGGCAGGCGGAGCGACTCGCCGTCGATCTCGAGGGCCCGCCCTTCGGCGACGAGGCGCGTCGCGGCGCCGGGCCGGAATCCGCGGGTCGTCAATACGACGTGGAGCGAATCCGGCGCGGAACGGAGGACACCGTCGAGCACGGCGACCGCGGGGCCGTCCGGGGCGAGGTGCTCGAAGCCGTCGACCACGATCGACACGACCTGCCCGAGCGCCCGGTATTCGCGGACGAGCAGTGCGACGGCCGTATCGACGTCGAACTCCCCGATGCGCGGAAGCGACCGGATCAGCGCCGTCCCGAAGGGCCCGGCTCCCCCCCCGACGACCGACGCCTCGCGAACCGCTTCGACCCAGTCCTCGACGAAGAGCATGGGATCCCGGTGGTAGGCGGCCACGGAGAGCCAGGCGACGCGTTCTCCCGCGGCCTCGCGCTCCGCGCGCCAGGCCCGGGCGAGCGTGGTCTTGCCGGCGCCGCCGGGGCCGACGATCAGCGAGAGCGTCCGCGCGTCGGCGCGACCGAGGGTCTCGATCAGATCGGCGTGAATCCAGACTGACGACGCGATCTCGCTTCTCCCGTTGTCGGGTCCCCTACCCGCTCCCACACGACGAAGAGCCGTCTCCCGTCGCAGGACGTGACCAGACTAGCATGACCCGGCCCGACGCTCGCCCGTAAACACCCGGACCAGATGAGGTTTTTCGATAATCACCGAATAGCGCCCGGCGCCGACGCTGCGTGGGGTTCAGACCGGCCCTGCGCCGTCCAACCCTTCCGGAGAAGATCCCCATGCCCCGATCCGCACGCATCCTCCTCTCGCCCGGCACCTTCCTGCTGCTGGCCCTGCTGCTGGCCCCGCTCCTTCTGTGCCCGCCCGAAGCCCTGGGCGACCCCGGCTCGGCCCCGCTGCCGGAAGACGGTGTCCCGACCTGGGTCGAGTCGTTCGACTTCGAGACCGGCGCCGCGACCGAACCCGAGTGGGACGTCTACGACCTCGGGTCGGCGCTGTTCGATACCGGCGCGCCGACCACCCCGCCCGAGCCGTCGCCCACGAACGGTGTCGTGACGCTGCGCTCTGACGGCACGAACGGACCCGGCTTCGCGTCCGTCTCGGTTCCCGCTCCCCAAGGCGACGGCGCGACCGAGACGCGCGGGATCGCCGCCTCCTTCGGTCAACTCGTCCTCGGCAGCGGCGCGGGGCGTGTCGATCTGGCGCTCGGCATGCTCGGCCCCCAGAACGAGTCCTTCCGCGGCGCGCTCCGGAACGAGGCCGGCGCCATGTCCCTGGAGATCCAGGCCGCGGAGTTCGGGATGACGCCCGTATTCGCGGAGCTCGCGCTGAGCCCGCTCGAACGCAGCATCGTGCTCGCCGCATCGAGCTTCTCGCTATCGCTCGAGCACGCGCAGCCCGGCAACCTCGCGACGCTCCGACTCCTCGGCCCGGGCGGCCTCGATCGCGCCCTCACGCTCCCCCTCGGCAGCGTCTCGATCCCGAACGACGCCGGCGCCTCGGTCTTCACCGACACCTTCAGCTTCTCCGCCGCCCGCACGATCTCGGTCGACGTCGGCGAAGTCGCCCTCTATCGCCGTCCGCTCCGCACCTTCGTGGTCGACGCGCTCAGCGACGCGACGGACGCGACCCCCGGCGACGGGCTTTGCGCGACCGCTGGCCCGGCACCGACCTGTACGCTCCGAGCGGCGATCCAGGAGGCGAACCATCCGGCGGGCGCCAGCGTGCCTCCGCTGACCGGGATCGCGCTTCCGCCCGGCGCGATCACCCTCGCGCTCGCGGGCACCGGCGAGGACGCCGCCGCGACCGGCGACCTCGACGTGACCGGGCGCGTGATCGTCCGCGGCGCCGGGCCGGAGACGAGCTTCGTCGACGCCGATACGACCGACCGGGTCTTCGAGCTGCCGGACACGGCGCCGGAGGCGGTGCTCGTCCTGCGGGACGTCGGGATCCATGGCGGCCTCGCGGACCAGTCACCGCTCCCGGGCGGCGGTGGCGTGAAGAGCCACGGCCATCTGTTCGTCGATCACGCGCTGCTCTTCGAGAACGAGGCGAATTTCGGCGGGGCCATCGCGAATTTCCACGATGCCTGGATCGAGCGGTCCACGCTCTCGGCGAACCAGGCGATCAACGTCTTCGCCGAGGGTCGCGGCAGCGCGATCACCGGCCCCGACCGGACCTGGGGCGCCTCGGGCGACGTCTACACGCGCATCCGCCGGAGCTCGATCGTGGCCAACGACGGACCGCCGAACGGCGCCGTCGAGGCGTCCGGTGACGCCCTCGTTCAGGACGTGCGGCTCCAGATCGAACACAGCTCGATCCACGACAACACGGGCACCCAGCTGCGCGTGGCCGACGCACGCACGCGCCTCGACCACGTGACCCTCGCCGGCGATCTCGGCGCCAGCGCGACGCTCGTCGTCGACGACGAGGCGCCCCTTGCGCTGACCGGCGTGATCGTCGCCAACACGATCGTCCGCGCCCCGGCCGGGGGCGACGCGTGCGCACTCCTGTCCACGGACATGATCCGCGTGGGGCACAACGCGAGCGACGACACCAGCTGCCTCTTCTCTGCGACCGGCAGCGTCGAGGGCGTGCCGCTCCTGCTGGGTGCGGGAACGAGCGTGGGGATCTTCCAGTTCCTGGAGCCCGACCCGCTGCTGAGTCCGGTCGTCGATGCCGCCGACGCCGCCTTCTGCCAGAGCCCCACCGACCTGCGCGGCCTGTCCCGGCCGGTCGACTCGGACGCGGACGGCACGCCGGGCTGCGAGATCGGCGCGGTCGAGGCCCCGGAAGCGGGCTTCGCGCTCGGGCTCGGCGCGGGCGCCCTCCTGCTCGCTTCCGTCCGGTCGCGCCGCGCGTCCGCAGGCAGGCGGCAGGCGAGGCGCAGTGCCCTCGCATAACGAAGGGACACCAGGCGATTCCGGCCCCGCGGATGACGCGATTTCTCCTTTCGTGGCACTCACGGTTATCGGCCGCGCGAGGCGGCCCCCGACCTCGGAGCTGCCCCAATGCGAATCCTTCCCGCCGCCCTCGGCCTTCTGCTCGCGACCCTCTTCTTCTCGACGACCGCGACCGCGCTGTCGTTCCAAGCGGAGTCCTTCCGCGACGATCGCCACTCGGTCTGGGTCCCCGGCCTCGACCAGCGCCACCTCCACTTCGACGATCATGCGGTCTTCGAGATCCAGGACGACCAGTGGTCGCTCGAGGGCGACCTCGTGTCGGGCACCGACGACTCGAACTGGTCGATCGACGTGACCTTCCAGAATATCCTGAGCGGCGACGAGTTCGGCGTCCTCACGGGCTTCGACGACGGCCGCATCAAGGGCACCGACTGGGCGAATCAGCGCGACGACTGGATGTTCGCCTCGACGGTCACCGGCACGCTGACCGCGCACGACGGCGAATGGGCGGGCCACACGTTCGAGATCGTTCGCATGCCCGGAACCGGCGACTACTGGGCCCAGCTCGGCACCTGCCTGAACGACAAGAACTGCGAGTACGGCCTGTCCTCCTGGATCACGCTGACGGACGTGGATACGAAGGAGACCTACCGGGGCGACATCAACATCAACCTGTCGAACCCGGTCCCGGAGCCGTCGGCCGCGCTGGTCTTCGGGCTGGGTACGCTGGTCGCGGGCAGCTTCGTCGAGCGTCGCCGCCGCTAGCCCCGGAAGGCGAACGGGTCAGAGCCAGTCGGGCGTCGGGAGCCCCTTCTCGCGAAGGAACTCCGGATTCCACATCTTGCTCTGGTAGCGGGTTCCCGAGTCACACAGGATCGTCACGATCGTGTGCCCCGGGCCGCGGCGCTCCGCGAGGCGGAGCGCCCCCGCGACGTTCAGCCCGCTCGACCCGCCG
>JBCCZJ010000301.1:0-6772 GCA_039187915.1 Myxococcota bacterium
GACGCGGCCTTGCCCGAGAACGCCACGACGCCGAAGAAGATGCCTTCCTGGCGGCGGCCCGTCGCGAGCTCGTGTTCGTCGGTGATGTCGCCCATCATCGAGCTGAAGCTCGCCAGGGCCTGCTGGACGACGACGCCCTGCACGAGACGGAGGCCGCCTAGGCTCGCGATCAGAAGCGGGCTGCCGTTCTCGGGGAAGAGGCCCAGCAGCCGCAGGATCACCGGGAGCAGCTGGAAGAAGGCCCACCCGGCCGTACCGAAGATCAGGGTCGGTCCTTTGTCCCAACGGCGGTGGAAGCGCGTCGTGAGCATCGCCCCGCCGACGAGTCCAAGCGGGTAGCAGACCAGCAGCACGACCATGTCGCGGCCAGCCAGCGCCCAGAAGAACTCGTACATGTAGAGGGAGAGGGCGCCTTCGGTGCCGACGAGGATGTAGATCAGCAGGACACCGACGAAGAGCGGGCGGAAGGACGCGTTGCCGAAGGCGGCGCGGGTCTCGGCGACGACGCGCGCGAGGGGATGCCGCGCCGGTGCGTCGCGCGTACGGTGGGTCGGGAGGAACGGGATCTGGTCGCGGGTGAACCAGGCGGACGCGAGGATCGTCGCCACCATCACGCCACCCATGACGGCGGCGAAGTCGGCGTAGGCCGCCCCGTTCAGTCGACCGCCCCGCTCGTCTGCGAAGAAGTGGCCGAGGCCGATCCCGGCGACGGCGAAGATGCCGAAGTAGCCCGAGATCTGTCGGATCGCGACGAGGGTCGTGCGCTCTTCGTAGTTCGCCGTGAGCTCCGCGCCGAGCGCGATGTGCGGCACGTGGTAGACGGTCATCCACAGTCGCGTGAGGAGCGTGAAGCCGGTCAGCCAGTAGAAGAGGCCGTCGGTCGAGAGATTCGGGGGCGGCGCGAAGAGCGTGTAGAAGGAGAGCGCGAGCGGCAGGGCAGCGCCGACCATGAACGGATGCCTTCGCCCCCAGCGCGAGTCGAAGTTGTCGGAGACCGAACCCATGAGGGGGTCCGTGACGGCGTCGACGACCAGGGCGATCCCGAGCGCGAGCCCGGTGAGGCTCGCCGAGAGCCCCAGGACCTGGTTGTAGTAGAAGAGGGCGAAGAAGGTGAAGCTGAAGTTCTTCAGGCCCTCGGCCACCTGGCCCATGCCGAAGAAGACCCGGGTGCCGGGACGCAGGGTGCGATCGAGCGGGGTATGGATCGGACCGTCGGGCACGCCTTCTCCGCATGGCGCCGGCGCGCGCGGCAGGACACCGCGCGCAACGCGTCACGCTACTGGCTGGCGGCGGCGTGTCAACGCGACGCTGACGCCGACGGGGCGTCGAACGAGGCACAGTCCGCGGGCGTGAGGGCGTGCCAGCCGTGGGTGCCTCCGGAGGCATTCCCGGAGACGATCCGGTCGTCGCAGCGATAGATCGGGACGCAGCGCCGCCGATCGCCGTCGTCCGGCAGGCCGTGCTCGACCCGTACGCAGCGAAGGTCGCGTTCGACCCACCAGGTCCCTTCGATCTCCCCGCCGCCGGCAGGTCCCTCCCAACGACTGCGGAAGCGTCCGTCGCGACACCAGAGGTTGGTCGCACGCGCGCCCTGACCGTCCCGGACGCTCGCTCGGTCGAGGACGTCGGCGAAGAGCGCCGTGATCGCCTCTCCCGAGAGCGCTTCGCAGGTCGCGTCCGGAGCCGGTGCGGGCGCGGGTGCGGGCGCACAGGCGAGGAGCAGGAGGAGCATTGCGAGCAGAGCAGAGCGATCCATCGCCTCTTCCGTTAGGTCAGTCAGCGGCGATTGCCAAACGCACCCATGGCGAGCGGGCACGGCTGTGTCACGCTCTCGCCGGTTCCGGCCGATCGCCGGACCGCACGAGGCAGGGTGGGGAGACCGGAATGCGTCGACGAAGAGGGAGCCGCTCGATGGGAACGAGACGAAGGCACACGGGGTGGCCGGGGCTGGTCGGGCTGGCGAGCGTGCTCGCGGTCGCGGGCGCCGCGGGCGCGCAGGGCGTGACGATCGGCGGAACGCCTTCCGAGGGGGAGGCCAGCGGTCTCACGGCGATGTTCGCGGGCGACCGCTTCGCGAATTTCCGCAACATGGGCCGCTTCGTTCCGACGTCCGAGATGCCGGCGTCCCCCGATCCGTGGGACCTCGGGCCGAACCGGGACACGCTTCGCCATTCGGGGATCTTCCACGGCGAATCCACCTCCCTCGAAGACTTCATCGCGCTGTCCGACACCTCGGCCTTCCTCGTGCTCAAGGATGGCGAGGTCATCCACGAGACCTATGCCCATGGAGATTCCCGCACGAGCCTGCATACGTCGTTCTCGGTCGCGAAGTCGTTCACGTCGGCGCTGATCGGGATCGCGCTCGAGGAGGGCCGGATCGAGCGCCTCGACGACCCGATCCGGAAGTACCTGCCAGAGCTGAAGAGCGCGACCTTCGATGGCGTGACCGTCGAGCACGTCCTCCAGATGGCGTCGGGCGTCCGTTTCGACGAGCGCTACACGGCCCCCGATTCGGACATCAACCGCATGGTCCAGCAGGTCCCGCCGATGACCTATCTCGAGTACATCGACACGCTGGGCCAGGACCATCCGCCGGGAACCTTCAACCATTACGCGAGCATCAATACGCAACTGCTCGGGATCCTTCTGACTCGGGTGACCGGTGAGTCGATCACGGACTACATGACCCGCGTGCTCTGGCATCCCCTCGGCATGGAGTCGCCCGGGCTCTGGACCCTCGACCACGAAGGCCAGGAGCTCGCGATGGGCGGCCTCGCCGCGAGCGCGCGGGACTACGCGAAGCTCGGCCTGCTGTACCTCGAGGGCGGGCGCCGCGAGGGCACGCGCGTCCTGCCCGAGGGCTGGGCCGAGGCCTCCGTCGTCCCGAACCAGCCCCATCTCATGCCGGGCGAGAATCCCGCCTCGACGAATACGGCGGGATACATGTACCAGTGGTGGACGCCACGGAACTGGGACGGAGATTTCCTGGCGCGCGGCATCTGGGGCCAGAACATCTACGTCCATCCGGGCAACGGCGTCGTGATCGTCAAGCTCGCAGCGGACCAGAAGAACTTCGATCCGCGCTTCAAGCTCGACTACATCGACTACCTGCAGGCGCTCGCGCAGGCGCTCGGGGATTGAACGCCCGACGGCGCTCGCGCAGGCGCTCGGGGACTGAACGCCCGAGGGCGCTCGGCTAGCCCGGCTCGGCGGCCCGGAGTCGGCTGCGGATGAAGAGCGCGTCGCGCTCGCTGCCGGTGACGAAGGGCGTCGCGTGGTCCACGCGGGCCCGCGCGTCGCGCAGCCGCGCCGCATCCAGTCGAAAGAACTCGGCGAGGAAACGGAGCTCGCCCTCGATCGTCGCGGCTTCGAGGCGGGCGCCGCGCTCCTCGAGCAGCGCCGTGGCGAGCTCGGAGAGCAGGGCCTCGCTCTCGCCATCGAGGAAGTCGCCGAGCCGGTCGACGAAATCCGTCGCCACGCGGCGGACGGCGAAGACCCGTGCTCCCCGTCGATCGGGCAGCGCCGGCAGTCGGCTTCGCGGCTCGGCGTGACCGAGATGACCGAAGAGCAGGCAGAGCCCGTCGAAGGCCTGTCGGGCGCGCCAACGCGGACGGAACGTGCCGTGCCACGAGAGCACCAGCGCTTCGAACGCGTCCGGGTCGCTCGTGAAGCAGAGCACGAGGCGGCCCTCGTGGCGTCCCACACCGATCGCGGGATACAGGAAATCGAAGGCCCCTTCGACGTTGAAGGCCGGTCGCAGCGTGCGGATCAGCTCGTTCTCCAACAGAAGCGCCGCGGCTTCGCTCGGCTGCTCGCGGATCTCGAGCGACTCGGCCTCCCGGACGATCGCACGCATCTTGCGGTGGGCCTTGCGCCGCGTGGCGCTCCGGTACTGCGCCAGCCGGCGGCGGGCGTTCTTCGCCTTGCCGACGTAGATCACGTCGCCCGCGCCGTCGCGGAACAGGTAGACCGCCGGCCCGGTCGTCGACTCGGACAGGAAGCCGCGGCCGAATTTCCGGTCGAAGCGCTTGAGCCCCATCGCCTCCCCCCAAGGCCCCCTGAATGTAGGGGATGCATGGGCGATCTCCGAGGTTTCGAGTCGGCCGAGGACGTCGTACCGTCGCGGTCGACGCCGTTTCGAGGAGCGCCATGCCCGGTTCCCTGTCCATCGACGCCCCCCCTTCGCCTCGCCCCGCGGAAGCGTTCGCCCCGTCCGCCCGCGGCGTCTCGGCCGCCCGGCGGGACGTCTGATGTCGCGCGACCCGCTCGACCCGGCGAACGCCCGGACGGCGATCGAGAATCTGATGTTCACGTACGCCGAGCGGATCGATGCCGGCGACCTCGACGGCGTCGCGGCGCTCTTCGAACACGGACGGATCGTCGACGCCGAGGGCCAGCTGCAGGGCGAAGGCGTGGTCGGCGTCCGGGCCATCTACGAGGCGGCGACGAAGATCCACGCGGACGGGACGCCCATGACCCAGCACGTGACGTCGAACCTGATCCTCGAGTTCGCGGACGACATGCGGAGCGCCCGCGTCCGCTCTCGCTGCACGGTCCTGCAGGCCGTGCCGCCCGACTTCCCGCTTCAGCCGATCATCACGAACGACTACGAGGATGCGTTCGCCTGGGACGCGTCACGCGGCTGGCACTTCGTCGAGCGCAAGATGATCCCGAAACGACTGGGCGACCTTTCGCAGCACCTGAAATACGATCTGGCTCGGGTCATGCCGGATCCGGAGGCATGACGGGCGCATGACGGAGGCGAACGCGGGCGGGCTGTCCTGGGGCCACGTGAACCTGAACGTGCGGGATCTCGAGCGTTCGATCGCGTTCTACGCGGAGCTCGGCTTCGGTGTCTTCCTGCCCGGGATCCCCTATCTGGGCATCCAGCGCGAAGGGCCGCCAGCCGAGATCCCGAAGGACTGCGCGGCGGCCCTCGGGCTCGCCCCGGGCACGCGCGCCAACGGATGCATCCTGGGCCTGCCGGGCGGCTTCCCGATGCTCGACCTGACGGCCTACGCGCGCGCCGCCTCGGACACGGCGGGTCCAGCCGGAGACGAGGGCGATCGCGGGGCCCCGGGCAGCGCCGGCTGGGAGCGGATCTGTCTCGCCACGCCGGATCTCGCCGCGGAGGTCGACCGGCTGGGGGCCGCGGGTGTGCGCTTCCTGACGGCGCCCGCCGACGACCCCGGTGGTCTCGCTCGGATCGCGATCTGCCTCGACCCGGACGGCCACCGGATCGAGCTGATCCAGATCGCGGTCGAGCGTTGGACCGACCCGACGTCCCATTCCTAGGCCGATCGCGCCGCGTATACTGGCGCGCCCAACCCGACCGCTGGGAGGATTTCCGTGCTCAAGCTCCACTTCGCCCCGAACTCGCGCGCCGGGCGCATCGTCTGGCTCCTCGAAGAGCTCGGTCTCGAGTACGAGATCAACAAGATGGCCTTCCATCCGAAGGACCTGAAGTCCGACGAGCATCGCGGCCGACATCCGCTCGGTCGGGTGCCGGTGCTCGAAGACGGAGCGCTCCTGCTCTGGGAATCGGGCGCGATCGTCGAGTACATCCTCGAGCGCTACGAGAACGGCGGGCTCAAGCCGCCGGTCGACGACGCACGCTGGCCGAAGTACCAGCAGTGGTTCCACTACTGCGAGGGCATGGTCATGCCGCCGGTCAACACGGTCGTCGTCCAGACGATCCTGCTGCCGCCGGATCGGCGGGACGAGACGGCCCTCAAGCAGGCCCAGAAGCTGCTGACGCGGGCGCTCGCGCCGGTCGACGAGGCGCTCGCCGGGCAGGACTATCTGATCGGCGACTTCTCCGCCGCCGACGTGATGCTGGGACACGCCTGCTTCATGAGCCACCGGATCGGCTGCGTGACGGACGAAATGACGAATCTCCTCGGCTACGTGGAGCGGATCGCCGCGCGGCCGCACTTCCAGACCGCGATCACGATGCAGTAGGGGCGTCGGGCGTCCGCGGCCGAGGCGGGGGGCATGCGACCGCGGCTCGACGGACGTACTCTGTCCCGATGGCCGACCTCCACTACGCCGAGCCGCCCGTCCTGATCCGTGACGTGATCGACGATCTCGAGGGCGTCTACGCGCTGCTCGCGGCCGAGGCCCCGTACACCCCGCTCGGCGGCTGGTACGCTCCCGGCGCCAACCCCGATGCCGCGACCAGCGCGCTCTGGTTCCAGCAGGACTGGGTCCACGCGGACGAGCGCGCGCCCGGCTCGGAACTCTTTCTGGAGTGCGAGCGCTATTTCGAGGTCACCCGCGACTACTACGCCGCCGAGGTCGTGGAGCCGCACTCGGTCTACGTCAACCTGATGGCGGGGTTGGCGGAGTGCGGTCCGGCGCATACGGACAATCCGAAGTTCCGGGGTCGCGAGCGCAAGAACACGCCGATGTGGCTGCTGCGATCGATGCTCTGGTCCGGGCTCTTCACGCGCTGGGAGATCGTCCAGTCGACCGCCATCTGGTGGCTGAACGACGTCGAGGAGGGCGGGCTCCGCTACTGGGCGGACGGTCCCTATGCCTCGCCCCATCGACACGTCGGCGCGATGGCGAACACCGCGCTCGTCGGCGACAACCATCACATGTTCCATCAGGTCGAGCCGGTGGGGCCCTTCGACGCGGGCACGCGGCTCGTGCCGGCGTCGGCCGAGCTCGCGCCGACCGACGACGGCAGCGGCGACTGGGCCGTTACCCACGCGGGCGACGAGGTGTACCGGGCGCCGTTCTCGACGTACCGCGCCAGCGTGCTCTGGAA
>JBCCZJ010000302.1:0-6757 GCA_039187915.1 Myxococcota bacterium
CGCGTGCGCGCCTGCTCGGCGATGGCGCGCGCAAGATGGGTCTTGCCCAGGCCGGGGGGCGCCGTCAGGTAGAGCGGATTCAGGCGCTGCTGACTTCCGCGCGCGACGGCGAGGCTCGCTTCACGGGCCAGTGCGTTGCACGGCCCGACGACGAAGCTCTCGAACGAGAAGACGGGCTCGGCGGATCCGCGTCCGCCGCGGCCCGGTCGCGCCGGCTGGCCGTCGAGGTCGAAGCGCGGCCCGTCGGGCGGCGTGGCCCGCGGGCCCTTCGCGTCGTTGCGGACCGTGGCCGTGGTCTTGATCCTGGTCGCAACATCGCCGTTCGGGACGGCGCG
This sequence comes from Myxococcota bacterium, assembly GCA_039187915.1. Taxonomy (GTDB): domain Bacteria; phylum Myxococcota_A; class UBA9160; order UBA9160; family UBA4427; genus UBA4427. The sequence continues at coordinate 336 of JBCCZJ010000302.1, forward strand.
CAGGACGGGGCGTTCCGGCGCGTCGGAGGCGTCGGATGCGTCGGATGCGTCGGATGCGTCGGAGGCATCGGACGCGGATCGTCGGGCCGGTGCGGTGGCGCGCGGCGACGAAGGCGACTTCGGCGATGTCGGCGATGCCGGCGCGTTCACGGCCTGGGCCGCGCGCGCGCGGCCGACGCGGCGCATGCCGACCTTCGCTTCGATCGACCGGCCTTCGATCGCCTTGAACTCGGCGGCCGCGAGCAGATCGATCGGGAGGTCGGTCGGGAGGTGAACGGGCCGCGCGAGGTCGTCGCCCTCCGGGCCGTCGCCGAGCTCGGCGCGGAGCGCTTCGCCGATCGCGCGCGTGATGGCGTCGAGATGGTGGACGCGAACGCGATCGCGATGGAACGTGTTGGGGCAGCCGAGGACGAGCCGGTCACGCCCGCTGACCGGGTCTTTCGTGGCCTTGGCCTGGAGCGGCGCGATCCAGGCGTCGAAAGCGAAGTCAGGGGTGACGTTCTGGAGTCGACGCAAAGCGTCGCCCCAGACCTTGGGCGAAAAGGTCATTCGGGGGGGCCAACCGGGTGGCCGCGGGGGCAGATCCGCGGGCGCGAAGAGAGACGGGACGGGCTGCGGGCGCGCTCAGGGCCGCCGGCGAATCGGGACGAGTGGCGGCGGGGCGGCTCGGGTCGCGCGGCGACCGGCGTCGTGGGGACCGGCCCTCGAAATCCCGGGGTCGAATCGGATCTGGGGGGATTTCGGCGGTGTCACGGGGGGTCTCACTCGATTCGTCGTGGGTTCTGACCGAACGCTGGCGAATTAACCATGAGATCCCGAGATGCGCAACGAATCGTGACTCGGATCGCCGCGGCCGGGTGACACATTTGATAACCACCCAGAACCGGCGCCGAGACTGCATCTAACCGGTGTTTCGAATTCGATTTCCGATGAGATTCGAGGGCCTTCGACGCGGTCCCGGAACCGAATTCGCGCGTGCGGCGCGCCTGGTCCAACCGGCGTTTCCGAAATCACGATCTCCAGAAATCGCGATTTTTCGGCCGCTCGCTCCTGAATACGCGATTTGTTACCGCGTCAGATTCAGTTCGGAAGCGGGGCGCCGCCGCCGTCGGTCATGCCCGTGGCGGCCAATCGAAAGCGCAACAATTCGGACAGGGTTTCGCAGCGTCCGACGATCGAGTCGGCCTGGAGCAGCTGCTGCCGCTCGATCGGACTGAACGCGATCGACTGCGCGAGCGCGTTCACGAGTCGCGGCGACTCGAGTTTCTCGAAGGGTTCCATCGCGCGCGCCGGATCCTCGGCGGTGCCGATGCGCCGGATCAAGCGTTCGACCAGCTCGAGCAGCGTCTCCCGGGCCGTCTCCATCGAGCCGAACTCGGCATCGGTCGTCGGCTCCACGTCTTCCAGCAGCGCCACGCGCGCACTGCGGTAGAGCTGCTCGGCGTCACGGGAGTCTTCTTCGAGGATCCGGAAGCGCTGCTCCCCGATCAGCATGATCTGATAGGTGCCGTCGGGTCGCTGCTGGGCGTGGGCGATCCGGCCGATGCAGCCGATCTCGAAGATCGGCGGGTCGCCGGCCATCGCGTCGACGCTGTCGGGGCGGACCGTGACCATCCCGATCTGCATCGAGCCTTCGAGCGCCACCCGGGTCATCTGTCGGTAGCGCGGCTCGAAGATGTAGAGCGGCACCGAGACCTCCGGGAGGAGGACGACATCGGAAAGCGGAAAGAGCGCGAGGCTATCGACGATGGTCATCGCCTTCGGACTCTAGCCGCCCGGTCGGGGCGTGGTGGACACGGCGGAGCGTCGAACGAAGGCCGTCCCCTGGGCCCCCAGGACGCTCCTTCGGGCGCAGAAGGGGCCCTAAGTTGACGCCAGGGGGCTGGATCCCGACACTGGCCGGCCGGGGGGCGCGGGCGAGGTGGACCGGCGGGAGAAGAAGGCGCTGATGGCGCGGCTCGAGCGGGATGCGCAGCGCATCTGCGCCCGTTTCCGCCTGCGCTACCGGGTCCTCGAGCCGGAGCGGGCGAACGTGAAACGGCGCTATGGCGTGTGCTTCTCGGACGGCACGATCCGCATCCGCCTGACCCACGTCACGACCAAACAGCCGCTCAAATACTCGAGCCTGGTGAACACCCTGTGCCACGAGCTCGCCCACCTGCGGCACTTCAATCACGGCCCGCGCTTCCAGGCCTTCTACGCGCAGATCCTCGAGTGGGCGCGCCGCGAAGGGATCTATCGCCCCGGGCCGGAACCGCGGCGTCCGGCGACGCCGAAGCCAGCGGGCGCGCGCCCCGACGCGGGACCCGTCCAGCTCGACGTGTTCGCGGCCCCCGTCCGGTCGGCTTCGGCGCGCAAGCCAGCGGCGAGCCGGCGGCCCGCGTCGTCGCCCGCGAAGCCCGACGCCCGACCGCGAGGCGGCCAGCTCGAGCTCTTCGGCTAGGGAGGCCCAGGAAGCGTTCTACGCCGTCCTCAGCGTCCATGCCTTCTACGCCGCCTCCGGCGCCCGTCGGCCGTCCCTCCCGGTGGCGGCCGTTCGCTCGGACTCGGCGCCGCGCTGGAGGGAGGGGCGTCGGTGGCGCCCGCGAGGGGCTCGAGGGCGTCGCTCGCTCGATCCAGGTTCGGCAGCGGGCCTGGTGTGGCGGAGCGCTAGCCGTTGGAGGCGGCGCGGAGCTCGTCGACCTCTTCGAGGGTGTTGGGACCTTCGACGACCTTGCAGTCGATCTCGTCGACGGCGATCGACTTGTCGAGAATCTGGCTGATCAGTGCGTCGACGCTCAGTTCGTCGTACTCGGCGAGGCCGTCCTCGAGATCGCTCTCGCTGATGGTGATTTCGAGTGCGAACTTGATCTTGATCTCGTCCATCGTGTTCTTTCCGTCCCCGCGTGGCGACCGGTCCGGTCCGTCGGTCTTGCCGCGCTCGTCACTCTTTGGATCTGCGGATCCGCTCATCGATCCGCCGCGTTCGGGGCGCGTTTCCGGCGCGTGCCCGTCGTGCTTTCGACCGCGCCCATCCAGACGAGTTCACGCGCGCGCTCGGGGTCTCCCAGCGAGCCCGACGCGAACGAAACGCGCACGCCGACCCGGGAGCGAACCCTGCGGCTCGAACCGAATCGGCTGCAAGTATCTGAATTTGCAGCGGAATTCTGATTGGCCGCGGAGGATACACCAACGACGCGGGCGCGGCTATCCATTTTTCCCGCAATTTCAGGGCCTTACGGTCGGGATCGCCTACGCCTCGCCGCGCGCCGCGAGGGTTTCCAGCCTCGCGTGGCCCCAGACCAGCACGATCGAGGCCACGTGGATCGTCATGAAGAGGACGAGCGAGGTGCGGTGGAGCAGCGCGAAGCGCTGCTGGGTCTCGACCGTGTTGTCGGGGCCCAACGAGATCGGACTGACCGCGGCGACCTGCGGCGAGAGGAAGAGCTCGGTGCCCAGACAGAGCAGGCCGAGCAGGACGGGCAGGCCGATCACCCAACCGCGCCGCCCGAGGGCAATGCCGGCGCCGACGACGAGGAAGGCTGCCGTCGCGCCCCCGTAGTGCAGCACGCTCAGCAGCGCGCCGGCCATCTCCCCCGCGAGGTCTCCGGGCAGGACCTGGAAGGCCAGGCGCGAAACGACGAACCCGAAGAAGGCCCAGGCGCCGATCCAGGTTCCGAGCGAGAGCCAGAGCGCGGTGCGGAGGACGGTCTGCGAGGTCAATCCGCGGGCCCGTCTACCGCGCCGGGTCGATCGGCTCGAGGGTCACAGGATCGAGACGCTCGCTCTGCAGATGCGCCGCCGCTTCGTCGTCCAGGAGGTCGCTGTGGCAGGCGGCCTTGCGGCCATCCTTGGCCATCTTGCCCTTCGTCTTCGAGGCGAGGCGATGGATCTCGTCGGGCGAGAGCACGCCGCGCTGCTCGAGGATCGCCTTCTGCTCGTCGTTCAACGCTTCGGAGATCTTCGGCTTGTCCCACTGGTAGTCCTCGTCCTTGCCCGAGACGAAGAGCGAGATCTCCTTGGAGATCCGGACCGAGCACCAGTCGTGTCCGCACATCGCGCAGAAGTCCGTATCGACGTCGAGGTCCTCGTCGTGATAGGCGCGAGCGAGATCGGGGTCGAAGGACAGTTCGAAGTGCTTCTCCCAGTTGAGCGCGGCGCGCGCCTTGGTCAGCTCGTCGTCGCGATCCCGCGCTGCGGGGATGCCGAGCGCCACGTCCGCCGCGTGGGCGGCGATCTTGTAGGCCACGCAGCCCTTCTTCACGTCATCCTTCTTCGGGAGGCCGAGGTGCTCCTTGGGCGTCACGTAGCAGAGCATCGAGGCGCCGTGATAGGCGGCGCTCGTCGCGCCGATCGCGCTGGTGATGTGGTCGTAGCCGGGGAACATGTCGGTGACGAGCGGGCCCAGCACGTAGAAGGGCGCGCCGTGGCAGAGCCTTCGCTGGAGCTTCATGTTGAATTCGATCTGGTCGAAGGGGACGTGCCCCGGGCCCTCGATCATCACCTGACAGCCGTGCCGCCACGCCTCCTCGGTCAGCTCCCCGAGCGCCTGCAGCTCGCCGAGCTGGGCGAGGTCCGTCGCGTCCGAGAGGCCACCCGGGCGCAGCCCGTCGCCGATCGAGAAGGTCACGTCGTATTTGCGAATCAGTTCGCAGATGTCTCCCCAGATCTGCGCCATCAGATTCTCCTGCTCGTGGTGGATCATCCACTTTGCGAGGAGACTGCCGCCGCGGCTGACGATGCCGATCAGTCGGTTCGCGACGTAGGGCAGGTGTTCGCGGCGCACGCCGGCGTGGATCGTGAAGTAGTCCACGCCCTGCTTGGCCTGGTGCTCGAGGGTCTCGAGGACGGTCTCCTTGTCGAGGTCCTCGATCTTCTTGTCGAGGATCATCGAGTAGATCGGCACCGTCCCGATCGGCACGGTCGACGCCCCACAGATCGCTTCGCGGGTCGCGTCGACGTCACCGCCGGTCGAGAGATCCATCACGGTGTCCGCTTCCCAGCGTTCGGCCCAGCGGAGCTTCTCGATCTCCTCGTGGGTCCCGCTCGAAATCGGCGACGCGCCCATGTTCGCGTTGATCTTCGTGAGCGACGCGCGTCCGATCGCCATCGGATCGAGGTCGTGCTGGAGGTGGATCCGGTTGGCCGGGATGACCATCCGTCCGGAAGCGACCTCGTCCCGGACTTCCGCGGGCGAGAGGTGCGGCTCGCGCTGGGCGACGCGCCGCATCTCCGGCGTGATCGTGCCGAGGCGTGCGTGCTCGAGCTGCGTGATGGGCTCGAAGCCTTCCGGCGCAGCGAAGCGATAGGCGCCCGCCGGCGCGAACTCCGGGTGCGCCGACTCGGCGCAGCGCTGGTCGCCGGGCAGCTTCGTCCAGTCCGGCGGCATGAAGTCCCATGCGGTCTTCTCCGACGGCTTGGGCATGCCGGGCGTGTCCGGCGAGGAGAAGGTGCGTGCGCCGCCGATCTCGGGCGGGTTCGCGAAGCTCCCGGGCGTCGTGCCGAGGAGCGACGACGACGGGTTGTTCCCGAGTCCGGGCAGGCCGAAACGGCTGGCCAGGAGCGCGAGGTTCTCGGAAGACGGACTGGAATCGGCGGACATGGCGGCCTTCCCTACGCGTGGCCTTCATCTCTTCTCTCGAAGAGCGAAGCGCACGATCAGGTTCGAAGGGTCTGCTCTCAGGTCGGCCGCGCGCACGCGATCCGACCACCCCCAGGCTGATGAACGATCGGCTCGCGCAGGCAGTCGCACGGCTCGATCGAGCAGGAGACGCGAGCGTAACACTCTCCGACGGTTTCGGAGCAGACGATCGGCCTCGTGCGCGGGGAATCGCGCGCCCCGGATCAGTCCGAGGTGCGGCGTCGCGTCGCGGGCGCGGCCACGGGCGGCGCGTCGCTCCAGTCTTCCGGGGCCGGCGCGTGGTCGGCGCGCTCGATCAGGTTGCCATGGACGTCGAAGACCCGGTGCACGCCGACGAAGGCGTCCGCTTCGACGTGGACATGGCTCTGGACGCCGCCCCCGAACACGAGCGGATGGAAGCTGCGCGCGGCGCCGTCCTCGCGCCCGTGCTGGAAGCGCGTCTCCGCAGCGAGGCCCCCGTCCGGATGGTGCAGCTCGACGCGCCCGTGCAGACGGCCGCGCGCGAAGGCCCCCGTCCAGAAGGCTTCTCCGTTCTCGTGGTGGAGCATCAGCGTCCCGTGCCACGTGCCGTCGACGAGCTGGCCGCGGAGGAAGAGCGCGCCGTTCTCGTGGTAGCCGACGACGGGGCCCGCCAGGCGGCCATCGACGTAGCGGGCAACGAGGCGCAGCGCGCCGCTCGCGTAGCGCTCGCGGTAGCGCCCCACGCGGATCGCGCGCCCCTGGTCGTCGTATCGCTCGCACCACTCGCCGCGAACCCGGCGGGACGCGGCCCGCGAGAACACGCTGTCGTCGACGGCGCCGC
>JBCCZJ010000303.1:0-6747 GCA_039187915.1 Myxococcota bacterium
CCGGTCGCGCCGATCCATCATCGGCTCCCCAGCGCGCCGAATCCGACGGGCTCGATCGCGGGCTTCCGCTCGATTCCCGATTCGCGCTCCATCTCGCGCCGTACGGCCCGGACCGCTCTCGAGACCCGCGTCTTCATCGCGACCTGGGACACGCCTGCCATCTCCGCTGCTTCGGCGATCGAGTAGCCCGCGAATTTCGTCCAGACGAGAGCATCGCGGTAGTCCGGCGAGAGCCGGGCGAGCAGCTTGGCTCCGTCGAGCGCGCGCTCGACCTGCCCCGTCGGCCCGAGGGCCGCGGCCTCGGCGCGCTTCGCCTCGCGTTCGCTCGCCGGCGCGCGACGGCGCAGCTCGTCGACGACGCGCCGCCGCACGATCGCGAAGAGCCAGGGGCGGAAGGGACGCTTCGGGTCGTAGGAGCCCATGGAGCGATGGATCGAGAGCAGCGCATCCTGCGCACAGTCCTCGACGAAGGTCGCGCTGCCGAAGCGAACGCGCAGAAAGGACTCGATCACGGTCGACAGCTCGGCCAGGAGCGAGGCGTAGCTCTCCCGATCGCCCTGCTGGGCGCGGGTCATCCACTCCGACCAACGTTCCTCGTCGGCCGCCTTCGCGTCGTCGGCGATCGCCACCCGGTCCTCTGAGTCCGACGGCGGCGCTCTGCCGCCGCCGGACTCGCGTTCCGTCAGTACAGACGGCGTACGACGATGCGCGCCACCGGGTTACGCCAGTCGTAGACCTGCGGACCGAGGATCTCGCTCGCGCCGTCACCCGGACCGAGCTCGTGGAAGCCGTTGCTCACGTGGACGAAGCCCTCGTCGCCCTCGGCCGGCTCCGCGGACAGACCCTCGCCGCCGCAGCGCGGGCCCGGCATGTTGGCGCAGTCCTGGTCGTTCTCCTCGGTCCCGGCGTCGAACGCCCGGGCGTAGTAGGTGGCCGAGCCCCAGCGCGGCAGGGAGACCGCGTCGAGACCGAAGAAGGTGTCGTTCGTCGGGATGAGCATCGCCGCGACGCTCAGGCGGATGCCGCGTCGCCGCCGACGCTCGATCGTGATCGTCGTGGACGCACCGGGCGCCAGCAGGCCGGGCCGGACTTCCACGTCGTCGACCGCGTAGGGCACGCTCGCGAGGAGATCCTCGAAGGGCCCCGTCCCGCCGTCCTCGGCCAGGACCTCGAGCTCCGGACTCGCCTGCGTGCCGACCTCGAAGACGTCGACCTGGTCGGTATGGGTGGCGAAGAGGATGGGGGTGAAGGTCTGGCCGGGCGTGATGTTGGTGACCGTGACCTCGTACTTCACGCTCCGATCGGCCAGCGCGGGGGCGGCCGCGAGGAGGAGCAGAAGGGCGACCGGGGTCAGCGTCGAGAGGATCCGTTGCATCGTCTTTCCTTTGTCTGGTCTCGCGCGAGACGTGCGGCGCCGCTCGGGCCGCGCGCACCTCGCCGAGGGGTCGGTGCAGACGGATTCGGAGGAAGACGAAAAAGGTGGCCGCGCATCGGTTCGCGAGACCGAACCATTCGACGCGGCGGCGGGTCGTGCCGGCACGAGGCCGCGGTGCGGGGGGATTCGCCGTCGAGGCGAACGCGACCGGACGGCGGATCAATCCGCCTGCCAGACGAGCACGTCCCCGCCCTGGCCGAGCAGCGCCGTCCCCGGGAAGACGCGCAGGTACCACGGGTCGAAACGCAGGACGGCGAAGGCATCGACGTCCGGGCCCGTCCAACCCGGGATGATCTTCGGGTCGTAGCCGAGTGGCTCCGGCAGCTCGAGATACCGATTCCAGACGCGCTCCCGGGTCTCGGCGTCGAAGTGCCAGCGGGCGCCACACTCCGCCACGCAGGTGTCCTGGCTCGGTGCCCAGTAGTTGATGCTGACGTGTTCGTTGCGGGCGAGGTGCGCGCGCTTCAGGGGCGTCGGCGCAGTGGCGACCCAGCCGACGAGCGACGCTCCGTCCCACTCCCAGAACGGATGCAGGACGCGGCCGCGCGGGCGATCGCGGCGGTCGACGGTGACCACGCTGGCCCAGACGATCTCGTGGGCCATGGCCTGGAAGGCGGGGGCGACGCGTTCGAGGTTCGGCATCTCTTCTTCTCCTTGCGCGGAGCGCGAAACGGATGGGCAACGACGGACCCGGCCCCTTCGGTTCGAGACCCGTCGGAATCGACCTGCAGGGTAAAGATCCAGCGGGACTGGACGATACGCCGGAGGTCACGCGGACGCGCCCACCGCCTCTCGTCGAGGGTGCAGGCGCCCAGCGTGTGCAAACTCGCTTCACGAAATGGCAAACCTGTGGAAACGCAGGGGCGCAAAGCCTGTTGCCCTCCCGGATCGTCTCCGCGGGTCGAACGGCTGTCGAAGGAGCTTCTCATGCCCCCCACCCTCCACGCGCGCCCGGCGAACCCGCCGAGCGCCGACTCGCCGCCCCGCGCCCTGTCCACGAACCCCTCGTCCAGCGATCGCCGCGTCTGTTTCGTCGGCCGACAACCCATCCTCGATCGCCAGGGGCAGGTGGTCGCCCACGACCTCCTCTTCCGCGACTCGGAGCGCGCGACCGAGGCCGCCTTCGAGGCCCCGCTCGCCGCGACCGCCCAGGTCCTCGTGGCGACCTTCGCCGGCCTGGGCCCCGCGTCCCTGATCGGGTCGCTGCCGGGCTTCGTGAACGCCGACCCGAAGCTCGAGATCGCCGCTCACCTCGGCGCCCTGCCGGAGATCCCTCTGGTCTTCGACATTCCGGCGAACGTCGTGGTCGACGACACGCTGATCGAGCGCATGGACGAGATCCGCAGCGCCGGCTTCCAGCTCTGCCTCGACGACTACACCTACGAGGACCCGCGCGCCGAGCTGCTCCCGCTCGTCCAGTACGCGAAGGTCGACTTCTCCAAAAACAATTCCGGGCGACTTCGCAAGATCGCGCGAAAGCTGGTCGAGCATCAGCTGATCCGCGTGGCCACCCGGATCGAAGACGAACGCGGCTTCCGCGTCTTCGAGCAGCAGGAATGGCAGCTGGCGGTCGGCTACTACTTCGCGCGCCCCGAACAGGTCGCGCGCAACCGCCCCTCCATCCGACGCAGCCGCATGCTCGACGTCCTCGGCCGCATCAACGACGATACGCCGACGGCGACGATCGCCAAGGAGCTGAAGCGCGTCCCGCATCTCACGATGAACGTGCTTTCGATGGCGAACCTCGTGCGCGACGATGCGGCGCAGCGGATCGAATCCGTCGAGCAGGCCGTCGTCATGGTCGGTCGTGACCGGCTCATGCGCTGGCTCCATCTCCTGCTCTTCTCGAGCGACGACCCGAACGGAATGGCAGACCCCCTGTGCCAGCTGTCCAGCGCGCGCAGCACCCTGATGGAACGTCTGGCGCGGGCCATGGACGACCCGGAGCTGAACCCGGAACGCGCCGGGCTCGCCGGCCTCCTCTCGCTCGCGCCCGCGCTTCTCGACCTGAGCGTGAAGGAGGTCTGTCGCAAGCTCGCGCTCGAGTACTCGATCGAGAAGGCCCTGCTCCGCCGCGAAGGACCGATCGGCGAGCTCCTCGCCCTCGTGGAGTGCCGCGAGGCGGAAGATCCCGCGGGCCTCGGAGCCCATCTCTCCCGGCTCGGCCTCGACTGGGCCGATCTCGAGCGCGCCGCGGTCGAGTCGATCGACTGGAACGAGGAGCTCTCGGGGGTGCGGACGCTCGGCGACCGGCCGATGCGCGTCGGCTGATCCGTCGCGCGCCGCCGCACGGAAGAGAGCGAACAGACGCGGCTCAAGCCTGCGTCGCGAACACCTTCTTCAAGGTCTCGAACATCGACGCGCGGAACCGCTTCGTGGCCGTCGAGTCCTGCACGATCCCGTCGAAACCGTGAAAGACGCCGTCGATCACGATCGACTCGCACGGCACGTCCGCCGCGCGCAGCCGCTCGGCGTAGGCCATGTCCTCGTCGCAGAAGAGATCGAGGGCACCGACGCCGATCCAGGCCGGCGGCAGGCCGCGCAGGTCCGCGTTCCGCGCCGGCACCGCGATCGGGCTCGCTTCCGCCGCGCCCGCGTCGTGTCCGAGATAAGCAGACCAGCCGATCCGATTCGCGCGGTTGTCCCAGAGCCGGAAGTGGCGCTCGTCGAGATCCGTCCGGTCGGCGGTCCGGTCGTCGAGCATCGGATACACGAGGATCTGCGCGGCGAGTCGGATCTCGCCCTGGTCGCGCGCGTGGAGCGCGACCTGCGCCGCGAGTCCGCCGCCGGCGCTCGCACCCGCGACCGCGATCCGGGTCGCGTCGACGTCGTCGCGCTTCGCCAGCCAGCCGAGCGCCGCGTAGGCGTCGTCGAGCGCCGCCGGGAAGGGATGCTGCGGCGCCAGGCGGTAGACCGGGGCCACGACAAGCGCCCCGAGCTCGTCGGCGATCTGGCGACAGAGCGCATCGTCCTGCTTCGGCGAACCGAGCAGGAAGCCCCCGCCGTGTAGCCACAGCACGGCGGGCAGCGGCGCGTCGCCCGCGCCGACCGGTCGGTGCACCCGGATCGGGCCGGCACCGGTGTCGGTGACCTCGACGTCCTCGGGGTCGGGGCCGCGCGAGGTCAGCGCGCCGAGCATCCGGACGAGCGGGAGGTTCCAGGAGCGTGCGATGCCGCGCGGCAGGAAACGGGCGACGGACTGGTATTCGGGGTCGATGGGGCTTGCGGACATGGCGGCTCCGGATTCGGCGGGGGTGGCGCGGCAGCGGGCGGTACAGCCGGACCGTCCGGCAACCGAAGAGGTAGCAAGCCCCGCCTCGGAGGCGAATCCGTCCGACCGGAGGCCGACCCCCACGAACCGACGCGCCCGCCCCCACGAGGACCCTTCGCCCGTGTCCGTCGACCTGCGCAATCTGCTCCTCGTCCTCGCGGTCGTCTTCGTGCTGCCCGCGGCGATCCGACCCGACCTCGAGCCCGCCCCGGTCGAGGCGGGCTACGGAACCGGCGACAAGCCGGAGGGCGCCCGCGCTTTCGACGCCGCACCGATCGCGGAGCTCGATCGCGTCCGGCCGCGCTTCCTCTTCATCGGGAACTCGAATACCTACACGCGGATCGACGAGGCGTACCTCGAGGCGCGGGTCGGGGGACCGGTGCTCGTCCAGGCGGAGTCGAACACCGGCGGCGTCCACTGGTACCTCCAGCTGAAGAACCACCTCCTCGCCAGCGAGGCGAGACCCGAACGGGTCTTCGTCTTCTACCGGACCCGCGAGCTCGGCGATCCCTATCTGCGCGCACCCGAACAGCGGCACGCTTTCTCCCGCGCGCACGAACCCGCCCTCGCGGCCCTCGCCGAAGCCGATTGCACCACGACCGGCGACGCGTTCCGGGCGGGGGCCCATCGCATCGTCCAGCGCATCTGGCCGACCGTCGACGTCCGGTCGGACGACCTGATGAACGTGGCCCTGGCCGTCGCGCCGGACTTCCTGTTCCGCGGCGCGGAGCCCTACGCGTTCCGTGAGGCATTGAACCGCCGCTTCGGCCTCGGCCACCTGCGCCCGACCGTCGGCGACGACCTCCTCGCCGGCGCCGCCCTCGACGTCGACGACTTCGAGCGACGCACGCGCTGCTCGACGCTGCCCGCCCTGCTCGCGCTCGCCCGCGACGAAGACATCCCGCTCACGCTGGTCCGGATCCAGACTCGGACCTGGCCGCACGGACCCGAGGTGGAGGCCTGGCACCAGGCGCTCTTCGCGAGCGCCGCGCGGCACGGCGTCGAATTCCACGACTTCTCGGGCGACCCGGAGATCCCGCGCGCCTGGTACGGCACGGCGGATCACATCGCCGGAGCCCACGAACGCGACTGGACCGCGCTCTTCGCGCGACGGGTGCTCGACGACTGATGCTCTTCCAGTCCTTCGAATACCTCGCGTTTCTCGCGGCCGTCCTCTCGGTCTGGTGGCGTTTGCCGCGACGGGGTCAGAACGCACTGCTGCTGGTCGCCGGTGCCGTCTTCTACGGATGGATCCATCCCTGGTTCCTTGCGCTGCTCGCGACGAGCACGCTGACCGACTACGCCTGCGGTCTCGGATTGGCCCGCCCCGGCGCGCGACGCGGTCGCTGGCTCGCGCTCTCGCTCACGGTCAACCTGGGCATGCTCGGGTGCTTCAAGTACCGCGACTTCTTCTTCGAGAACGTGTCCGCGCTCGGACTGGGCCTGCCCGAGCCGGCGCTCCGCATGATCCTGCCCGTCGGCATCAGCTTCTACACGTTCCAGACCCTGAGCTACACGATCGACGTCTATCGGGGCCGGATCGAGCCCCATCGGGATCTGCTCGACTACGCAGGCTACGTCACCTTCTTCCCACAGCTCATCGCCGGACCGATCGAACGCGCCGACCGGTTGCTGCCCCAGGTCGCGAGCGACCGCCGCTTCGACGCGGTCGCCGTCCGCGAAGGCCTCCTGCTGATGGTCTGGGGTTTCTTCAAGAAGCTGGTCGTCGCCGACAACGTCTCGATCACCGTCGACCGCATCTTCAGCCTGAACGATCCGAGCTGGCCCCTGCTCTGGGTCGGCGTTCTCGGTTTCGGCGTACAGATCTTCGCGGACTTCTCGGCCTACACCGACATCGCCCGCGGCACGGCGAGGCTGCTCGGCTTCGAGCTCGCCGAGAACTTCCGACACCCCTACCTCGCGCGCGGTCCAGCCGACTTCTGGCGGCGTTGGCACATCACGCTTTCGACTTGGTTCCGCGACTACGTCTACCTCCCCCTCGGCGGCAACCGGAGCCGGCACGCGGCGAACCTGCTGATCG
>JBCCZJ010000304.1:0-6734 GCA_039187915.1 Myxococcota bacterium
TCGAAGGCGGCGGCCACTTCCTCCAGGAAGACATCCCGGAGGCCTACACGCAGGCCGTCGTCGACTGGCTGCGTTCTCGCTTCGCCTGAAGAGAGGGATGGCGTGATCGACATGAAGCACAGCGACGACCGCGAGCCCGCCGCGCCCTCGGCGCGGCTCGCCCCGCGCGGGCGGGTCCTGCGTCTCCACCCCATGCCCGACTCGCCGCTCCAGTAGGCCGCGTCGTGTCGAACGCCCGCCCCGCCTACGCGACCGAGCTCCTCGAGATCGACCGCCCCCACGCCGAGATCCTCGACCCGACGACCGGCCAGGTCTGGCAGACCCTCGCCGGCTGCGGTCCGGACGCGCTCGCGGCGCTCGACCTGCCCGCCCCGCTGCAGTCGCTCGGCGCGGGGACGGCGGCGATGGACGAGCACTGGTTCGATCGCGCGCCCGGCGCGGCCGAAGACGGCCCGCTCGAGACGCGCACGATCGCAGGCCACGAATGGGGCCACTGCGCCCGTCCGGCGTCCGCGCCGGCGAAGCCTTTCGGCGAGGACGGTCCGATCGAGCTGCACGTCGACAAACATCACGCACTCCGCTTCCGCGCAGGGCGAAGGATTCCCGTCCTGAAGACGCCGGAGGGCGAAGACTTCGTTCACGTGATCGCCCGTCCCCGCGACGCGGACCCGCTGGCGATCCCGGACGGATGCCGGCTCGGCGAGGTCGTCCTCACGGAAGACTGGATCCTGCGCCTGCCGCAGCCGACCCGCGTCTTCTTCTTCGGAAGCGGCGACAGCTTCCAGGGGCCCCTCGCCGCGCTCCCGGACGCGTGGAAGGAGATCACATGAGCGCACTCGTTCTCTGGGGCGGCGCCGCCGCCCTCTACCTCGGCTTCCGCCTCTGGTACGACGGCTTCCGGCGTCCGCTCACGACGGCGGAGATCGACGCTTTCATGAAGCAGGCGAATGAAGCCAGCGTCGAACGCGCCAGCGACCTCGAGGAGATCCGTCGCTTCCTGGAAGAAGACGACGGGCAGGAGTTCGTGATGCTGAACCTGGTGAAGCTCCACCCGGATCCGGTGCCCCATCCGGATACGGGCGAGCTCCAGCCCGCGCGCCGGATCCTCGGCGACTACGTGCGCGACTTCATGCCGACGCTCCTGGGGACCGGGGGGCTGCCGCTCATGCAGGCGCGCAAGGTCGGTCCCTACGTCGACTCCTGGGACGTCGCCCCCGATCCCGGATGGACGATGGTCGGCTACATGCGATACCGCAGCCGCCGAGACATGATGCGGCTCTCGCTCCACCCGCGCTTCCAGGGCGGCCACGGCTACAAATTCGCCGCGATCGCGGCGACGCTCTCGTTTCCGACCCGCCCGCAGCCGTTGGGCTTTCTCGGCCCACGCGTCTGGGTGGCGCTGGTGCTCGCGCTCGGCGCGGCGCTCTTGCAGATCGCGACGGGCTGACGACGCGCCGCAAGAGAAAAGGCCGTCGGGAGCGCGTCCCGACGGCCTTCTCGAATCGTGCGCCCGCGCGGCGTGGCGACGGACGGAGCGCCGATGCTATTCGGCGGCCTCCTCCGCGGGCGCCTCGGCGTCGCCGCCGCCGTCGGCCTTCTGGCCGGGAGGCGTCCCGAGACCCTGGTCGCCCTTCTTGATGGCGGTCCGGATCTTCACGAGGCCGTTCTTGTGTCCGGGAACGGCGCCGCGGACGAGCAGCAGGTTGCGCTCGCTGTCGACACGGATGACCTCGAGATTCTGCGTCGTCGTGCGCGCGTTGCCGTGCTGGCCGGCCATCTTGAGGCCCTTGATGACCTTGCCCGGATCGGCACCGGCGCCGATCGAGCCGCCGTGTCGGAAGAACTCATGGGTACCGTGGCTGCGCTTCTTGATCGCGAAGCCGTGGCGCTTCACGACGCCCGTGTAGCCGCGGCCCTTGCTCGTGCCGATCGCGTCCACCCTCTGCCCGACCCCGAAGATGTCGACGGTGATCTCCATGCCCTCTTCGAGGGCCTCCGCTTCTTCTTCGGTCAGGCGCGACTCGGAGAGATGGCGCTTCGGAGCGGCGACGCCGTGCTTCTCGAAGTGCGTCTTCTCGGCCTTGGAGAAGAGGTTCTCGCGGCGCTCACCGAAGGCGAGCTGGACGGCGGTGTAGCCGTCCTTGTCGGCCGTCTTCTTCTGGACGACGACGTTGGGGCCCGCCTCGAGGACGGTCACGGGGACGGCTTCGCCGGACTCGGCGAAGACCTGGGTCATGCCGAGCTTCTTGCACAGCAATTCGATGGCCATAGGGAGGGTGCTCCTCGTCCGGATTGGAACGCCTCTGCGACGAGGGCGTTCTTCGCGGGCGATGCTTCCCGGGTCGACTCACCCGACCTTGCGTCGGGATCCTCTGGCGGGAGGGAAGGCGGGCCGGCTCGGGTTCGAGCGGAATGGCCGCGCCGCATCTTCGATTTCTCTGCGTTCCATGCGCTCGGAGGCGTCACCGGGGCTCCCGGCGATCGTCGAGCGGGCGGCAGGCTAGCACGGCGCCTCCCCGGCAGCGACCGACTCGAAACACGACAGGATTCGCGATTCTTGTGTCGTTTCCGGGTCGAGCGCCATCCACGCGCGCCGCCGTCAGAGCGAGAGCGCCATCCACGGGGCCCACCGCCGTCAGAGCGAGAGCGCCACCCGCAAGAAGAGCCCGAAGAGGGCGAAGGACGCCAGCGCGAAGACGCCGAACCGGATCATGATCGGGTTCTTCGTCGCCTGGATCAGCGAGTGCACCACCCGCAGGCCGACGTACCCCCAGGCGAGGCCGACCGTGAGCCCATCCGTCGCGCCCGCGATCTGTCCGGCGAGCGCGACCGCGTAGAAGAGGGTCGGCTGTTCGTGCAGGTGGTTGTAGTTGTCGGCGACCCGCGCGACCTCCGGCGGCAGCACGAGCGGCGCGCCGGTCCGGGACAGCGCGTCGACGTCGACCTCCGCCCGTTGCATCGCGGGCACCCGCGTCGCGTACATCCAGACCCAGAGGACGAAGGTCCAGCCCACCAGGGCGAGGACCGGAGCGAGCAATCCGGCGTCGGTCACGTTCGGTCTCCTTCTGTCGAAGCGTCAGGGAAACGAAGCGTACCGGAGGGCACCGGTCCGGGTCGCGCGGCCTCGATCGGTTAGCATCCGCCGTCCTGCGAGGGCCCGTTCTTCCCTCGCGTACCCCGCCGATTCCCGTTCGGCCGAGACCCTCCGTGCCCCAGACCGAAGCGCCTCCTTCCGATCGCCCCGACGACCCTGACCGCCCCGACGCCGCGTCCCCGTCGCTCCGGCCGATGCTCGTCCTCGCCCTCGACGGCGCGACCTTCGACGTGATCGAGCCCCTGGTCGCAGCCGGCGAGCTCCCGAACCTGGCCGCCTGGATGGCGGGCGGCCAGCGGGCGCCGCTCCCCTCGACGATCCCGCCCGTGACCTTCCCCGCCTGGTCGTCCTTCATGACCGGCCTCGAGCCGGCGGAACACGGCATCTTCGACTTCACCCAGAAGCGCGAGGGGCAATACCGGCTGCGCTTCGTGAACGCGACGGATCGCGAGGCGCCCTCGATCTTCAAGCGCGTCTGCGACGCGGGCGGCGACGTGCTCGTGCTCGGCATGCCGGCGACCCATCCGCCCGAGCCGCTGAACGGCCTGCTCGTCTGCGGCTTCGACGCGCCGGTCTCGACCGGGACCGACGAGCGGAGCGCCTCGGATCCCGCGCTCTATCGCGCGATCGCCGACGAGGTCGGGCCGTGGATGCGGCCGGAGCTCGACGAGACGGCGAAGGCCGACGACTTCCACGAGCGGGCGGTCGGCACGCTGCTCTCGCGGATCGATCGCAAATGCGACTTCGCCCTCGAGGCGCTCGACCAGATGAAGCGCCGCAAGGGCGGCGCGCTGCCCGCGCTCACGATGGTCGTCTTCTCCGAGAGCGACACCGCGGGCCACCACTATTTCCGCGACCACGACCCGACCTCGCCGCGACACGATCCCGAGGCGGGTCCGGCCCGTCGCGAGGCGCTCCGCGACGTCTACCGACGACTCGACGACGCCTGCGGCGAGCTGCGCGCGGCGGCGCCCGAAGCGCTCTGCGTCGTCGTCTCCGACCACGGCATGGGGACCGCCACCGACAAGATCGTCCACCTGAACCGGCATCTGGCCGAGCGCGGGCTGCTGTTCCGGCGCGAGGGCTTCGGCCGTTTCGTCGACGGCCTCGCGCGCAAGGCGCGGGACACCGCCCTGGCCTGGCTGCCCGCGGTGATCGCCCAGGCGCTCTTCCGGCGCGCCCGCGCGGCCGCGGCGGAGGTCGAGAGCCGGGCGCGCTTCGGCGGCATCGATTGGCGGCGGACCGTCGCCTTCTCCGAGGAGGCGAACACGAACCCCGGCGTCTGGATCAACCTGGCGGGCCGAGAGGCGCGGGGATGCGTCGCGCCCGAGGATTACGAACGTGTTCGCAAATCGATCATCGAGGTGCTCCTCGACTGGAAGCTGCCCTCCGGCGCGCCCGTCGTCCGCCGGGCCCTGCCGCGGGAGGACGTCCACGTGGGGCCCTTCGCCGAGCGCGCCCCCGACATCGTGATCGAGCTCGCCCTCGAGGACGGCCACGGCTTGTCGATGGTACCGACGCCCTGGTCCGAGGGCGGTGCGCACGGCGAAGGGATCCCGAGCGTCCGGGTCCTCGCGGCGGACGACCACGGAGGCGGGCGCGGGCGCGGCATGAACGGCACCCACCGCGGCAACGGCATCTGGATCGCCGATGCGCAGCCCGGCGTCACCCCCGAGGCACCGCCGGCGCGACTCTCCGCGGTCGCCCCTTGGCTCGCCGCTGCGATGGGCCTAGCCTGGGACGGCACCGTGGCGGGGGACTTCGCGGAAGCGACGCGCGAACCCCGCCAGGCCTACGGACCGGACGAGGAAGACATGGTCGCCGAACGCCTGCGCGCGTTGGGGTACCTCGATTGAGCGCGCCGCTTCCGACCGGCGCCGCCGCGCCCCAACTCTCCCTCGTCTTCCCCGCCTTCAACGAGGCGGAGAACCTGCCGACGCTCCTCGAGAGCGCGACCAAGATCGGCGACCAGCTCGGCGTGGCCTTCGAGATCGTGATCGTCGACGACGGATCCGAGGACGAGAGCGCTGCGGTCCTCGCGCGCTGGATCGCGCGCGATCCGCGGATCCGCAGCGTGCGTCACCCGACCAACCGCGGCTACGGCGCCGCGCTCCGTGCCGGGCTGCGGGAGGCCCGGGGCGACCTGGTCTTCTTCAGCGACGCCGATCTCCAGTTCGATCTGCGCGAGATCGCGCTGCTCCTGGCCCAGGCAGACGAGGCCGACGTCGACATCGTCGCCGGCTACCGCGCCCCGCGGCGCGACCCCTGGCTCCGGCGGGTCATCGCCCGTGTCTGGGGCGACCTCGTCCGGGCGCTCTTCGCGCTGCCGGTCCGCGACATCGACTGCGCCTTCAAGGTCTTCCGCCGGGAGGTCCTCGACGCGATCCCGATCGAATCGGTCGGGGCCTTCGTGAACACCGAGATCCTGGTCCGCGCCCGCGCCGCGGGTTTCCGGATCCGGCAGATCCCGGTCACCCACCGACCGCGTCGATCGGGACGCCAGACCGGCGCCGACCCGCGCGTCATCTTCCGGGCCCTGGCCGAACTGGTGAAGCTCTACGGGGCACTCGGGTCGGCGGCGCGCGCTCCGCGACGGTCCGCCTGACCGGCCCCCGCCCGGCGATGCGACTGCTCCTCGTCGGCGCGTTCCCGTACCCCCACCACCAGGGTTCCCAGGTCTACTTCCAGGAGCAGGCGATCGCGCTCCGCGCCGCCGGCGCGGAGGTCGTGCTGCTGACCTACGGACCGGCGGACGACGCGCCCCTCGCCGACCTCGATCGCTGGCGGGCCCTCGACGGCTTCGTCCACCACACGATCCCGCGGGACGCCCGACCCCGATCGGCGGCCTCGGGCCCTTCGCTCGCGAAGCCGAGAGCGGATCTCGCACTGCGTCGGACGCTTCTTGACGCAATCGCGTCAAAAAGGGCGGAAGGCGCGTCATTCGACGTCATCATGACGCACAACATCGAAGCCTGCGTCATCGCGTTGTCGCTTCGTCGCGCGCTCGTGAATGCGCGCGTTCCCATCGTCTATTGCGTCCACACCCTCCTGCGTCATGAACTCTCCGCCTACCTGAAACCATTCCAGAACAACCACTTGGAGATGGACGCGGGCGATTGGAATCCGATGCCGGGGCGCGTCAGGCGCGTCATCGACGGCGTGGGTCGGCGGCTGGACGCCTTCGCCGCCGCGCAGGTCGATGGATGGATCGCGCTGACGCAGTCTGCCGAGCGCGTCATGCAGACGCGCCGACGCGCCCCCGGCCGCGTCATTCCGCCGCCCCTGCCCGACCCGCGTCATCGCTTCTTCGACGAGCCGACCGGCCGTCGGATTCCGTCCGAGCCGTATTTCCTCTACGCGGGGAACCTCGACGGCTACCAGGAGCTGCCGCTGCTCGAGGCCGCGGCGCGAAGGCTCGCCACGCACTCGGCGTCGCCCCGGATCGTCCTGGCGAGCTTCGACCCGGCCGTCGCCGCGCCCGAGCGGGGCTGGGCTCCCGGCATCGAGCCGCGGCACGTCACGAGTGAAGGCGAGATGCAGGCGCTCGCCGCGCAGGCCCGGGCGACCCTCGTGCCCCGCCTGGCGGTCGGGGGCTTCCCGATCAAGCTGGCGAACAGCCTGGCCGTCGGCACGCCGTCGA
>JBCCZJ010000305.1:0-6726 GCA_039187915.1 Myxococcota bacterium
CGGGCATCGCGCCCGCCCAGTGATTCGACCCTGGCGCCACGATCGTCGCGCCGTTCTCCGCCGTGAAATCGGTGAGCGCGAAGATCGCCGTGACGGTGATCTCTTCCGCGCGCAGCGCCCGCGGCGGAGAACGGCGCGACGATCGTGGCGCCAGGGTCGAATCACTGGGCGGGCGCGATGCCCGAGGTGCCGGAGGGCACGACCTGCCAGGCGACCATGCCGGCGGGCTCGGCGCTTCTCTACTCGGGCAAGGTCATCCACGGCGGCGGCGCGAACCGCACGACCGACCAGTGGCGGGTCGGGCTCCACGCGGGCTTCTGCTGCGGCTGGCTGCGGGCCGAGGAGAACTACCCGCTGACGGTGCCCCTCGAGGTCGCGAAGACGCTCCCCTCCGACGTGCAGTACCTGCTCGGCTTCCGCTCCTACGACCCGGAGCTCGGCGCTCGACTCGGGCTCGTCGACTACGACGACGCGGCGCGGCTGCTGGAGGCCTGAGCCTCAGGCGTTCTTCACCCCCCTCGCGCGAATCAGAACGCCCATGCCCTCCGGCGTCTTGGCGTCGAGATCGTGATCGGCGTTCTGCGCCGGGTCCACCAGCCGGATCTTCTTGATCTTCGTGCCGGCCTTGAGCGTGCTCGAGCTGCCCTTGACCTTCAGGTCCTTGATCAGGGTCACGGCATCCCCATCGGCGAGCGGGTGGCCGTTCGCGTCGACGACGACGAGCCCGCGAGCCCACTCGTGGCCGCAGGTGACGCACTCGTACACGTCCTCTCGTTCGAGTCGGTCCTCCATCGTGCACACGGGGCAGGCTCGCGAATCGGACATGGCGGGGGACGCTCGCAGCGGGGGATCGCGGAGAGGGTCGGAGGCAGGATGCGCGCCCCAGGGAGGCGCCGAGGCCGCTGGACAAGGCCGCTGGAGAAAGTCGCTGGACAAGGCCGCTGGGAACGAAAACGCCCGGAAGCCGCGACGGCCTCCGGGCGTTCATTCTCACGCGGCTCCGGAGCAGGCCCGGCCGCTACGAACGTGCGGACCTCGTCTGCCGAAACCAATGAGTGGTAGCGGGGGAGGGATTCGAACCCCCGACCTCCGGGTTATGAGCCCGACGAGCTACCTGGCTGCTCTACCCCGCAACAAATCCAGGCCCTCCAAGAAGGGAGCCGGATTGTATGGGGCGTCGGCGTTTTGTCAATCGCCGCATAAGGGCCTGCGACGAAAAAGGAATCCGGTTTCGTCGCCTTCGGATTCCAGCGGCGGCGATCGCCCTTCGCTCGACGCCGGCCCTCGCGCCCGTCGACCCCATCACGCGCGCGGCGGGTACGCACAGCCCGCACGCCCGCCTCGGTCGCAGGCTGCGAATCGGACCCGCGGCGTGGGGTCTCCCCCGGGATCGGCAGCGCGCCGGCAACTGCGGCGCAGGGGCTCCGAAATCCGACCACATCGACGCGTCGCCCTCCACGAAACGACATGGAGGCATTGCTCATGCTGAAGGTCAAGACTGGGATGCGATTCGGACGTCTCCTCCTCGGAGCCGTTCTGATCGTCGGTCTGGCCGGGCCCGCCTTTGCCGGCAACGTGTATTCGTGGGTGACCGAAGACGGTACCTACGCGTTCACGGATGATTCCAAGCGGATCCCGGCGAAGCACCGCGACGAAGCCAAGCGGAGATCGATGGGGAAGCTCTCGCGTTACGAGCGCTTCACCGAGGTCGACGTGGAAGCGTCCAAGACGTCGTACGAGGATCGCATCCTCGCGCGACGGGACGCGCTTCGTACGGCGCCGCAAGGTGCCGTGGCGGGGGCCGTGGTCGCTCAGGGGACGTCGGTGGATTACACCGTCGCCGTCACCGGTGGGACCACGCGATCCGGACGCAATGGCGTTTCTCTCCGCATCCCGACCGGGATGGACGACGGCTCCGACGAGCCGACCGTCATCGAGAGTCGACGCGTCAAGCCGTCCGACAGCCTGGCCACCCGACACTGGACGATCGTCAAGAAGGGCGACCGTGTCGTGTCCGTGATCAAGGGCGAGCGCCGACAGCGACCGCTGAAGGCCAAGTCCGAGAGCGATTTCGACTTCTGAGTCGAGAGGCACGTCCCGTGGAGGTTCGCCTCTACGGGACGTCGCCTGCCGGAGGCATCCGCCCGGACGGCGCCGCTACTCGTCGTCCTCGAAGAAGCGCGGATTGCGCCCTTCGCGGTCGGCCGCGTCGGCCTCGTCCGCGTCGTCGCTCGAAGGCGACGCCGGAACGCTGAGGTCCTCGCTCTCGACCTCGGCGAGCCAGCCCGGCGGGACGCCGGCGGCCCGCGCCTCGTCGTAGATCGAGGCGATCTCTTCCTCGACCTCGGCGAGGAGCGCCTTCTGCTCGTTCGCCTGCGTGAGGAACTTCTCGCGCGCGCCGCCGCGGGGATAGTTCCGCCGCTGCGCCTGCGCATAGCTGTTGAGCAGCATGTCCACGTTGCCCTGCAGGATGACCCGGTTGGTCAGCGCGACGCGGTAGCGGTCCTGCCACTGGAGCCGCTTTGCCTGGAGCTCCTCCTCGGTCTCGGCGAGGGCGAGGCTCGCGCCGAGGCCGACGAGCAGGGCGAGGACGAGCGCGACCGCGCGGCGGCCGATGCGATTCGAGAGGGTCATGGAGATCTCCTGAGAGAGGCGCCGACCGCCTACGCGGGCAGGCTGGGCGTGCGCGGGAAGTGGTCGCTCACGTAGTGGTCGATCCGTTCGACGGTCTGCGCATCGATCTCGAGGAAGCGCAGGCCGAAGTGGTCGACGCCGTCCGCCCCGGACTCCGCCCAGACGACGCGGGCCGTCGGGGCCACGACGGAGCCGTTCCCGTCGAGGCTGAACGAGAGAGACACCTCTTCGGCGGGCTGCATGCGGAAACCGGTGTCGACGAACACACCGCCGCGGCTCACGTTGCGCAATCGGCCCTCGATCTGCTGGCCTCGGGTCGTGATCGCGACCCGCTCGGAGATCGCGGCCCGCGGCAGGCCCCGCGGCGTCTCGAAGTCCACGAGGCGTCGGACGGCGTTGATCAGGGCATCCCGCTCGAGCGGCTTGAAGAGGACGTCGTCGGCGCCGGCCCGGACCGCCTCGGCGTGGTCCTCCGGCGAATCGGGCCGGGCGAGCAGCACGATGCGCGGATGGCCCCAGTCGGGATGGGTCTTGAAGCGGCGACAGAGCTCCGCGCCCTCGACGTCGGGCAGGTGCATGTCCGCGATCACGATCGAAGGCGGCCGCGACTCCGCGTGCTTGAAGGCGGCCGCGCCGGAGTCCGCGAGGTCGACCGGGCCGCTCCGCGACAGGAAGACCTGTCCGAGCTCCCGGAACATCGGGACGTCGTCGACGAGCAGGATGCGCGAGGTGTTCGACATGGACCGATCCGAAGGGGCGGGGTGGAAAGAGCGTCCGGGCGTCAGTTCGCGACGATCTGTTGGAGACCCTCGAAAGTCGAGACGACGCGCCAGTTGTTCGTGATGCCGCTGCGGCTCCACTCCTGGACCTCGGCGACTTCGATCTCGTAGGGCAGGGCCGGGGTGTAGATCGAGTAGGTCACGCGGACGGTGGCCTTCTCCTTCCCGTCGTCGAGCTCCACCGTCTCCGACTCGTAGTCGGTGAAGCGCGCGTCCTCGAGGGCCCGCATGCGCTTGGTGAAGTCTTCGCGATGCCCCGCGTCGACGAAGGCGCTCGCGCGCTCGAAGTCGGAGAAGCGGACGAGGACCGTGTAGCGATGCTGGGCCTGGTCGAGCGTCCACTGGCGATCGAAGGGATCCGTCGGACGGAACTCGCCGAACGCGCAGCCGCTCGTCGAGAGCATCAGCAGGGCGAGCCCGAAGAGGGCCAGAGCGCGGGCCGGAAGGCGGTGGGCAGCGGTCGTCATGACGGATCTCCCGAGAACGTGACCGGGAACACGCAGCATCCGCCGCAGGTGCCCGGTCATGAATGCCAAACTCATCGGCCCGACCGCGCGAGTTCTTCAGCGGGATTGTGATAGCGTTGGTCCCCGCGGGCATCGGGCCCGACGGAGGACGACGCGCTGCTGCTCGGGATCGACATCGGAGGCACGAAGGTCGTCCTCGCGGTCGGCCGCACGGACGGCACCACGATCGCCGCGCGCCGGCAGCCCATGCCGCTCTCCGGCGATTGGCGGCACGATCTGGACGCCCTGGTCGCCGCGTCGAAGGCTCTGCTGTCCGAGGCCGAGGTCGCGCCCGAGGCGCTCCTTCGGGTCGGCGTCTCGGTCCCCGGCCCGGTGGACCCCGCGCGCGGGGTGCTGATCAATCCCCCCAACCTGCCTGGATGGGCGGATGTCCCGGTCGCGGCGCACCTGCGCGACGCGCTCGGCGCGCCCACCCGGATCGAGAACGACGCCAACGCGGCCGCCCTCGCGGAGGCGCGGTTCGGGGCCGGGCAGGGCGTCGAGGATCTCGTCTATCTGACGATGTCGACCGGGGTCGGCGGCGGATTGATCTCGGGCGGGCGGCTCGTGCACGGGGCCTTCGGCGCCGCCGGCGAACCCGGACACCTCCCGATCGTGCCCGACGGACGCCCATGCGCCTGCGGGCTGCGCGGTTGTCTCGAGGCCTACACCGGCGGCAACGCCTGGCGCGATCACCTCCGTGGCATCGCACCGACCGATTCCGACGCGGTCGTGCGGGCGGGCGGCGATCCCGCGGCGCTGCGACCGGAACACGTCGTCGAAGCGGCCCGGGCCGGGGACGCGTGGGCGAACGGGGTCTTCGGGACCTGGCTCGACGATCTCGCCCAGGGCATCGCCGCCATCGTCATGCTGGTCGAGCCCCGGCGCATCGTGCTCGGCACGATCGCGGTCGCCGCGGGCGAGGCGCTCTGCTTCACGCCGCTCCGGGCGCGGCTCGCCACGCGGCTCTGGCCGCAGCAGGCCGAGCGGCTCGAGATCGTCCCGGCGGCACTCGGCGATGCGCTCCCGGAGCGCGCGGGATTCGCGGTCGCGATGGAGCCCGACGCGCGTTAGGCGGACGGTGACGCGGCCTCGGACGGCCCGCCGGTCTCGGCGATCGAGGCCGACGCCAGCTCGTCGAAGAGATCGCGCAGGGGCGCGACGTGTCCCGCGGCTTCCTGGGCGTTGTCGATCAGTCGCACGACGGCTTCGCCCGTCGAGTCGCTCGCCTCGGCGTGATTGCGCGTCTGGCCGCCGATCTCGCGGATCATCTCGCTGATCGCGCCGATCGCGGTGGTGATGTGGCGGCTGGTGGCGCGCTGCTCGTCGGTGGCGCGGTGGACCGTCAGGCAGCTCGCGAGCGCACTCTCCGAGTTCTCGAGCATGGACTCGCTCGCCTGGCGCTGCTCCTCGATCGCCTGGGAGATCTGCTGGATCTGGGACGACGTGCGCTGGGTCGACTCGGCGACGCCCTTCGAGTTGCGGCTCTGTTCGGCCGTCGTCCGGGCGATCTCGGCGACGCGCTCGCTGGCGTCGGTGCACGCCTGCTGGATCAGCTCGAGCGCCGATCCGGCGCCGCGGGAGCGCTCGACGCCGGCCTCGACCGCCGTGATGCCGGCGCGCATGGCGTCGACCGCCCGACTCGACTCCTCGTGGATCCCTCCGATCAGCCGTTCGATGTCCTGGGTCGAGGCGGCGGTGCGCCGCGCGAGCGTCTTCACGTGATTCGCGACCACCAGGAAGGCCTTGCCCTGTTCGCCGGCCTGGGCCGCGATGATCGCGGCGTTCAGCGAGAGCAGGTTGGTCTCGTCGTTGATCTCGTCGATCGCGCCGAGGATGCTGCCGATCTGGGAGAGGCGGTTCACGAGGCCGTCGAGGCGCGCCATCGCGTCGGTCGTGAGCGTCGAGATCCGCTCGATGTCACCGATCGTCGAGCGCACGGCTTCGTGCCCCTCGGTCGCGCCCTCGCGCGCGCGATCGGTCAGCGTCGCCGCCTCGAGGGCGTGGTTCGAGACCTCCTGGATCGAGCGGTCCATCTGGGTGACGGACGCCGCCGTCGTCTCCGCCATCTCCTGCACCTGTTCGGCCGCGGCAGCGACCTGCCGGATCGAGGCGCTCATCTGGTGGACCGAGCTCGTCGAGCTGTCGACGCGCTCGTGGAGCGAAGCCGTGCTGTCCGCGACCTGGTCGATCGATTGAGCTAGCTCGAGGATCGAAGACGCCGACTGATCGGAGGACTGCTGCAGATGGTCGACCTGATCGGCCACCTCGCGCATCGACTGGCGCATGTTGGCGACCAGCGACGCCGTCTCCTCGATCGCTTCTTCCTGGCGATCCGCGGCGTCGATCAGACGCCCGAGTCGTTCGTCGACCCGCGGCGGCAGGGCGGCCGCGCGGGCGAGAAGCCCTTCCGCCTGCCCGAGCGCTTCGGCGCGCGCGGGCCATTCGGTCCGCCAACGCGCCGGCGCGTGCGGAACGGTCTCGCCGTCGAGCGCCATAAGGCCACCCACGTGCTCAGGGCGTGCGCAGGTCAAAACAACGAGATCAATCTCGTCCGGCTTGATACCAGCCGCCGCAAGGTTTGCCTGAAGCTGACCTGACAACGGCTTGACGGCTGGGTCGCCTGCCGGGTCACCCGTCGCAGTCGCGTCTTCAGCCGTGCGGTCGATTGCCTGTTCGACGGGCTCCAGATGCCCAAGGCCTGCGTCGATGAGGATGCGCTGATCACCCGTGTCGATCACGCAGGTATTCAGGTGCGAAACGACGGACTGCGTGTCGAGGAAGTTCGCTTTGAGGAGCGATTTGGC
>JBCCZJ010000306.1:0-6686 GCA_039187915.1 Myxococcota bacterium
GAGGCCGCGCACGGCATGCTCGCGCTCTCGCCGCGTGCGGTGGAGCGACTCGAGTCGTACAGCCCGCCGTGGCCGATGCCCAAGGTCTTCCGTCTGACGAAGAACGGGAAGCTGAACGGCTCGATCTTCGAGGGTTCGACGATCAACACGCCTTCCATGCTCTGCGTGGAAGACGCGCTCGACAGCCTCCGATGGGCCGAGTCCCTGGGCGGATTCGACGGGCTACGCGCCCGCACGCAGGCGAACCTCGACGCCGTGGCGCGCTGGGTGGCGTCCTCCGAGTGGGCCGACTTCCTCTGCGCCGAACCGGAGAACCGGTCGTCCACGTCGATCTGCCTGAAGATCGTCGATCCCTGGGCTGCGAACCGCGATGACGCCGAAGTCGCGAAGACGATCAAGGCGGCTGCCAAGCGCCTCGACGAGGAAGGCGTCGCCTTCGACATCGGGTCCTACCGCGATGCGCCGACGGGGCTGCGCCTGTGGGGCGGCGCGACCGTCGACACCGCCGACCTCGAGGCCCTCTTCCCGTGGCTCGACTGGGCGTGGACAGAGGCGAAGCAGGGCTGACGGCCGCGGGCGCACCGAGCGAGCAAGCTAGTCCTCGGAAGCGTCCCCGGTCTCCGACCGCGGCGGCGTCTCCGGGATCTCCACGGTCGCCGACGCCTCGGTACGGTCGGTCGCGGGGCCGCTGCGGACGGCGGCCGAGAGCGCTTCGAGGCGCTGGATCTTCTCCTCCTGCGCGCGAAGCCGATCCTTCTTGACCTCGAGCTCCGATCGGATCGAGGCGTAGAGCTGCTCCTGGTTGGCCATGCGTTTGCGCATGCGGAGCTCGCTCTGCTTGGCGAGCTCGAGCTCGTTCTCGAGCTTGCCGAGCCGCTCGCTCGCCTCCGCGAGCGCGCGGCCGTCGCCCGCGACGGCCTGCGGCGCGGCCGCGGCGATCGGCTCCGCCGGACTCCGCGCCTCCTGCAGGCGCGTCTCGAGGTGGGCCACACGACCCGCGAGCTGCTCCCGCTCGGCACGGCTGCGATCCCGCTCGCGCTCCACGCGCTCGACCTGGGCCTCGAGATCGGCGACGCGGGCCGCTGTCCCGAGCGGCAGGTCGGCCCCGCCCTTCTCGGCACGCGCGCTGCGCCGCTTCGCCTTGTCCATGCGCTTGCGCAGCGCCGAGAGCTCCTCGCCCTGCTGCTTTCGCGTCTGGCGCTCGCGACTGAGTCGCGCCGTCAGCTCCTCGCGATCGGTCCGGAGCGCCTCGGCGTCCTCTTCCGCGGACGCCGCACGTGACTCGGCGCGGCGCCACAGCAGCGCGAGCGCGAGCACGACGAACGCGACGATTCCGAGCGCCCCGTAGAGCGCGGACGAGAGTACGGGTTCCATCGACCCCTCCGAGGACGCCGGCGCGGCCCCTGCGGCCTCGCGTCCCCACGTCGCGAGTCTACACTGCGCGCGCCGCGGCCGTGAGCGGCGCCCCGGAATTCACGGCACGCCTCCGTTTCCTTTCCCCTTCGCTCCCCGCCGGAGAGTCCCCTTGGGCCATGCCGACCGACTGCTGCGCGCCACGCGACGATTGTGTGACGCCGTGACCCCGATGCGTTTCGGCGACCCCGTCACCCACGTCTACAATCCGCTCGTCCACGCGGGTCGCGGCCATCGGCGCTACGTCCGCCGGTTCGGGGACGGGCCGCGCCGCGTGATCTTCCTCGGGATGAACCCGGGCCCCTATGGCATGACCCAGACCGGCGTGCCCTTCGGCGAGGTCGCCGCGGTGCGCGACTGGATGGGCATCGAAGAGAAGATCGATCGCCCCGACCCCGAGCACCCCAAGCGCCCCGTCGACGGCTTCGCCTGCCCCCGCAGCGAGGTGAGCGGCGCGCGCGTGTGGGGCGCGATCGCGAATCATTGGGGCGCGCCCGAGCGCTTCTTCCGCGACCACTACGTCGCGAACTACTGCCCGCTGGTGTTCATGGAAGCGTCCGGGAAGAACCGCACGCCGGACAAACTCGCGCCGGCCGAGCGCGAAGCGCTCTACGCCGCGTGCGACGATCATCTCCATCGACTGGTCGACATCCTCGAACCGGAATGGCTCGTCGGGATCGGGGCCTTCGCCGAGCAGCGCGCGCGGGACGTTCTGGGTGAGCGTGGGCCGTCGATCGGCCGCGTGCTCCACCCGAGTCCGGCCAGCCCGAAGGCGAACAAGGACTGGTCGGGCGAAGCCGCGAAGGAACTGCGGGCGCTCGGGCTCTGTCGCGATTCCTGAGCGGCGCGCGCGCCGCGACGCGGCCTGCGTGCGTTACCCTGCCGCCGCCTTCCCTCTCGCCAAGGAGACCCCCATGCCGTTCCGCGTCGGTGCCCCGCGCGCCTTCCGTTCCCTCGTCGGACTGCTCGCCCTCGTGGTCGTCGTCGGCTGTTCCGACGAAGGCGCCATCGCCGACGAGACGACGCCTTCCGATCCGGCGATGCGGGCGCTCGACGAGTTCATCCTCGCGAGCCCGATCAACCGCAAGCGCTCGGGATGGAAGTCGAAGCTGCCGAAGCCGCCGCGCGTCGAGTTCGAGCCCGGCAAGACCTATTACTGGAAGCTGCGCACCAACCAGGGCGAGATGAAGGTCCGTCTCTTCCACGAGACCGCCCCGCGCCACGTCGGCACGACGCTGTACCTGACACGCCTCGGCTTCTACGACGGCACGATCTTCCACCGCGTGATCCAGGGTTTCATGGCGCAGGGCGGCGATCCGAAGGGCAACGGCACGGGCGGCCCCGGCTTCCAGTACGAGGGCGAGTTCGGACCGAACGCCGAGACGCACACGAAGCGCGGCACGCTGTCGATGGCGAACGCCGGTCCGCGAACGGACGGCAGCCAGTTCTTCCTGACGTTCCGCGCGACCCCGAACCTCGACGGCCGCCACACGGTATTCGGGCGCATCGAGGACCCGGAGAGCCTCGCGACCCTGTCGAAGATCGAATCGCTCGGCGCACCGCGCGACCCGGGCCGCCCGAGCCGCCGGATCACGCTCGATCGCGCCACGATCGTGATCGAGTGAGCGCGCGGCCCGCCGCGTGACCGTCCCGACGGATCAGGCCCGGCCCAGCGGCGCGAGCAGGCCGTGGCGGGCGACCGAGAAACGGTCCGGACCGGCCTCCTCGGCGTCCGGGTCGGGCGTCGCGCTCCCGCCGTAGAGCGCACCGCGAAGCGCCGTCTGGACGCGCTCCTCCTCGACCCCCGCGACGGCGAGGCCGCGCACGCGAAGCGCCGGGTGGAACCGCTCGGCCTCCGAGACGCCCGACCGCGCGGCCGTGCGTTCGACGCGCTCGAGTCGCCCGAGCGGCGCCAGCGCCTCCTCGATCGAGGCCGCCTTGGCCCGGGAAGCATCGCTCGCGAGATCGACCACGAACAGGAAACGCATTCCCTTCCTGGTCTGGAAGTCACCGGCGAGCGTCGCCTCGGATTCCTCGAGGCGCGCGGCGAGGTCCCGCCCGGCGAGCGGAATCGGCGGCTCGGCTCGCTCGGGGTCGAGCCAGTCTTCGTCGCCGGTCCAGAGCGTCATCAGCAGCTTGCCCTGGCTGAGCGAAAGGGTCTCGGACGCACCGGTGTCGAGCGCGACGCGTTCGAGCACGACCTCGCTCGCCCAGAGCGCGGTCCGGCGGCCCCCCTCGGCGTCCGCCGGCGTCGCTCGCGCGCTCCGTTTGGGCAGCAGCACCTGCAGCGCGGTGCCGCCCGCCGCCTTCGCCGTCTGCTGCAGCGCATAGGCGCCGGCGTCGCGGTAGAGCACGTCCCCCTGCTCGAAACGGAAGCCGGCGAGCGCCGCCGCGAAGGCGGTCGGCACCGCCCAGGCAAAGCCCTCGAAACAGGGAAGCGGGCCGGGTTCTTCGGGTGCGGAATGGGTCGCCTTCGGCATGGACGGGAGTGTATCCCGGAGGGCATCCGGCTGAGAACACGCGTTCGCGTCCCCTTAGGGGCATTCTTCAAGACTCGCCCAAATAACCGGAATTCCAGGGAATTCAGAGATGAATCGGACTCATCGGGGAGCGGGAGTTGACATCCGTGTCGACCTTTATAGAAATGGAGACCCCAGGTCATTTCCTGACCCTGCATTGGAGGATCCCCCTTGGCCGTCGAAGTCGCTCCGCCCGTCTCCTCAGCCACTTCGCCTTCCGAACAGCTCGACGAATTCGTCGAAGAAGCGAGCGCTCCCCTCTCCGAGGTCGAGCAGCTCGAAGCGGCCTCTCCGCCGATCCCGGAGCTGTCGCCGCAGGACGATGCCGACTTCCTCCTCCATCCCGTCGAGCTCGCCAAGGGCCGCCGCGCCGCCGAGAACTACCTGAGCACCTTCCGGAGCGACGACAGTCGCAAGGCCGCCGAGGAAGCCCTCGAGACCCTCGCCACCGTCATCAGCGGCGGGAAGTGCGACAGCGTCGACTTCCCGTGGCAGCAGGTCCGCCCCTACCACGGCGCCGCGGCGCTGACGATCCTCAAGGAAAAGGGCGCGCCGGCCCGGATCGAAGCCCTCCGCTGCCGCGCGGACGAGACCCGCGGCTACCGCGTCGTGCCGGACAGCTACCCCGCCCGCCAGGTCCAGAAGATCCGCAGCACCCTCTCGAAGGTGATCGAGGAGTGCGAGGAGCTGGGCTTCGTGCCGGAAGGCGGCAGCGAAGCCGAGGCGGCTGCGCCGAAGAAGCCCAAGACGGCGAGCCGCAAAGCCGCGCCGCGAGGCCGCATGCTCGGCGACGGCGAGCTGCGTGCGCTGGTGGCGGCCTGCGCCGCCGATGCGAACGCCGAGGGCTTCCGGGACGCGGTCTTCTTCGTGCTCGTCTACCGCGGTCTCAAGATCGCCGAGATCACCGGCCTCACGCCGGAGAGCGTGAAGTTCAGCAACAAGACCGGTGCGTGCACGATCACCGCCCGCCCCAAGGGCGGCGGCCGCGGACGCAAGGTCGAGCTCTCGAACGACGAGCTGATCGTCCTCGAGGATTGGCTCGACGCGCGCGGTCAGGACGCGGGCCCGCTGCTCTGCACGCTCGGACGCGGCGGCAAGGTCGAGGGCAAGCGGCTCACCACGGCCCTGCTCAAGGGGCTCTGCGAGGAGCGCGCCAAGCAG
This sequence comes from Myxococcota bacterium, assembly GCA_039187915.1. Classification (GTDB taxonomy): domain Bacteria; phylum Myxococcota_A; class UBA9160; order UBA9160; family UBA4427; genus UBA4427. Next base: position 5,094 of record JBCCZJ010000306.1, read on the forward strand.
GCGGAGGTCCCCGCCTTCACGCCGAACGACCTCAGCCGGAGCGCAGAGGCCCTCACGAACCACCGGAAGGCCTCCCGCCGAAAGGCCAACCGCCTGGCTCAGACGACCCTGTCGGACGCCGAGAAGGCGCTCTACCTCGCGGCGAACGAGCCGAACGAGGACGAGCTGAGCCAGACGATCCAGTTCCCGTTCCTCGGCCTCAGCGACTGAGCCTCGGCCCGGGCGTCGGCCTCCGCGGCCCCAGCGAACGAGACGCCGCTCGCCGCGCCGCCGAGCGTCGGGCCTCCGCCCGATCCGGAGCGCGCACGAACGGGATCTCGGGCCATGCCGTAGCTCGCTCCCCCCAGCCGGCTCGGCCGGGCTCAAGCCGCCCTCTCGTGCGCCGATGCGCAGGACAGGAGGGTGGGCTCATGGGTCAGTGGCGCCAGGCGCAGACCGGACTGCAGAAATTTCCGCGGATCGCGATGGCCGTGCCGGTCCGGGTATCGACCGTCGACGCCGAGACCGATCCGTCGAACGGCCGCACGTTCTTCCGGAGCGCCGAGGAGACCACCGCCAACCTCTCCCGCGGCGGCGCCTACGTGAAGTCCTGGGAGCCCCTCGCTGCCGGACGGCGCGTCGTGATCACGATCGACCTGCCGGACGAGCACGAGCTCCAGCTCGTCGGTCGGGTCGTCTGGACCCGTCGTGCCCTCCAGCCGAACGCGGCCGGTGAGATCGAACCCGCCGGCTACGGCATCGAGTTCGTCGGCGGCTCCCGCTCGGAGCTCGAGGCGCTCGACCGCTACCTCAAGCGCGTGGCGCCCCGGGCGAAGACCGGATCGCCCCCCGCGCTCGGCGCGTCTGCCCCGACGCCCTAGGCCCCGGGGCCGTCCGACGCCGCCGGGACCCCGAACGCTCGCCGCTGCCCGGATGCGAGGCGTGACGCCGCCGCTGCGGTCCGCGCACCGGCCGGCCCTCGCGACCCGCAGGCCCCGCCGCCACGCGAGGCGCTAGGCGTCGATTTCGTACTCCGCGATCTTGCGCCGCAGCGTCGAGCGGTCGATGTCGAGCAGCTTGGCGGCGCGCGTCCGGTTGCCGTCGCAGTCCTCGAGCGCCTGCACGATCGCGCGCCGCTCGATCTCGCGCAGCGGCACGCCCCGCGGCACCCCTTCGGAGCCGCTGCCGGAAGGCATCGGCACGCCGCCCCGTCCGAGCTGGTCGGCCGGCAGATGGAGCAGCCCGACGGGCGCGTCTGCGGCCGCTGCGCGCGCGCCCTGGACGAGATTCCGGAGCTGGCGGACGTTGCCCGGCAGCGGCGCCGCGCAGAGCGCCTCGATCGCCTCCGGCGTGAACCCACCCGCGTCCGGCTTGTCGAAGTGGGCGATCAGGAGCGGGATGTCCTCGCGGCGTTCCGCGAGCGCCGGCAGTCGGATCTCGACCCCGCGCAGCCGGTAGTACAGGTCCTCGCGCAGGCTCCCCTCGTCGATCATCACCTGCGCCTCCCGATTCGTCGCCGCGACGAAGCGGACGTTCACGCGTTCGGCCTTCTCTGCGCCGACGGGCCGCACCTCGCCGTCGTCGATCACGCGCAGCAGCTTCGCCTGGAAGCCC
>JBCCZJ010000307.1:0-6675 GCA_039187915.1 Myxococcota bacterium
ATGGAGGTCGAGCTCGATCGCGCGGGCGAGGAGCGCGGGGGCCTCGTCGAGCGTCGCCTCGCCCTCGAGGAAGAGCATCTTCTGGATCAGGCGCGTCTGGACGCCGCCATCCCGTTCGAGGAGACCGCGCGCGACCGCCTCCCGGAAGAGGATCTCCTCTTCGACCTCCGCGGCGATCATCCGCGCGCGCTCGGTCGCGTTCGGGCGTCGTCCCACGGCGTCGGCGAACTGCTGCTCGAGCGTCTCGAGGACGGACGCCTCGATCTCGATCTCGCGATCGGGGCCGTCTTCGGCGACCGGCGGCGTCCGCAGGCCCTGCGCGACGTGGAGGAGGCAGCCCACGATCACGAAATGCAGAAGCGGGGAGCGGAGCAGGGCGGACATCGCGGGACTCGGGCGATCGGCTCGCGCTAGGCGAACTCGATCATTACCTTGGCGCCGGCTTCCGGCGCGCGCGCCACGTCGAGGGCTGCGTGGAAGTCCTCGAGGCCGAAGCGGTGGGTGATCATCGGCTCGAGATCCCGCCGCGCGAGCAGTCGGATCATCTCGCCGTAGTCCATCGGGTACTCGATCGACCCGCGCAGCGTGACTTCCTTGGTGAGGACGTCCATGAACGCGATCGGGACCTCCTGGCGATGGAGGGCGACGACGGAGATCCGGCTCTGCGGGGCGCAGCGCTTCACGACCTCCGCCAGCAGCGGTCCGACCCCGGTCGCTTCGATGAAGACGTTCGTGCCGACGTTCTCCATCCAGTAGAGCGTCTCGGTTCCGTGGATCCGGCCGAGGCCCTCCCAGAGGTCCTCCGAGGCCGGGTTGAGGGTGTGGGTCGCGCCGAGGCGGCGGGCGACCTCGAGGCGCGTGTCCGACATGTCGACCGAGACGACGTCCTCGATTCCGCGGTCGGCGAGGGTCGCGATCGCCGCGAGTCCGATCGGTCCGGCGCCGAGCACCGCGACCTTGTCCCCCGGCCGGGCCTCGCTCTGGTCGACGGCGTGCATGCCCACGCCGAGGGGCTCGGCGAGTGCACCGTGGGCGAAGCTCATGCCGTCGGGGATCGGGAACAGGCTCTTGCCCTGGGCGGCACCGCGCACGAGCAGGCGCGTCGTGAAGCCGCCCTCCGGGCCGCCATTGCCGAGACCGAAGCCGGCGGCGCCGGGATGCAGCGCGACCCGGTCACCGATTCGGGCCACGTCGCGGCAGCGGTCGCCGACCTCGGAGACCGTGCCCGCGAGCTCGTGGCCGATCGGCATGGGGTCCGTCACGGGGCCGGCCACGCCGCCGAGCTTGACGTAGCCCAAGTCCGAGCCGCAGATGCCGCAGGCGCCGACGTCGAGGATCACGTCGTCGGGACCGCAGACCGGCTCGGGCACGTCGTCGAGCCGGACGTCCCCCGGCCCGTGGATCCGCGCGACCTTCATCCCTCGCGCCCGTCCGAGGCCGGCGCGCCCGCTCGGGCCTGGGCCTCTGCGCCCCAGAACGCCTTCCAGGTCTCGAGGACGTAGGGATGGGTGCCGACGCCCGTCTGGTTGGCCGGCCAGTCGGCGGGCTCCTGATGGAGCGGGTGCTGGCCGAGCTCCGCGCCATACACCAGGAAGTGTTTGCGCCGGACGAAGCGCCAGCGGCCGTCCTCGCGCGCATAGGTGTCGTGGTACTGGATCGCGTGGATGATCCAGCGCTCGCTGTCCGGGCCACCGTCCTGGATCTCGCCGCGGCAGTAGACGATGCCGTTCGCGTGATCGGCGTCGACCAGATCGATCACGTGATTGCCCACGTGAAGGAACGTGACGCCCACGCCCCGGAAGGCACGGTCCATGTCCACACGCAGCGCTTCGCGGCCGTACGAGTCGCGTCCGACGCGGACGTCGGACACGTAGAGGTCGACGAGCGCCTGCATGTCGCGCGCGTCGGAGTAGACGGCGTAGCGCGAGGCGAGCTGACGGATCTCCTCGTAGGCGAGGAGCTTCTCGACGTCGGTCATCGGAATCCTCGCCGGGCTAGCCGAGCGCGCTCTTCATGGCGTCCGGCGTCTTGCTGCCGGGCAGCTTCCCGTGGTCCCAGGACACGAATCGGCTCGGGCGGATCTTCATCAGCACCCGCTTTCCCGCCATCTTCATCTTCACGTCCTCGGGGATGAGGTCGACGTCGGGCAGGGGGCTGCCCGTCCGCGCGTTCGCCTCGACCATCGTCCGCACCGTCTCGTCGAGGTCCGTCAGGATCTCGAGCTCGCCCTCCATCATGAGTCCGCGCAGCTCGCTGTAGACGTGCCCGGTCTCGATCAGCAGCGTGCAGCGCGGATCCTTCTGGGCGTTCTTCACCTTCTGGCTCGAGGCGTAGGTCGCGAACTTGATCACGATCTCGTCGTCGGTCAGGTCGAGCGCGTAGAACATGGCCACGGCATGCGGGAAGCCTCTCGGTCCGTTCGTGACCAGCGTGAGGGTGTGTCCCTCCTGGAGATAGGCACGGATCTCCTCGTCCGTCATTCTGATATCGTCTTTACGGGGCATGCGGCGTCTCGCTCGGCGGGGGCGCGCGAAGGTCCCGGGCCCGGAGCGCCTCCAGGGGCGTGGACCGGGCGGGCGCGCTTCGGTTCCCATCGAAGGTGTGCCGACAAGTTATCCCAATCGGCCGCGGGGCGCGCTTCCCGCCGGCCCCATGCGAGGTGGACATGACGTTCGGAACGAGGGGAGTGTCCCGATGAGCCGTCGGGCCCTCGTCATCGGCGGGACCGGACCGTCCGGCCCCCACGTCGTGAACGGCCTGGTCGATCGCGGCTTCGAGACCGCGATCCTCCACAGCGGCGCGCACGAACGTCCCGAGATCCCGAGCGAGGTCGAACATATCCACACGGATGCGTACGACCCGGAGAAGGTGCGGGCGGCGCTCGCGAATCGGACCTTCGACGTCTGCATCGCGACCTACGGTCGGCTCCGCGCGAACGCCGAGATCACGGCCGGGCGGGTCGGCCAGTTCATCTCGGTGGGCGGGTTCCCGGGCTATCGCGGATACATGAATGCGCCGCTCTTCGACCCGCCGGGGTTCCCGATCCCGACGCGCGAGGACGGTGAGCTGATCCGCGACCCGGCAGAGGACGAGAAGGGGTTCCGCATCGTCCGGACCGAGGAGCGTGTCTTCGACGCCCAGCCCGACGCCACCCACTTCCGCTACCCCTGGGTGTACGGCCCGCGCCAACCGGCCCCGCGCGAGTGGAGCATCGTCCGCCGTGTCCTCGACGGACGCGACCGGATCATCGTCGCCGAGGACGGCCTCTCCCTCTCGAGCTTCGGCTTCACCGAGAACATGGCCCACGCGCTGCTGCTGGCGGTCGACCGTCCCGAAGTGGCGCGTGGGCAGATCTACAACGCGGCGGATCAGGAAGTGCTCTCGATCCGGCAGGTGGTCGAGATCGTGGCGAAATCGATGGGCCACCGCTTCGAGGTCGTGTCGATGCCCTGGGAGATCGCCTGGCCGGCGCGTCCGCTCGTGGCCCAGCCGTGGACCACCCATCGGATCGTGTCCATCGCCAAGCTGGAGCACGAGCTCGGCTACCGGGACAAGGTCCCTCCGCGCGAGGCCGTGGCCCGGACGGCTCGGTGGCTGGCGGAGAACCGGCCCGAGCCGGGTGGGATGGAAGAGAGGGTCATGCAGGATCCCTTCGACTACGCGGCCGAGGATCGTCTGATCGAGGCCTGGCGTTCGGCGATCGCCGGGATCACGGAGCCCGCGTGGTCCGGGGAGGCTCCGGGATACGGGCTCGCCTACAGCGGGCCGGGCGGCCGCGAGCGGACGAACAAGGACTTCCGTTAGGCGAAGGCTCGCGGGGCGGGGTCAGCGGATCGCGCCCCGGTCGCGCAGGTCCGTGATCCGGGTCGCGTCGACGCCGAGCTCTCGCAGGATCTCGTCGCTGTGCTCGCCCAGTCGTGGGGCGTGGCGATCGATCGACGCAGGCGTCCGCGCGAAGCGCCAGGGCGGCGCCAGGTACTGCGTCGGACCGAAGCGCTCGTCTTCGAGGACGCGCACCGTCTCCCGATGGCGCACGTGGGGGTCCGCCTGGAAGCCGTCCAGGTCGTTCACCGGACCGAACGTCGCACCTTCCTCCCGGGACCGCGCGACGAACTCGGCGCTCCGCCACTTCCGGACCTCGGCCTTCAGGAGGCCCACGAGCTCGATGTAATGGGAGAGCCGGGTGCCCATCTCGCGGAAGCGATCGTCCTCGGCGAGATCGGGACGATCGATCACGCGACACAGGGCCGCGAACTGATGATCCTGGATGATCAGGCCGACGACGTGACCGTCGGCGGTCTCCCAGGCAGAGAAGAACGCCTGGGACATGGCGGTCTCGAGGACCTCCGGTGGAAACGCGCGCGGTGTCATCGGGTCGGGCAGCGCGAAAGCCGCATAGGCGTCGATCATCGCGACCTCGACGTGCTGCCCGCGGCCGTCGCGATCACGCTCCCGCTCGAAGAGCGCCGCGAGGATCGCCTGGACGGCGGTCACGGCGGTCGTCTTGTCGGCGATCGGACCGTTGACCGGCTGGGGCGGCCCGTCGCCGCCCTGCGCCGGCATGACGCCGACGAGCCCCTGCATCAGCTGATCGTAGGCGGGCAGGGCGGCGTAGGGGCCGTCGCTCCCGAACCCGTTGATCGAGCAGAATACGAGCCCCGGGTGGCGTTCGGCCAGCGTCGCGTAGTCGAGCCCGAGTCGGCCCATGACGGCGGGCCGGAAATTCTCCACCAGCACGTCGAAGCGATCGATCACGTCGAGGACGAGATCTCGGCCGTCGTCGCTCTTCAGATCCACGACCAGACTCCGCTTGTTGCGGTTCATCTGGGTATGCATCGCCGAGAAGAGCGGCTCCTTGAAGGGCGCGCCGGAGTAGCGGGTCTGGTCTCCACCCGGCGACTCGAGCTTCACCACGTCGGCGCCGAGGTCTCCCAACTGCTGGGTGCACATCGGTCCCGAGACCACGCTCGTGAGGTCGAGGACCCGGATGCCCGCGAGCGGTCCGCTTCGTTCCTGCTTCGTCACCCTCGCCGGCCCCGTCTACGGCGCCGTCGCGTCGGGGTGGACCCCGAGGACGAGCTTGCCCTGGACCTGGCTCGCGCCGAGTCGCTCGAGGGCCTGGGGAAGCCGGTCGAAGGGCACCATCTCCTCCACGCGGACCGAGAGGCGTCCCTCGCGCCACCATGCGAGCAGCTTGTCCTGGACCGCTTCCTTGTAGTCGCGGCCGTAGTTCGACGGGATCACGCCGACGACGCTGTAGTTCTGGTACACCATGTGGGCGGGATCGACCGGGCCCCACTGTCCGCTCGCGAAGCCGATCAGGCAGATGCGGCCTTCGTGGGCGACGCACTTGCTCGCGGCCGTGTAGGCCGGCCCGCCGACCGGGTCGTAGACGCAGTCGGCGCCGCGGCCGTCGGTCGCGGCTCGCACCGCCTCCGTGATGTCCTCCTGCTCGCGATCGATCACGTGGTCGGCACCGAGCGCCCGGCAGTACTCGACCTTGTCCGCGCCGGCGACCGTCGCGATCACCCGGGCCCCGAGCGCCTTGCCGATCTGGACCGCGGCCGTCCCGGTCCCCCCGGCGCCGCCGAGTACGAGCAGCGTCTCGCCCGGCTGGAGCCGAGCCCTCGTCTCGAGGCCGAGGTAGGCCGTGTGCATGGGGATCAGGAACGCGGCGCCCTCGGCATCGGTCATGCCGTCCGGAACCGGCAGGCAGAAGTCGTCGAGCGCGAGGGCCTGCTCGGCGTAGCTGCCCTGGCCGGTGAAGAAGCTCGTCACGGCCATCACGCGGTCCCCGACGTTCCGCCCCTCGACCGCGTCGCCCCAACCGATCACGCGTCCGACGACCTCCTGGCCCTGGGTGAACGGGAGCGGCGGCGTCATCGCGTAGCTGCCCTGACACATGAAGACGTCGGGGAGGCCCATGCCGGCGGCGAGGACCTCGACGAGGACCGTGTCGTCGCGCGGCGTCGGCGCGGGAAGATCGGTCTGGAACGCGAGGGCGTCCTCCGGGTTGCCCGGCTTCACGGTCTGCCATCCACGCATGTCGGTCTCCTCGATGGGGCGTTCGGTCTCGGGATCGCGTCAGGTCTCGGGTTCCCGTCAGGTCATGGGTTCGCGTCAGGTCACGGGTTCGCGCCGCGCCACGTGGCGATGGCGGATCGCGAGCTGCGCGCGGCGGGCGGATGGGTCGAAGCGAGGCGTATCCGCCGGAAGATGCGTCGCGAGGTCGGAGAAGGGACAGAGCGTGACGGACGGCGGCGGCCGGTCCTTCGACCAGATGTAGCGATACTGGATCATGCCCTCCCGCGTCCCCATCGTGTCGATCCAGTTCTGGATCCCGGGGTCCTCGGCGGAGAACACGAAGCGCGCGCGCCCGTCCGGATGGACGTACGGCTGGGTATGGTTGAGGCCGGTCTGGTGGGTCGCCCAGTCCATCGTCCGGAACCACACGTCGCAGAGCTGGATCTGCCAGTAGCGCGCGTCCGGGACGGCGAACTCGACGATCATGGCTTCGCCGGGGTCCAGGGACCACCAGTCGTTGCCGTAGACGATGTCGTCGGCGCCGCCCACGAAGGGCGCGGCCTCCATCAGTCGGCCCTTCTCGTGGTCGTCCCGGAGCTGGGTCACCCACTCCTGCCAGAAGACCGTCGTCTGCTCGATCCAGAGTGCGGC
>JBCCZJ010000308.1:0-6666 GCA_039187915.1 Myxococcota bacterium
CGCGGCGCTTCGTACATCCGGCCCAACGCGGATCCGCCAGGGCCGACGAGGGGGAGTGGTTAATGAAGATTCAGCGACTCTGGATGATTGCCGCCATCGCGGTCTGCATCGCGGCGGGCCAGGCCGAAGCCGAAAACGAAGGAGAGTGGGAAGGCAGTCTGTCCGCGTCGCTGACTGCGCAAACGGGGACGAACGACACGATCAACGGTCAGGTCGATGCCGAGGGAAATCGGAACACGTCGACGGACGAGATCGGTCTTCGATTCAACGCGAATTACGGTCAGACTCGTGGTACGCAGGACGCCGAGAAGGATCGGATCACCCAGAACTCTCAGGCGCTTTTTGCCGACTGGAAGCGGATCATTACCGAGGACTTCTTCTGGGACTCCCGGTCGGAGCTGTCACGGGACAGCGTTCAGAATCGGCAAGTCCGAACGGCCTTGTCGACCGGACCCGGCCTACGGCTCTGGAAAGGGGACGATGTTGCGAAGCGTCACTTCGATATTTCGGCGGGCGTCGGCTACCGCTTCGAACTCTTCGAGTCGCCTTCGACAGGTGACGGCGACAACTTCGACGAGGACCATTTTGCGGACATCGTGGCCGCTTTCGAGTTCAAGGAGCTCTTTTTCGATGGCCGAGTCGAATTCACGCACACCGGCTCCTTCAAGGTCCCAGCGAACGCGACCGATGCGTGGGTAGCGGCGACAGAGTTGATCGGCGCGGTGCCTCTGTCCGAGGTGTGGTCGCTTCGATTGAGCTTTTTGCTCGAGTACCAGAACACGGTGCCTGCCGACACCAACGAGCTGCTCACGCGAACGAACGTGGGGTTGACCTACAAGTTCTGAAGGAAGGTCTGAGCCGATCTGAACGCCGCTCTCCGCCCCGTGCGGAGGGCGGCGTCGGCGTTTCGGGTGCGGGGAGGCGGCCCGCTGCCCGGTCCGAGCCCGATCCGCTAGGCTCCGGCCGCTCCGTCCCGGCCCCCGGGCGCGTCTCGGAGCCCCTGCCAGGAATCCCGGACCCATGTACACGATCCTCATCGCACTCCTGATCGGCGCGGCCAGCGGCGGCATCTGGACGGCGCTCGCGCTCTGGAAGACGTGGCAGATGGGGATCGTGCTCTTCGTGCTCGTCTCGCTCGTGAGCTTCGTCGTGATCTCGAGGGTGATGGCGAAGCGGGTCGAGCCTGCCTTCATGGACGTCCAGCGCCAGATCCAATCCGGCCAGACGTCACTCGCGATCCAGACCCTCGAGGAACTGATGCCGCTCTCGAAGTGGCAGATTCTGCTGAAGGGACAGATCCACGCGCAGATCGGGCTGCTCGCGTACGCGAGCGGCGACGAGGCGCGCGCGGAGGCGCATCTGCCCCAGTCCGGCTATCGCGCGACCGAGGCGCAGATGGCCCTGGCAGCGCTCAGCTACCGGAAGGGCCGCAAGGACAAGGCGTACGAAGCGCTCGACACCTGCATCACCGCCGCCAAGAAGCAGATCATGCCCTACCACGTCTACGCGTGGATGGCGCTCAAGGACGGCGACAAGGACAAGGCGATGGACAAGCTCCTCGCCGCCGAGAAGATCGAGAAGAGCAACGAATCGACGCAGGAGAACCTCGATCGGCTCCGCAACGGCAAGAAGCTCAACATGAAGCGCTTCGGAATGCCGTGGTTCGGCCTCCAGCTCGAGAAACCGCCGGCCCAGTACCGCGCCGCCCAGGGGCAGCCGGCCCGCAAGGGCTTTCGCCAGCGCAAGCAGAAGCGGGGCTAGCGCGGAGCTCGGACCCGGACCGCAGGCCGGCGTCGATCCCTCTTCGCCTCTTTGCCTCTCCGCCCTTCGCCCCGCCTTTTCGCCTCAGACTTCGTTCTGGAGCGCCTGTTCGAGCGTCTGCCGCTCGCGCACGAGGCGCGGTTCGCCGTCGAGGTCGATCAGGACCTCCGCCGCTTCGGGGAACGCGTTGTAGTTCTTCGCGTTCATGCCCGCGGCGTAGGCGCCGGCGCCTTCGATGACCAGCGTGTCGCCGATCGAGGCCCGCGGGAGCTTCCTCGGCGCGAGGCCCTCCGGATCACCGGGGGCGGGCGTCAGGATGTCGCCGGACTCGCAGCAGTGACCGGCGATCACGTATTCCACCTCCTCTTCCGAGGCGTCGCGTCCGTGCGGCACGACGTGGATCGGATGCTGCGCGCCGTAGAGCGAAGGGCGCAGCAGCTCGGTCATGCCGGTGTCGACCTTGAGGAAGTCCATGCCGGCCTCGGCGGGGCCGTCGTCGCTCGCGGGCGTGTGGGTGTCCACGACGTCCATGATCTCGGCGAGAATCGCGCCGGCGTTGGCGACGAGATACGTCCCGGGCTCGATCTCGAGCTGGAAGGCGTCGCCGCGACCGGCCACGAAGTTCGCGAGGTCCTCGCCGAGGTAGCGGCCGATCTCCTGGAGATCCGCGCTCGTCTCGCCGGGCAGGCGCGCGACCTTGAAGCCGCCGCCCAAAGAGAGACGGTCGAGGTGGGGGAGGCGCCGCGCGATCGCGAGGGTCAGCTCTGCGCAGCGCTTCCAGACTTCCGGGTCGCCGCCGGAGCCGATGTGGCTGTGGACACCGGTGATCGTGAGGTCGCACTCGGCGGCGATCGCGAGGACTTCGTCGATCTTGGCGTGCCAGATGCCGAACGACGAAGACGGCCCCCCCACGTTCGTGCGGTTGTTGTGGCCGGAGCCCAGGCCCGGGTTCACGCGTACGGAGAGCGATCCGCCCGGGAAGAGTTCGCCGAAGGTCCGGAGCTGGTGGATCGAACAGGCGTTGTAGAGGACGCCGCGCTGGACGAGGCCCTTCAGGTCCTTGGGGATCTCCTGTGCGGTGATCTGGATGCGCTCGGGAGCGATTCCGGCGGCGAGGGCGCGCTCGGCCTCGAATCCGGAGCTCGCGTCGACGTGGAGGCCGGCGGCGTCGAAGATCTTCAGCACCGACCGATTCGGCAGGGCCTTCATCGCGTAGCGACCGACGAGCGAGCAGGGCGCTGGAAAGGCGGCGACTTCCCGCGCCGCCTGCTCGAGGGTCGCCTGGTCGTAGACGTAGACCGGCGTGCCGAATCGTTCGCGAATCCGCTCGATCAGGGCTTCGTTCAGAAAACGCATCGGGGGCTGGGAAGCGGGCATGAGGTCGGAGACTCCTGGCGCGAGCCGCGGGCAGCGCTCTTCCGCGCGCGCCGAACCATAGCAGCCCGGCCCCCTGGCCTCGGTCGAAACCCCGAGTGCGGTGAAGCCCGCGGCCTTTGCCGGGGGCGCGACTCATGCGAGACTCCCGGCCGGCGGTGCCTCGCCCCCCGAGGCGCCCGATGAAGGGGTGCACAGGGTGTCCGCGGACGACGCGAACGAGAATGGTGGAGCCGAGACCAGTGGCCTCGACTTCATCCGGACGATCATCGCCGAGGATCTGGCGAGCGGGAAACACGACCGGGTCGTGACCCGCTTTCCGCCCGAGCCGAACGGCTACCTCCACGTCGGGCACGCGATGGCGATCTGTCTCGACTTCGGTGTGGCGGCGGAGAACCCGGACAGTCGCTGTCACCTGCGCTTCGACGACACCAATCCTTCGACCGAAGAAACGGAATACGTCGACGGGATCATGGACGACGTCCGCTGGCTCGGATTCGATTGGGGCGATCACCTCCATTTCACGTCCGATTACTTCGAAACGCTTCACGGCTACGCGGTCTCGCTGATCGAGCAGGGCAAGGCCTTCGTCGACGACCAGAGCGCCGACGAGATCCGCGCCCACCAGGGATCGCTCACCGAGCCGGGCACGCCGAGCCCCTTCCGCGAGCGGAGCGTCGAGGAGAACCTCGATCTCTTCGCGCGCATGCGGGCGGGCGAATTCGAGGACGGCGAGAAGGTGCTGCGGGCCAAGATCGACATGGCGGCGCCGGTCGTGGCGCTGCGCGATCCGATCCTCTACCGCATCCAGAAGAAGGATCATCATCGCACGGGCGACGCCTGGTGCATCTATCCGATGTACGACTTCGCCCACGGCTACTCCGACGCGCTCGAGGGCGTGACGCACTCGCTCTGCTCCCTCGAGTTCCAGGATCACCGGCCCCTCTACGACTGGTTCCTCGATCAGGTCGAGACGCCTTCGCGGCCGCGGCAGATCGAGTTCGCGCGCCTGAACGTCTCCCACACGATCACCAGCAAGCGCGCGCTTCGACGTCTCGTCGAAGGGGGGCACGTCCGGGGCTGGGACGATCCGCGCATGCCGACCCTCGTCGCCATGCGGCGGCGCGGGTACCCGTCGGCGGGGATCCGATCGTTCTGCAAGGCGGTCGGCGTGGGCAAGAGCCCGAAGCTGATCGAGCTCTCGAACCTCGAGTTCCACGTGCGGCAGGTCCTGAACAAGGAGGTCCCGCGCCGGATGGGCGTGGTCGATCCCCTCAAGGTGGTGATCGAGAACTACCCCGAAGATCAGGAGGAGTTCCTCGAGGCGATCAACAATCCCGAGGACGAGAGCGCCGGCAAGCGCGAGGTGCCCTTCAGTCGCGAGCTCTACATCGAGCGCGAGGACTTCCTGGAGGATCCCCCCAAGAAATTCTTCCGACTCGCGCCCGGGCGCGAGGTGCGTCTCCGGGCCGCTTACTTCGTGACCTGCACCGAGGTCGTGAAGGACGACGCGGGCGAAGTCGTCGAGCTGCGCTGCACCTACGATCCGGCGACCCGGGGTGGGGACGCGCCGGACGGGCGCAAGGTGAAGGGCACGCTCCATTGGGTCAGCGCCCGCCACGCGATCGATGCCGAAGTGCGTGACTACGAGACGCTCTTCCTCGAAGAAGAGCCGGACCTCGACGGAGAGGGCGGGCTCGAGGCGGCGCTCAACCCGCACTCGCTCCGCGTGCGCGCGGGCGCGAAGCTCGAGCCGTCGATGGCCGAGGCGCAGGCCGGCGATCGCTTCCAGCTGGAGCGGCTCGGCTACTACTGCGTCGACCCCGACAGCGCCTCGGGCGCGCTCGTCCTGAACCGCACGGCGACGCTGCGGGACACCTGGGCGAAGGTCGCGAAGGGCGGGGGGGCGAAGGGCGCCAGCCAACCCGCTCCGGGCAAGAAGAAGAACAAGCAGAAGAAGCATAGAAAAGAGGACGCGTGATGAAGCGATTCGGCATGTCCCTCCCGATCGGTGGAGTGCCCCTCCACCAGCACGAAGACTGGATCAAGGAGCTCGCGGACCTCGGCTACACCGATCTGTGGTCTTCGGAAGCAGGCGGCCACGACGGCTTCACGCCGCTCGCGCTCGCAGCCGCGTGGGCGCCCTCCATGCGCCTCGGGATCGCGATCATCCCCGCCTTCACGCGGGGGCCGGCGCTCCTCGCCCAGAGCGCGGCGAGCCTCGCGGAGGCGGCGCCGGGCCGCTTCGTGATGGGCGTGGGCACGTCCTCGAACGTGATCGTCGAAAACTGGAACGGCATTCCTTTCGAGGAGCCCTACAAGCGGACGCGGGACACGGTGAAGTTCATGCGCGCGGCCCTCGCCGGCGAGAAGATCACGGAGACCTTCGATTCCTTCGACGTGAAGGGCTTCCGGCTCCAGATGCCGCCTCCGGATCCGCAGCCGCCCATCCTGATCGCTGCGCTTCGTCAGGGCATGCTCAAGCTGGCCGGCAAGGTGGGCGACGGCGCGATCCTCAACTGGCTCTCCGCGGAGGACGTGAAGACGGTCGCGCCCTTCGTCCACGAAGGCGGGCCCGGCAAGGAAATCGTGGCGCGGCTCTTCGTGATCCCGACGGCGGATCGCGACAAGGCCCGGGCCATCGCGCGGCGGGGCGCTGCGGCCTATCTGAACGTGCCGGTCTATGCGGCCTTCCACGAGTGGCTCGGTCGCGGCGAGTCGCTGAAGGGCATGTGGGATGCCTGGAAGGCGGGCGACCGGAAGGCCGCGCTCGAAGCCATCCCCGACGAAGTCGTGGACGATCTCGTGATCCACGGATCGCCCGAGGAGTGCCGCGAGCACATCGAGCGCTACCGCGAAGCGGGCGTGACCACGCCGGCGCTCGCGATCCTCTACGCCGACGATCAGCGCCAGGCGATGCGGGATCTCGCTCCGCGCTAGCCGCGGCGCAGGGCGAGCGGGCCGGGGCCTGCCGCGTGACGTCGCGCGCGGGCGGAATCGCTCTTCGTCTGGCGGGCTCCCTGCCGGCGCCTTGCCGACCGGTTGCGCGCGCGGTGCGGCGTCGCCGGGTGACGTCGCTCGGAATCGGCGCCGGCTCATCCCGGCGACCGGGTCGACCGATGAAGACGCCGTCTTTCTTCATTGGAGGCAGGGACTTCGGGCATGGTTGCGGACCTGGAGGATGAACGGATCGAGTCGCCGACGATCGCGCTGCGCGCGTTCGAAGAGCGGACGCGCGCGCTCTCCCTCGAGGCCCAGATGATCGAGGTCGTCGATCTGTTGCAGAACCCGGTCCTCCTCGTCGACGAAGTGCTGCAGAGCATCCAGGACGTCCGCGAGACCAAGGAAGAGGGCAGCGATCTCCGGATCGTCTCGAGCGACGGGGCGGACCGGAGCGTCTTCTTCTATCCGTCGCGGGAACTCTTCGTCCAGGGCGACGGCTGCTCGTTCACCTGCCTCGCGACCGATCTCGATTTTCTTTCGGCGGCCGCCGAGACCGGCACCGCCGTCGCCGACGGAGGCGTCGCCCGC
>JBCCZJ010000309.1:0-6649 GCA_039187915.1 Myxococcota bacterium
AGCCGCCCGCGGAGGGGGAGCCGCCGGGACGCCCGTCGGGGGCTGGCCTACTCTCCGGCCGCGCCCGGACGAAGGGGGGACACGCGATGACGCTGGCCACGCTCAACTACCTCGACGCCTCGATCGAGAGCTCGCTCCGTCGGACGGGCAAGCTCCTGCTGCGTCGCGATCTCGACGGCAGCGACTCGGGCTTCGAGGGCGTGACCTTCGAAAAGCGCGAGGTCGAGCTCCATGACGGACGGGCCGCAGGCTGCTCCCTCGCGCGCCACGGTTTCGAGGTCCGCGTGCATCCGCTGGCCGACCCTGCGTTCGACTTCCTGAAGGACGAGCCCGTGGTCACGGCGTACTACGCGGACTGCGCGGCCTTGATCCGCGAGGCCACGGGCGCGGCGCAGGTCTACGCCTTCGACCACAACGTGCGCTCGGCAGCCGGCAAGGCCTCGAAGGAGCGCATCGACGGCGGGCAGGAAGTGCAGGGCCCTGCGCGCGTCGTCCACGGGGACTATACGCTGACGAGCGCGCCCGACCGGCTCCGCCAGCTGGCACGGCCTCCGGGCTCGAACGACACCTACGCGCCGCTCCTCGCGCCCGGGGAGACGCTGATCCCCGAGGCCGACGCCGAACACGCGATCGCCGAGGGCCGCTACGCGTTCATCAACGTCTGGCGGAACATCGACGACGCCCCGGTCGAGTCCGATCCGCTCGTGTTGTGCGCCGCGGACTCGGTCGAGCCGCCGGACCTCGCCGTCTTCGAGCTCCACTACAGCGACCGGATCGGCGAGAACTACTGGTCGAAGTGGGCGCCGCGACACGCCTGGTATACGTACCCGGGACTCGAGCGGGACGAGGCGCTCTTGATCAAGCAATGGGACTCGGCCGGGCCGCTCGCGCGCAGCGAAGGCGCGAAGGGCGACGCCGAGGCGCCGGACGAGCCGTGCACGTTCAGCTTCCACACCGCGTATTTCGATCCGGAGACGATGGCGACGGCGCGACCGCGATGGTCGATCGAAGTCCGCTGCATCGCGATCTACTAGCGGACCGATCCCACGCCGGGCCACTCCGAAGCTATTTTCCTGATCCAATACGGGGATTTGCCGCCCGTTTCCTGAAGTCGATTCTGGATCCGTCCGAAGCGGTTTCCGGACGAACCGAACCGCTCGAGGATCCGCCTCCATGACCGCCTCCGCCGCCTTCCTGGTCTTCTCGCTCCTCAGCCTGGTGCTCTCGTCGACCGTCTATTCGCGCATCCGCCTCGTGGGCGCGCTCCTGGTCCCGACGTTCTTCCTCGGTTGGCTGCGGGGCGAACTGGTGCTCTGGACCCTGGTGGTCGAAGCCACGGCGACGGCGGCGTTCGTCGCGAACGGCGCACTCTCGGAGACCGGCGGCCCGCTCGGTCTCCTCGCGCTGCTGGCCTCGTGGGGGCTGCTGCTCGCGGCCCACCGACGCAGCGTCGACGCGGGCCGGACCTTCGCCGACGCGCTCGCGCCAGCGGGACTCTCCGTCGACCGCGGCGTCTCGGTCTTCCACGGCTTCCCGAATCCCTTCGCCTTCGGTCATCCCGACGTGAAGCGGATCCACGACATCGCTTACGGCGCGTCGCTGCCGGGCGACAAGGGCGGGCGCAACCTGCTCGACCTCGTGCTTCCCGAGGCGGCCCGCGCGGGGGATCGCCGGCCGGTCCTGCTCCAGGTCCACGGCGGCGCCTGGGTGATCGGAGACAAGCGCGAGCAGGGCCGACCGCTCATGCGCGAGATGGCCTCACGCGGCTGGATCTGCGTGGCGATCAACTATCGGCTGAGCCCGAAGGGGACGATGCCGGATCACATCGTCGACGTGAAGCGCTCGATCGCCTGGATCCGCGAGCACATCGCCGAGTACGGCGGGGACCCGGACTTCGTCTGCATCACGGGCGGCTCCGCCGGCGGCCATCTCTCCTCGCTCGCGGCGCTGACGGCCAACGACCCCCGCTTCCAGCCCGGCTTCGAGCAGGTCGATACGCGTCTCGCGGCGGCGGTCCCGTTCTACGGCGTCTTCGACCTGCTCGATCGCGCCGGCGACCGCAAGCTCGGGAAGATGGCCGACGCGCTCGGTCCGCTGGTCTTCAAGTGCACGCCGGAGGAGAATCCCGAGCTCTGGGACTCCGTCTGCCCGATCGTCCGGGTCCACGCGGAGGCCCCGCCCTTCTTCGTGATCCAGGGCGCCCACGACAGCCTCGTGATGGCCGAGGAGGCCGTCACCTTCGTCGATGCGCTGCGCGAGAAGAGCAATGCGCCCGTGCTCTTCGCCGAGCTCGAAGGCGCCCAGCACGCGTTCGAGATCTTCCAATCACCGCGCACGGAGCACGCCGTGCTGGCGGTCGCCGCGTTCCTCGAGCGGGTCCGGAGCGAAGGGCAGGCCGCGATCTAGCGGGGCACGAGCCCGGCGCTCGTGAGGAGCGGTAGGTCCGCGTAGCCCCGGATCCCCGTCAGCGTACCCGAGCAGAGATGCGGGATCGCGTTGATCGCCGGCATCGCCGTGATGATCATCCCGAGCTGCATGAAATCCTCGAAGCTCTTCGCCTCGAAGTCCTTCGGCGGGCGGATCTCGAGCTTCGTGCGGACCTCGGGCTGGCCTTCGACGCGCACGAGGTAGCCGTGTTCGAGAGGCCAGTCGGGCTCCATGTGCTGGCCCATCTTCCAGAGCACGCGCAGCTCGATCATCGAGCGATCGGCGACGCGTCCGTGCCAGCTCGCCTTCACCCCGGCGACGCAGCCTTCGTCGATCCGCATGAAGCCCAGGTCGTGGTCTTCGGTCGCGGCGGCGAAGGCGGACTCGCAGCGGACTTCGTCGAGGTCGACCCCGAGCGCGTCGGCCATCATGTAGACGCCGTCGCCGAAGACCGCCGTGCCCTTCTCGACCATGGCGTGGAGGTCCGGATGGGTGATCGGATGGCCGAAGCCGACGCTCTGCTGCGTCTCGGCGGAGGCGTAGCCGGTCGCGTCGACGGACTCGGTCACGGTGATCTTGTCGACGCGATCGCAGATGCCGGCGGAGACGAGTCCGAGGAGGTTCGCGAAGCCCGGGTTCATCCCCGAACCGAAGATCGCGGCGCGTCCCTTCTCGCAGGCGCGGGCGATCCGGGTGCGCGCGTCGCCGCCCAGGCCGTGGCCCGTGATGAAGGCGGCGGTCGTCGCGACGTGGATCCCGTTTTCGAGCAGGCGACACATCAAGTCGACGTCGGGCCAAAGCGGGTTGTAGGAGACGCAATCCGGGGCGAGGGTGAGGAGCGCTTCGACGTCGTTCGTGGCCGTGATGCCGAGCGGCTCGATCCCGGCGAGCGTGCCCACGTCCTGGCCGACCTTGTCTTCGCCCCAGGCATAGCAACCGACGAGCTCGAGCTCGGGATGGGCGGCGATGGCGCGCACGGATCGACGTCCGACGTTGCCGGTGGTCCACTGGACGACACGATGGGGCATGGCTCGACTCCTCGATGATCCGGCGCGGAGTCTACGCCCGCCGTGGCCCGCCCGAAACTCGGCGTCCCAGCGCGGCCATGGGGCGCTGGCTACCGTGCCACGTCATGGACATTCGACTCGACGGGAAGGTCGCGATCGTCACGGGCGGCTCGCGCGGGATCGGCAGGAGCATCGCGGAGGTCTTCGCGCGTTCGGGCGCGCAGGTCATGATCACCTCGCGCTCCGAGGACAGCTGCAAGGAGGCGGCCGAGGCGATCGGCGAGAACGCGGCCTACGAAGCGGGACACATCGGCCGGGACGCCGACGCGGATCGCGTCGTGCAAGCGACCCTCGACCGCTTCGGGCGAATCGACGTACTCGTGAACAACGCCGCCACCAATCCCTACGCCGGGCCCACGATCGAGGCGCCGCGCGCCGCCTGGGACAAGACGTTCGAGACGAACCTGACGGCGCCGCTCTTCTGGACCCAGCGCGTCTGGAACGCCTGGATGAAGACGCACGGCGGCACGGTCGTGAACATCGCGAGCGTCGGCGGGCTCTCCACCAACAAGATCCTCGGCGTCTACGACATCACGAAGTCGGCGATGATGCACATGACGAAACAGCTGGCCGCGGAGATGGCGCCGCAGGTCCGGGTGAACTGCCTCGCGCCCGGGCTCGTGAAGACCGACTTCGCGCGCGCCCTGTGGGAGGACGGTCGCGGCGAGAAGGTCGCCCAACACTACCCGCTCCACCGCCTCGGCGAGCCCGAGGACGTCGCCGGCGCAACGCTCTTCCTCGCCGCCGAGACCGGCCGCTGGATCACCGGCCAGACCTGGGTGCTCGACGGCGGCGGTCTGATCCGTTTTCCCGACGTCGGCTGAGCCCGGAGCGGCCGTTCAGTCTTCCCGACGTCGGCTGAGCCCGGAGCGGCCGTTCAGTCTTCCCGACGGCTGCCTGCGCCCGGAGCGGCCGTTCAGTCTTCCCGACGGCTGCCTGCGCCGAAGCGTCGGCGCGTGCGCGCATCCGCGCCCGGGCCCGCCTCTCCGCGCAGATCGCGACGGCCGAGCGCCTGGCCATCGCTTCCGCGCAGGACGAGCGGGGCGGGGCGGAGGCCGGTCGAGCGCTCGCGAACGATGTAAGGCTCGTTGCCCTCGCCGAAGACCCACGCGTCGCCCCATTCGCGGAGCGCGGTCAGGACCGGCAGAAGGGCTTCGCCCTTGTCGGTCAGGCGGTATTCGAAGCGTTCGCCGTGGACGCCCTCGTCGACCCGTTCGAGAACGCCGTGCTCGACGAGGTCGCGCAGGCGGGCGCTCAGGACGTTCTTCGAGATCCCGAGGCTCCGCTCGAAATCGGCGAAGCGACGCACGCCGAAGAAGGCGTCGCGGATGATCATCATCGTCCAGCCGTCGCCGAGCGCGTCCAGGCTGCGGGCGATCGCGCAGTTCAGGTCTTCGAAGGAGGTCCGCGGCACGACTCGGAGTCTAGCGCCCGCTTCGCAAAATGGTGGCTTTAAGAGACCAAATTCCGCACCTTGTCGAAAAGCCCGACTCGGAGGAATCCCATGGCCGCTTCGACCGACCTCTCGTCTCCCGCCGTCCCGGAATGGAAACCGACGGCCTGCATCTTGTGTGAATGCAATTGCGGCCTCGAGGTCCAACTCGGCGGAGAAGACGGCCGGCGGCTGGTCAAGGTCCGCGGCGACAAGGCCCACCCGGCCTCCGAGGGCTACGCCTGCGAGAAGCCGTCGCGCCTCGACTTCTACCAGAACGACGCGGGCCGACTGACGAAGCCGCTCCGCCGCCGGGCCGACGGCCGCTACGAAGAGATCGACTGGGAGACCGCGATCCGCGAGGTCGCCGCGGGCTTCGCCGCGATTCGCGACGAACACGGCGGCGACAAGATCCTCTACTACGGCGGCGGAGGGCAGGGCAATCACCTGCCGGGCGGCTATTCGCGCTCGACCCGCGCCGCCCTCGGCATGCGGTACTCCTCGAACGCGCTCGCGCAGGAGAAGACCGGCGAAGCCTTCGTCCTCGGGAAGATGATCGGGACGCTGTGTCGCGCCGACTTCGAGCACTGCGAGGTCGGCGTCTTCATCGGCAAGAACCCCTGGTTCTCGCACAGTCTGCCCCGCGCCCGGGTCACGCTGCGCGCGCTCGCCAAGGACCCGAACCGGAAGATGATCGTGATCGACCCGCGCCGGACGGAGACGGCGGACATGGCCGACATCCATCTCCAGGTGAAGCCCGCCGGCGACGCGTGGCTGCTGGCGGCCCTCTTCGCGGTCATCGTCCAGGAGGGCCTGCTCGCGGAGGACTTCATCGCCGCCCACGGCCAGAACCTCGAGCAGGTGCTCCCGCACTTCGAGTCGCTCCCGATCGGGCAGTACTGCCACGAGGCGGGCTGTCCCGAGGAACAGGTGCGCGAGGCCGCGCGAGTGATCGCGAACGCGCGGAGCGTCGCGATGTTCGAGGACCTCGGCGTCCAGATGAACCGCAACTCGACCCTCGTCAGCTACCTCCATTACCTGATCGCCTTCGGGACCGGGAACTACGGCGTGAAGGGCTCGAAATACCCCGTGAGCGCGCTGCAGCAGGTCCTGCGCGCGGGCCCCGACAAGGGGGAGACGGCGCCCGTCACGGGGACCAAGATCATCAACGGCCTCGTCGCCTGCAATCGCATCCCGGACGAGATCCTGAGCGACCATCCGAACCGCCTGCGCGGCGCCTTCGTCGAGGCGGCCAACCCGGTCCACTCCCTCGCGGACACGCAGCGGATGCGAGAGGCGTTCGAGGCCCTCGACTTCGTCGTCGTGGTCGACGTGGCGATGACGGAGACCGCGCGGATGGCGGACTACGTGCTGCCCGTCGCCACCCAGTTCGAGAAGGCGGAGGCCACGTTCTTCAACTTCGAGTTCCCGAAGAACTACTTCCACCTGCGGACGGCCGTGATGGATCCGCCGGAGGGGCTCTTCTCGGAGCCGGAGCTGCACGCGCGTCTCGCCGAGGCGCTGGGCACCCTGCGGAAGGAGAACGTCGACGCGCTGGCCGCCGCCTGGCAGGAAGGCCGCGCCGCGTTCCGCGCGCGCTTCTTCGAGCTCGTCGCCGCGGATCCGCACTTCATGGGCAGCGCGCCGGCCGCACTCTACCGTGCGATCGGGCACGCGCTGCCGAAGGGCCGCGCCGAGGGCGCCGCGCTCTGGGCGATCGCTC
>JBCCZJ010000310.1:0-6648 GCA_039187915.1 Myxococcota bacterium
GCCCCGGCCCGTAGGCACCGGAGTTCGCGGCGTCCACCGTCGGCCCCAGATCCACGTTCGGCGTGCAGCCGAGACCCGGCGTCACGCCCGCGGGCGGCGCCGGCGGCGCGTCGCACCCCCCGCCGAAGTCCACGGTCAGCGGGTCGACGCCGAAGGGCAGCCGGAGCGCGACGTTGATCTCCTGGGCGGGGTATCCGCAGGAGGCCTGGAGGACGAAGTCGGGGTTCGGCTGATCGCTGCCGATGGCGCGAACGAAGACGTCTTCGCAGACGTCGCCCTGCCCGTCCAGGTTCTCGTCTTCCTGGCCCGGATTCGCCGTGAAAGAGCAGTTGTCGCAGAAGTTCCCGAGGCCGTCACCGTCCCGATCGGCCTGGCTCGCGTTCGCGATCGCGGGACAGTTGTCGATATCGTCGCAGATGCCGTCGAAATCCTGGTCCCGGGGAATCAGTCGACCGCTCAGGGCGAAGATGCCTTCGATGTCGGCGCCGACGGACGAACCGCTCGTCGTACCTTCATCCGGATCGTCGGTCAGGCGAACCAGAGTGAACTCGTCTTCGACCCCGAATCCGAAGGCATCCAAGTCGACGTCGCTCGTCGATCCCTCGATCTTGCCAAGCGAGAACCAGGTGGATCCATCAGCGCTGACCTCGACGAAAGTATCCTCGATGTCGGCGCCGAACTCGAAGATCCGGAGGTCGGGCGCGGCGTCACCGCTCCCCGTCAACACATTGTCCTGGAACGCGAGGACGATCTCCCCGCCAACGCCGAGCGAAACGCCGGAGCCTGGCGTGCGTGGGCCGACGGCGGTCTGCGGGTTCCGCGCCGCGCTGACCGGCTGACCGTTGATGATGACCGGCGAATACGACTCGACCGCGTCCGCCCATTGATCGGCGCACGACGTCTCCAGGAAGACGACGTCGCGAAAGGCCACGTCGTCCCCGCCGACGTCTTCGTCGTACTCGACGCGCGCGATCGGGACGGTGGACCGGATCCCGTAGAAGCGGTTCTGCCACGCCGAGAGGCCATGCTCAGGGACCTCGTAGGTGAAGAGCAGGTTGCTGTCGCCGGTGCCCGCGACGGGACCGTAGACGCGGATGAACTCCGTGCCGGCGGCGACCTGCGAATCGACGATCTCGAAAGCGATCCCGAAGAGCGGCGGGCCCTCGAGGATCTCGATGAAGACGTCGTCGTCTTCGCCGTTGTTCACGTCGCCCGGCGAGAGCGCTCCCGACCGGAAGACCCCGGGTCCTTCGTTGTCGTTGTAGGTGAACGCCGTGGGCGACTCGAGCGTGAAGCTCCACTCGAGGCCCGTGTTCTCGCGATCGAAGGTCAGGTTGGGCGTGCCGACGACGGTGTTGCCGCTCGGCGTGACCGTCACCTCGTCGGCCAGCAGGATGTTCGCGGCCTCCGTGTCGAACTCGACGACGACGCTCGAGTCGCTCCAGGTCTCGAAGTCGGTGAAGACCTGGACCTGCGCGGGCGCTGGGCCGGCGACGGAGACGAGCACGACGAGACCGAACGCACCCGCGCCGACCCGCCTCGATCGCGGACCCGGCCGCGCACGAGAGAGCAGCAGACCGAGCACGCCGATCCACAGGGCGACCCCGAAGCCCGGCTCGGGCGCGGCGATCGGCCCGTTGTCCCGGATCTCGACGAGTTGGAGGGAGGCGCCGACGGCCTCGCTCCCGCCCGCGACGATCACCGTGTCGGTGGCCGCGGGCAGCGTGATCGGAAGCGTACCGAGACGGATCGGGACGGCGTCGCCCGACGTGCCGTTCACGCGATTGATCCGGAGCTCGGTCGCCGAAGGCTGATGGAAGACGAGATCCGAGGTCGGCTCCGGCACGAAGGGGCCGAGCGTGCCCGTACCGCGCGCTTCGATCCGGACCGTGAAGCCGCAGATCTCGTCGCCGGATCCGTCGAGACAGATCTCCTCGCTGCCGCCGGAGGGGGTCGGTCCGGGAGCGAGGTAGAGGTCGAGCGTGCCGCTCGGAATCGCGACGGGATATCCCGGATTGGCCCCCGTGCCGAGAAAGTCGTGGTAGACGACCGGCGGCTCGGCGGCGGCCCGCCCCGCCAGGGTGACGACGAACGCCAGGACGAAGAGCGTCCGGGTCACGAGCAGGGAGCGCAGCGGGAGTCTCTGGATCGACACGACTTCTCTTCTCCGGAATCGGGCGGCGCGGCCGATGGGCTGCCGCGAGTCCGACCCGTTCATCTTAGTGAGCCCCGGCGCCGCAGCCATGCTCGATTCGCGGCAGACGCCGGCCCGATCGCGGACTTCGGTGATTCTCGCGGAAAACGCGTCGAAGTTGCGTATCACTGAGCACACCTCCGGGCCTCGAAGGGCCGACGGACCACGCGAAACCGTCGCACGCGTCGTCTTCCTGCCCGTCGCCTCTCCGAGGCTCGATCGATCCACCCGCCCGGAATGGATCACCCCGACGCGATTTTCCTCGCGGAGACCCGCGAAATCGGCGCCCGGGGGACGCTTTCCGACGGGAAGCGGCCCCTCGACAGGGCCAGCGGCGTTAGGCGCCGGGCCGCCCCCAGCGCTCCGCGTATGCGGGGCGGTGGCGGACGAGCGCGGCCTGGAAGACCGGTGCCGCCCTCGCGGCCGCGTAGGTCGGCCAGTGCGCCAGCCGGTAGTAGCCGCCGCCGGGAATGCTCCCGGGCGCCGCGCGCGCCGCCAGACGGTCGAGCGACCGGGCCGCCGCCTCGGGTCGATTCGCCTCGAGCTGCATCAGCAACAGATCCCAGAGGAGCGGTCCCCCGACGATCACGTCCGCTTCGACGGGGAAGGCCTCGACCAACGCCGACATCCGGGCGAGTCCGCCCTCGGCGTCGCCGAGCCGGAACTCGATCCAGGCCTGCGACTGCTGGACCGCACGATCGTCGACGCGATCAGGGCGCGCCCGGAGGATGCGATCGAGCTTGCGCCGCGCGTCCTCCGCCGCGAGCCGCGCGCGCTCCCCGGCGCCCGCCGCCATGAAGACGCCCGACAGGAGGACGTCCTGGCTCCCGTCCCCCGCGCCACCACGCGGAAGCGCGGCGAGCCCCCGGTCGACCTCGTTCGCGAGCACCCCGAGCTCGAGCACCCAGGGACCCCGGAGCGAAGGGGGCACGAGCGCGGACGCCTCGATCACGTCGTCGAGGAGCCGCGACGGACGGCCGTCGAGCTCGAGCGTCGCCTGCCAGAGACGCGCTCGGGACTGCGCCCGAGACGGATCGCGGGAGAGGAGGTCCGCCAGCATCCGCCGCGCCTCGGTCAGCCGGCCCGCCAGCATCAGGGTCAGGGCGAACTCGTCCTCCGAACCGGGGTTCATCGGATCGAGCTGTCGCGCTCGCGCGTGGGCCTCGAGCGATGCCGCGAAGGTCCCGGAGCGCCGCAGGACCATCGCCCGGTAGAAGTGCGCATCCGCGTCGCCGGGCGCATCGCGCACGACTTCGTCGAAGTGGAGGAGCGCGCGGCCGTAGTCCCGATCGACGTAGTAGGCGGCGATCCCTTCGCCCACGGCCAGGCGATCGGGCTCGACCCCTTCCTCGCGCGCGCGATCGAGGCAGGCGCGGGTCAAAGCGGCACGTGCGGCCGATCGATCGTGCCCGAACCAGTAGAGCTCCGCGTGCAGGATGCCGAGCTGGAGCCACGCGCGGGCCAGCCCCTCGTCGAAGCGGAGCGCTTCTTCGTACAGGATCTGGGCGCGATGCAGCGAGCCCGCGTCGGAGGCCGTCGCACGACGATGGACGTCGCGCGCCTTCAGATAGGCATCGAGGGCCGGCAACGAATCGATCGAAGCGTCGGCGACCGAAGGCGAACCCGGCGGATCGGCGGCGACCTCGAGCCGGAGCGCTTCCGCGAGCTGGTCGGCGATCCGCGCCTGCACGAGGAGGGACGCCTCGAGGTCCGCGTCGAAGGCGCTCGCCCAGATCTGCTCCCTGGACCGCACGTGGATCAAGCGGGCGCTCACGCGGACCCGCTCCGGGCTGCGTCGGATGGTGCCGCGCAGCACGTGATCCACGGCCAGCTCGGCGTCGAGCGCCTCGAGGGGGCGGGCCCGACCCTCCGCGTCGAGCACCGACGCGCTCGCCAGCAGTCGCACGCCCGGCAGACGCGCGAGATGCGTGAGGATCTCCTCGTGCATGCCGCGGGCGAAGACGTCCCGCTCCTCCGGCGCGAGCGACAGGTCCTCGAAGGGCAGCACCGCCAGACTCGGCTCTCCCGCATCCCCGGCGACGCGCGGCGCGTCGTCGGGATCCGTCGCGTCCGCACCGCGAAAGGTCAGGACGATCAGCAGCGACGCGAAGGCGAAGAGCGGGATCGCGAAGCCGAGCAGCAGCATCTCGAGGGAGCGCCCGAGCTGCCCCGGAGCGCCCGCCGCCGCGGGCTCGTCCGACGCTTCGGCCGGCCCACCCCGCGTCAGGCGGACGCCGCCCGGGGTCACGTCCAGGAACCACGCGAGGACGACGACCACGGGAAAGCCCGCGACCAGGAACAGGATCAGCAGCCGAAGCGCGCGATTGGGCAGCTCGAAGGCCGGGAAGACGATCTCCCCGGCCTGCATGAGCACCCAGGCCACGACGACGTAGGTGCCCGCGACGCGAAACACGCGCCGGCGTCGAAGCTCCGCGAAGAGCCCGTTCCCCTCTCCTGTGGAGTCTTCCTCGATGGGCACGACGAGGAGATGATAATCGAGGGGGAACGGGCGCGATATGCCCGGTCGCGCGCGAGGTCGGGGGGGCGGCGCCTTGGGGTAGACTCGTCGCGTGACGCTGGAGGCGCCTCAATCCGGAGCGAAGATCGACGTCCTGGCCCTGCTCGACCGCGCGCTCGAGGGGGACCGTCTCGCCTACGCCCGCATGGCCCGCCTCGTGTCCGGCTACCTGAACCAATGGCGCGCGCAGGATTTTCGCGGCGACTGGGACGACATCATCCAGGAGGTGCTGGTCGCGGCGGCGACCGCGCGGCGCGAGGGCCGGATTCCGAACGGCCGGGCGCTCCGCGGCTTCGTCCGCCAGACCGCGCGCTTCAAGTTCGTCGACCGGCTACGCGCGCGGATCCGCGCGCCCCACGATCCGCTCGCGGGCGACGGCGATGCGCCCTCCGCGTCGAGCGGGCCGCTCGCCTGGCCGCCCGAACAGGAGATCGGCGAGCGCGCCCTCGAGCTCCGGCTCGCGGTGCGGCAGGCGCTCGCGGCCCTCGACGAGCGCGAGCGCGTCGCGGTGACCGAGGTCTACCTTCGAGGCAAGACGTACCAGGAGTGCGCCGACGCGACGGGCATTCCGCTCGGCACCCTCAAGCGGGCGCTGCGCACGGGCATGGCTTCGCTTCGGGCGCTGCTCGACGACGAAGGAGGCGAGAAGGGATGAGTCTGCGTGACCGCGTTGCCGTCTTCGCCCGTCGCTCGATGCCGCCGACGCACGGCCTCGCCGCACCGGAGATCGAGCGGCGGCCGATCCGACCCGACGACGCGGGAGAGCGACGATGACCTGTCGGCGGGTGGAGACGATCGAGGCCGACGGATTCCTGCTCGGCGAATCTTCCGAGACGCTCGACGCGTTTCGTGCGCACTACCCCGTCTGTGCGGCGTGTTCGGCGCGCGTCGCCGAGTGGGCCGCGCTCGAGTCGGCGCTGCGGAGCGCGACCGGCTCCGACGCGATGCCGCTCGACGCCCACCCGGCGGCCGAAGACCTCGAAGCCTACGCCGACGACCGCGTGCCGGTCGGTCTCGAGCGGGAGGAACTCGACAGGCACCTCGCCGCCTGCGACCTGTGCGCCTCGGAGCTGGCCCTGCTTCGCCGGTTCGAAGCGACCGCCCTGATCGCGAACGACGCCGAAGCGGAGCCGGCGCCCGGCGCGCCCCTGGGTCCCCCGGCGGATCCCGTCCGTGGCGGCGGCTTCCGCCTCGTCGCGCTCGCCGCCGGCATCGCGCTGCTCTTCCTGGCCTACGCCCTCGCGAGAACCCTCGGAGCGGGACCGGCCCTCGCGCCCGGCGCCCCGGCCGCGAACCCGGTCCTCGCCGAGACGCCGCCCGCGCCGGACGACGCCCCCCCGTTCGAGTCCGAACCGGCGCCCGCGCCGTCCACGGAGGAACGCCTCGCCGAAGCGCCGCTCGCGAAGCCCTTCGCACCGTCCGAGGCACCGTCCGAGGCGCCTTCCGAGGCACCGCCGCTTCCGTCGCTCCCCGCGACCCCGAACGACGTCCCCGTCGAGCCGCCCCGCGCGCCGGACACGCAGCTCGCGCGACGCGCCGATGCCGAGCCTGCGCCCCCGACCCCGCCACCGCCGGCCGAGCGCGACGAAGACGACGTCGAGGAAGAGATCCTGCTCGCCGCGCTCGTCGAGATGCCGGCGCCGCGTTACGCCGCACCGTCGGCCGTGCCCGGATCGGCTTCGTGGATGCGGCAGTTCGGACCGACCCGCCTCGGATCGACGGTGGCGCCCCTCCGCGTGCACGCGCCCCGGGATCACGTCGGTCTCACGCTGGACGCGATCCCGCGCCTCTGGTGGTCCCTCGCCGACGACGTCGATCAATCGCTCCAGGCGACGCTCGTTCGGGACGACGCCGTCCGACCGGTCCTGCGCATCGACCTTCCCGGCCCCCACGCGCGCGGCCTCCACGCGCTCGACCTGGCGGAATACGACGTCGA
>JBCCZJ010000311.1:0-6624 GCA_039187915.1 Myxococcota bacterium
GTACCGGATCGGCAGCGTCTTGTGCCCGCCGACGAAGGTGGTCTTCGTCATGGCGGGCGTCCCGTCGAGCTCGATCTCTGCGATCCGGGGCAGGACGTGCGAGAAGAGCGAGCGCAGCTCGTTGCGAGCGAGGGTCGCGCCGAGGCAGAAGTGGACACCGACGCCGAAGGCGATCTGGTCGCGGGCGTTCTTCCGCTCGATGTCGAAGCGAAGCGGTTCGTCGAAGACGTTCGGGTCGAGGTTGGCGCCCTTGTAGGAGAGGTAGAGCCAGTCGCCCTTGCGGATCTTCTGGCCGAGGACTTCCGTGTCCTCCTGGGCGGTGCGCATGAAGTGCCGGACTGGAGACGTCCACCGGATCATCTCCTCGACCGCGTTCGGGAGCAGCGCGGGATCCGCCTGCAGCTTCGCGAGCTGGTCCGGGTGTTCGATCAGCGCCTGCATCCCGCCGGCCATCGCCGCGGACGTCGTGTCGTGGCCCGCGGTCGCGACGATGATGTAGTAGCCGAGCGTCTCGAGGTCGGGCAGCGGCTCGCCGTCGATTCGGCCGTTCGCGATCAGCGTGGCGAGATCCTCGGTCGGGTTCGCGCGCCGCTCCTCGGTCAGCGCCATGAAGTATCGGTTGAAATCGAGGATCACCTGGAGCTGCTCGTTGCTGTCGATTTCGCCCCGCTGGAGGTCGGGGTCTTCGGCGCCGAAGAGCTCCTGGGTCAGCTGGAGCATTCGGGCGTAGTCCTCGTCCGGGAGGCCGAGCAGGCCGAGGATCACCTGCAGCGGATAGGCGAGGGCGACGTCGGTCGAGAAGTCGCAGCGTCCCCCGAAGCGTTCGAGCTTCCCGACGGCCTCGCGACTGAGCGCGTCGAGGCGCTCGTCCATGCGCCGGATACTGGCGGGTTTGAACCAATCGCTCGTCATCCGGCGGAGCTGGCCGTGGAGGGGGTCGTCGATGTGGATCAGCGACTTGATCGCCGAGGTCCGCTCCTTGATGAAGGCGTCCGGGAGGAGGACCGGCTGCGGCTCGTTCGTGAAGAGCCGCGGCTGGCGCTCGATCGCGATCAGCGCGGCGTGGTCGATCACCGCCCAGAAAGGCGTGAATCCCGCGCGTTCGATCCGGTGGATTCCGCCCGCCGCGTGAAGCGCCGAGGCGGCTTCGTTCCAGGCGTCGACGTCGCCCCATCGGTGGTTGTCCGTGAAGATGTCGCGCGGGTCCGCAGGGCCGACTTCGTCCATGCTGGGCTCCTCTCGCGGCGCAGTATCGCGGGCCGGGGTCCGCCCCGCGAGGGGGCGGGCTTCGGGTATGCTCGGACCCTGCGTACCGTCGACCGCGCCAAGGAGCGTCCCGCATGCAGTCCCGCCGCCTCGGAACCAGCCCCCTCGTCGTCTCGGAGATCTGCATGGGGACGATGACCTTCGGCTCCCACGCGGACGAGAAGACGAGCCTGCGGATCCTCGACCATGCCTACGACGCGGGGATCGACTTCTACGACACGGCCGAGAACTATCCCGTGCCGCCCGACCCGTCCTACGCCGGCGAGACCGAGCGAATCGTCGGGAAGTGGCTCGCCACCAAGGAGCGCGACTCGATCATCCTGGCGACCAAGGTCGCGGGGCCCTCGCACGGCTGGCTCAAGGCGGCGGTACGGGCCGGCATGACGACCCTCGACCGGCACAACATCGTGCGCGCCGTCGAGGCCAGCCTCGCACGCCTCGGCACGGACTACATCGACCTCTACCAGACCCACTGGCCCGACCACGACCAGCCCTACGACGAGACGATGGAGGCCCTCGACGGGCTGATCGCCGCCGGCAAGGTCCGGGTCATCGGCTGTAGCAACGAGACGAGCTGGGGCCTGATGAAGAGCCTCGAGACGTCGCGTCGGCTGGGCGTCGCGGAGTACCAGACGATCCAGAACAACTTCAGCCTCAACAACCGTCGCTTCGAGGACGAACTCGCCCAGGTCTGTCGCAAGGAGGGCGTGAGCCTGATTCCGTACTCGCCGATCGGCGGCGGCGTGCTGAGCGGCAAGTACAACGACGGGACCTGGCCGGACGACGCTCGCTTCTCCCGCTACAAGGCGATGGGCGGTCGGCAGGGGGCCATGGTGAACCGCTTCGTGAGCGAGGCGGCGCTGGCCTCGACCGAGCGCTTTCGGCAGATCGCGACGGAGGCGGGGATCTCCGTCGTGACGCTCGCGGTCGCCTGGTCGAAGCAGCACGACTTCGTGGCCTCGACGATCGTCGGCGCGACGTCCGAGGCCCAGCTGCCCGAGATCTTCGCGGCGGGCGACCTCGTCCTCGAGCCCGACGTCATGAAGGCGGTCCATCGCGTCACGCGCGAGATCCGCTACCCGATGGGCTGATCGCGTCGTCATGGACGTGGGTCTCTTCTTCACGGCAGGCGAGGGCGCGATCGACATCGCCCGGGTCGCGCGCGCAGCGGAAGCCGCGGGCTTCGGGTCGCTCTGGGTGGGCGAACACGTGGTGCTGCCCGTCGAATACGAGCGGGTCTATCCGGCGAGCGAGAGCGGCGAGCCGCCGGAATACGCGGGGCTCCTCTCCTCGCCGATCGTCGCGCTCGCCCGCGCCGCCGCGGTCACGTCGACCCTCCGCATCGGGACGGGCGTCTGTCTGCTTCCGCTCCACGAGCCGATCGCGTTCGCGAAGGACATTGCCACGCTCGACCGCGACTCGGACGGGCGCTTTCTGTTCGGGGTC
Organism: Myxococcota bacterium; assembly: GCA_039187915.1. Classification (GTDB taxonomy): domain Bacteria; phylum Myxococcota_A; class UBA9160; order UBA9160; family UBA4427; genus UBA4427. Next base: position 2,713 of record JBCCZJ010000311.1, read on the forward strand.
GGCGCCGGCTGGATGCGCGAGGAGACCGAGATCCTGGGCGGGGACTTCGATCGGAGATGGGCGCAGATCCGCGACCAGGTCGCCGCCATGAAGAAGCTCTGGACCGAAGACGAGGCGACCCACGTCGGGCCCTACGTCCGCTTCCCGGCGGTGCGCTCGAATCCGAAGCCGACGTCGAAGCCCCATCCCCCGGTGCTGCTCGGGGGGGCGTCGCCGCGCATCTTCGAGCGCATCGCCGCGTGGGGCGAGGGCTGGATCCCCGGCGTCGGCCGCGTCGACGACGTTCGGGACGGGCTCGCGCGACTCGAGGAAGCGATGGCGAAGCGCGAGCGCGACGTCGCGAGCCTGACCCGCGTCGCCTTCGGGTTCCCGGGTTGTCTTCGGAGCCGGGGCGAGCTGGACGCGCTCGCCGGCCTGGGGTTCGATCACGCGACGCTCTGGCTCGACGGCCGGGGCGAAGAGGTCCTCGACGAGCTCGAGCGCATCGCGAAGGAGGCGCTCGGTTGATCCGTCTGCTCGGCGTCGGCACCTCCGCCCCCGCGCTCGTCGAAGAGGGGCTCCGCCTCACCCACGTCGACGTCGACGTCGAGGTCGAGTGCACGCCCTCGCGGTCCGCGCTCATGACGGGGCGGATGCCGATCCGTTCGGGGGCCGGGCGCGCGGCGACGCCGGGGCTGCCCGGGGGACTCGCGCCCTGGGAGATCACGATGGCCGAGACGCTTTCCGTCGCCGGCCACGCGACGGCGATCTTCGGCCGGGAGGACGAGCGCTAGGCACCGCCTCGTGCACCGACTATTCTGAGCGGCAACCCGTCAGCCGGAGAATCCCATGAGCCAGGCCGCCGAGACCGAATCCGTCGCGTTCGCCAACGTGCAGGACGCCTGGACGAACCTGCCGCCGCGTCCCTCGACGCCGCAGGTCCGGGGCGAGACCCCGAAGCCGACCGGACAAGTGGGCGCGGACCCCGAGACCTATCCGCTCGAGAAGATCGACCCCTCCGACGGCGAGCTCTTCGCGGCGAACGAGTACCACGGCTATTTCGCGCGACTGCGCCGGGACGATCCGGTCCACCTGACGCCCGAGAGCCATTTCGGCGCCTATTGGAACGTCACGAAGTTCGAGGACATCGTGACCGTCGAGAAGAACCCGGACGTCTTCTCCTCCGCCCGCGCGATCACGATCAGCGACCCTCTGCCCGACTCGCCCATGGACTCGAGCTTCATCTCGATGGACGGCCCGACGCAGCTCGCCCACCGCAAGACCGTCGCGCCCGCTCTGGGACCGAAGAACCTGAAGCGGCTCGAGCCGATCATCCGCGACCGCGTCAACGAGATCCTGGACGGACTCCCGATCGGGGAGACGTTCGACTGGGTCGATCGCGTCTCCGTCGAACTCACGACATCGATGCTCGCGAATCTCTTCGACTTCCCGTACGAGCAGCAGCGCAAGCTGACCTACTGGTCCGACATCACCACGACCCAACCGAACCTGCCGGGGCCCGACTCGATCACCCACCATGAACGTCACGCCGTGCTCGTCGAGTGCCTCAATCACTTCCAGGGGCTCTGGAGCGAACGCAAGGGCAAAGGGCGGACCGGGGATTTCGTCAGCCTCCTGGCAGACGGGGCGCATACGAAGGACATGGATCCGCGGACCTTCCTCGCGACCCTGGTCCTCCTGATCGTGGGCGGGAACGACACGACCCGGAACTCGATCAGCGGGGGCGTGCTCGCCATGAACGAGCACCCGCTCGAGTACGACAAGCTGCGGGACGACCCGTCGCTCGTCACCAGCATGACGAGTGAGATGATCCGGTGGCAGACGCCGCTCGCCCACATGCGAAGGACGTGCACCCAGGACACCGAGCTCGCCGGCCGGTCGATCCAGGCCGGGGACAAGGTCGTGATGTGGTACGCGTCGGCGAACCGCGACGACACGGCGATCGATCGCGCGAACGAATTCCTGATCGACCGCAAGGACCATCGCAACCACCTGGCCTTCGGCTGGGGGCGTCACTTCTGCGTGGGCAGCCGGATCGCCGAGCTGCAGGTCCGCGTCCTCTGGGAGGAGCTCCTGCGCCGCTACGAAGCGGTCGAGGTCGTCGGACCGCCGGTGCGCACGCGCTCGAGCTTCGTGAACGGCTACCTCGAGCTCCCCGTCGCGCTCCACGCGCGATGAGGCCCGCGCCGCTCGAGGTCGGGCCGGGCGGGGCGCGACGGCGTGGCGACCGACGGCAGAGCGGACGGGCCTAGGCCGAGAACTCCGCCAGCCGCGTCTTCAGCACGCCGAGGGCGCTTTTGTTGGCGCCGACGATCCGTTCCATCGACGGCGCCTCCTGGCTGATGTCCCCGAGCTCGGCGAGCACGGTGTGGATGTCGTCGTGGGCGGGGACGTCGTGCATGCGTGCGAGCCAGGCCGACACGTTCGGAAAGGGCGCGAAGTCGTAGACGTTCGTGAAGCCTGCCTGGAGCTGGCCCAGCTCCGCATAGCAGGCGAGGTCCGCGATCGTGACGGCGTCGCCGCAGAGGAAGGGCCGGTCTGCGAGCCAGCCCGTCTCGAGCGCTCCGAGCGCTCGGGTCACCGTCGCCCGCGCGGCGTCCTGCATCGCCTCCGGGATGTCGAGGTCCTTGCGGATCTTCGGGGCGACCAGTCCGAGCGACGCGTCGCGCACGTTCCGGTGATGGAAGTGGAGGTACCAATCGACGCGAGCGCGGGCCTCGGCGTCTTCGGGGTAGAGGTCGGTCCAGCCGAACCGGTTGCAGAGATACGCGAGGATCGCGTGGGCTTCCGCGAGGACGAAGCCCGTCTCGCGATCTTCGAGCGTCGGGATCGTGCCAGCCGGATTCTTCGCGAGGAAGGCGGGGTTCCGGCTGCCGGTCTCGCCCTTCGAGCCGGGATTGATCAGCTTCATCTCGAAGGGCATTCGCTTCAGGAAGAGCAGCCAGAGCACGGCCCGCACGGGTTGCGAGAAGGGAACGCCGTAGACGGTCAGGGAAGGGCCATCGTTGCTCATGGGAATCTCCGTCGAGGTGGGGGCGGGACGTGCGGTCGGCGAGTCCTTCCGCGATCGGGCGACGGAGGCTAGCTCGCGATCCCGCTCGGCGGGATCGGGCGCGTCGCGGGTTGCGGTACGCTCGCCACGGAGGAGGAATCGCGTTGACCCGTCTGGTTCTCTGTATCGTCGGACTGACGTTCCCCGCCCTCTTCGGGACCTCTGTGCTCCGCGCTCTCGAGTTCGACGTCGACAGCCTGGTCGATGCGCCGGACGCGGCGATCGGCGACGGCGTGTGCGCCGACGCGGGCGGGCGTTGCTCGCTGCGCGCCGCCTTCCAGGAGGCGAACGCCCATCCGACCGGAATCGCGCACGGCCATGTGCCGCATGCGATCACGCTGTCCGCCGGCATCCATGCGCTCTCGATCGCCGGGGCGGACGAGGACGCGAGCGCGACCGGTGATCTCGATCTCTTCGTCTCCGTCGAGCTCCTCGGCGCCGGTCGGGAGACGACGATCGTGGATGCCGCGCAGCTCGACCGCGTGATCGACGTCCATGCCGGCGCGCTGCTCCGGGCCGAAGACCTCGCCTTCCGCAACGGGCGCGTCGAGGGTCCGACGACGGGCGGCGCGCTCCGCTTCCGCTTCGAGCCCGGCGTGGACAGCGCCCATCGCCCGCCGCACCGCCTCGTCCGCATGACGATGTCGAATAGCGCGGCCCATCGAGGCGGCGCGCTTTCGAACCTCCAGCGCGTCGTCGCCGAAGACGTCCGCTTCGAACGCAACGAGGCGTTCGGTTTCCACGTCGTCCCGGATCCCTTGAACCCTCCGGCGGGCATCGAGAGCTTCCCAGAGGGCGGCGCGATCGAGAACGGCGACGCCGGCCTGCTCGTGCTGTTGGCTTCGACGCTCGCGGAGAAC
>JBCCZJ010000312.1:0-6617 GCA_039187915.1 Myxococcota bacterium
CGGCGAGGAACTCGAGGATGTCCGCGTTCATGCGCGCGGCCGCTTCGGACGTTCCGAAGTTGAAGAATCCGTGGGGCTCGCCCGGGTACTCGCGCAGCGACACCTTCCCTGGCCCGGCGCCGAGGCGCTCCGCGAAGAGGCGCGACGAACGCAGCAGCGGATCCTCCGTCCCGACGGTCAGGAGCGTCGGCGGCGCCGTCGCGAAATCGAGATCCAGGGGCGTGATCGCGAGTGCTGGACCGACCTCCGCCGCGAAGGCGGCCTCGCCGCCGTAGAGCTCGAGCATCGTCGACGCGCCGGGAAATCCATCCTCGATCCAGGTCAGGCGGTCGAGCACGCCGTAGATCGACACGATGCTGTGACACGAGAGCGGGAGCCCCTCGGTCCGCGCGGGCTCGACGTCCTTCACGAGGCCGGGATCCTGCGAGAGCAGGCCGAGCATCGTGCACAGGTTGCCGCCCGCCGAGTCGCCCATCGTGTGGTAGCCGGCGAACTCGGGATGACGCGCGGCGATCCAGTCGAGCGCGCGGAAGAGGGACCGCAGGATGCCCGGATGCGGATTCTCGGGCGCGAGCGGATAGCCGACGTTGAAGACCGGATGGCCGGCCTCGGCGAGGAAGGCGAGGAACGGCGTGTAGGTCTCCTTGGCGCCGATGATCCATCCCCCGCCGTGGAAGTAGAGGATCGCACCGCGAACGGGCACGCCGGGCTTCGGCGCGAGATAGTGGATCCGTTCCCGGGGATGCGGACCGTACGCCTCCTCGACCGGCGGAACGGGCGGCGGCGCGGGACGCCTGCGCAGGCGGGAAACGGCGCCGAAGGCACGAATCGCGGGGCGCGCGAGGCGGATCATCGGGGGCACGGGGCGGGACGCGACGGGGTCACTCATCGGGGAATCTCCTGGCCGCCCGCGATCGCGTCGCGCGCGGTTCGAAGACGATGACACACCGACCGGGGACCTGCGCGCAGCGCACCCGAGCGCGGCCTCCGCGTCTTGGACTTTCCCTGCACACGCACCGACGAGGAACGCCGATTGCGCGGGTGTTGCACCCGGACGCCGGCAGGGGTCCGCTACCCTTCGGACCTGCGATGACTCCGCGCGCGCCTTCGATCACCACGCCCCCCTTCGACGTCGTCATGACCGGAGGACTCTCGCTCGTCGCGATGGGTGCGATCCTCGCATGGTCCTTCGCGAGCGGCCGGGAACCGGGCTTCGTCGACGGCGACTGGCTCGTGCCGCTGATCCTCGTGAACGCCACCCACTTCATGGCGTCCTACCGCCTGCTCTACGTCTCGAAGGCGGAGATCCTGAGCCATCGCTGGGCGGCGATCTACGTGCCGGCGGGCCTGCTGCTCGTGCTGGCGCTCGCCGGCAGCGGCATCGAGCGGACCTGGATCGTCGGCAATCTGGTCCTGGTTTCCTCGATCTATCTCGCGTGGCACTACACCGGCCAGGCCTGGGGCATGGTCTCGGCCTTCTCGCGCATCCTCGGCCTCGACTTCACGTCGACCGAGCGACGCTGCATTCGCGGCGGCATGCGGATCCTGCTCGTGCTGCACGCGCTCTTCGCCGTCTACGGGCGCTATCCCCCAGCGAGCTGGATCGCGCCCGCGACGTTTGAGCGCCTCTTCTTCGCCGTCTTCTACGGCGTGTGGGGCCTGGCCGGCGCCAGTCTCCTCGCCGGCGCCTGGGCCTTCGCGTCCGCGCGAAGCCGGGCCGGCCATCTCCCGCTGCGTGTGGTGTTCCCCTGGCTCGCGCTCTACGTCTGGTATCCGTTCTGGTACTTCGTGCCCGGCGGATTCGTGTGGGTCCAACTCTCCCACGCCCTCCAGTACCTGGCCTTCCCGCTCCGGGTCGAAGCGAACCGCTACGCAGCGAAGGCCGAGACGACGTCACGGCAGAAAGCGATGCACGTCGCCCTCGTGTACGCGGCCCTCGTCGTCGCCGGCCTGGTGCTCCTCCACGGGCCACCGCTCGCGGCCCACGCCTTCGGCCACGGGTGGTACTCGACGCCGAACGCCCAGGAGCTCTTCCGCGGCTTCGTGGCGTGCGTCGCGATCCACCACTACTTCGTGGACGGCGCGATCTGGAAGCTCTCCAACCCGAAGGTGCGAGGCGAGCTGCTCAGTCACCTGAAGGGCTGATGGGCGCGGCGCACGCGGCGGACGCTTCCCCGGAAGTCGGCGCGGACGGCGGCGGGACGGCGGGCACCGGAGCGAGCCCGTGGGTCCAGTCGCTGAACCCCATGCCCTTCCCCGGCCGCGAGGGCACGGGCGCCGGGAACGATGATCCGAAGGCGCGATTCACGACGTGGGGCAGCCAGGTATCGTCTCCCTTTGCCGGGAAGTCGGCCTCGTCGTGGAGCCAGCGAAACGCACGCAGGATCGCGCGGTCGCCCCATTCCCAGGCGTCGTAGCCCGCGCGCGAAAGCAGCTCGGCCTGCACGACCGCGCCCTGCAGCGCCTCGTAGACATAGTTCTCTTTCGGAGGGGGCCAGGCGAAGGGGCCGCCGCGGCGCTGGTCGTCGGGCAGGACGCCGTCGATCGAGTGGCCGCGGTGGGTCGAGCCGGCTGGGTTGATGCCGTAGCGCCAGAAGTAGCTCGACTGCCACCAGAGCGCGCCGAACTCGAAGCCGTGCCAGCCGCGGGTCTCGCCGACCCAGCCGCGGAACACCCAGGCCGCCCGCGCGATCTCCTCCTCGTCGTCGAGGTACATCGCGACCGCGAGCCGCGAGGCGCCGGCGTGCGTCCCCCAGTTGTTGGGACGCTCTTCGTGGGTGCTGCGCAGGCTCCGTCGCCCGAAGCGGCGGTCGCGCAGGTCTGCGAGCCACGCGACGAAGGCGTCCTTCTCGCCGCCGTCGAGTCCGACCAGGTCGGCAGCCACGACGTACGCCAGGAGCTCACGCGAAACGGCCAGCGCGTTCGCGCCGCGCTCGGTCCCGCGCACGCGCTGCAGCGCGCGGACGACTTCACGACGCAGCCGCGCGTCTCCGGTCCGTGCGGCGACCAGCGCCTTCGCGAGCACGCGCACATTCGTCGGGTCGTCCTGATCCGAGAGATTCGGGCGTCGGGTCGGCGACTTCGCCGCAGCCCGCAGCGCGTCCCACGCGGGCCCCGTCGTGGGGAGGGCGGCGACCTCCTCGGCGGAGAGCCAGATCCCCGGCTTCGCGTCCGCGACGGGCGCGATGCGCCCGAAGGCTCGAGCCGAACCCGCGACGAGACCGGCGACGATCAGGACGAGGACGAAGGTGTGCGTCCGGACGAAACGGCTCAAGCGCCCACCAGGCGCGCGAAGAGAGGCACGCGGGAGAGCTCCGGGAACGACCCCGTGAGGTCGAGGGTCGGGGCGGTGGAGCGGAGCAGACCGATCGTGAGGATCGCGAGGGCGCCCACCTGAATCAGGAAAGGAGGCTGCCAGAGCCAGCCGATCTCGACCGCGGCGACGTTCACGAGGGCGACCTTGCCCCAGACGACGCGCTGGGCGGCGGGGATGCGCTCCATGCCGGGCGTCCGCGCGAGCAGCGCGTGGCGCGCGAGAGTGCCCACGATGCGCGTCGCCGTGATCGCGATCGCCGCGCCCATCGCCCCCTGCGTCGGGCAGAGCAGGAACGAGAGCGCCACGCCGAGCGCCATCATCGCGAGATCGACGCCGACGAGTCCACGGATCCGCGCGAAGACCTGAAGGGCATCCGAGTTGAAGGCCATGCACACCGAAACGTAGTGACCGACCGCCAGCACGGCGAGGATGCGCGCGGACTCGGCGTAGGCCTCGCCTAGCAGGACCGGTACGAGCGCGGGGGCGACGGCGAAGGTCATGCCGAAGAGCGGAAACGAGAGGACCGTCACCCAGGCGACGGAACGCCAGTGATGGTCGTGGAGACCGCCCCGATCGCCCTGCGCGTGCAGCCGCATCGCCGACGGCATGTAGAGCATCCCGAAGCTCTGGACGACGAGCCCGATCAGGGCCGCCGCCGGCACGACCGCGCGCAGGGTCGCCACGCCTTCCGCCCCGTCGTTCGCCATCAGGATGGCCGTCGGCACCATCGTGAACACGATGAAGAGGAGATCCTGGGTGACCAGGGGCAGCGAGAACGAGAGAAAGGGACGCCACGGCACGCGCCATTCGCGCGGAGAGACCGACAGGAAGCCGTGGGCGTGCAGCTGCTTGAGGGCGAGGTGGAAGCAGAGAACGAGTCCGACGACACCGCCCAGCAGGTACGCGACCGCGAGGTCGTAGGCGTCGCCCCCGACGAGAAAGACGTAGACGACGGCCGTCGCGCGCAGCGCCGGCCCGAGCACGTTCTTGCGGAAGAGGATCTCCCGCGGCCGCGCGAAGCAGGCGAGCGTCTGGATCCCGATCGTATCGAGGGCGCCCACCGGCGCGAGGCAGGCGAGCACGAGGACGACGCGGAGCCCATCGCCACTCGGCATGCCCGAGAGGCCGAGTTCCGCCACCCACACCAGGCCGGCGAAGCCGACGAGTCCGAGCGTCACGATGACCGCGGAGACGAAGGCGAGAATGCCCATCACCTCGGCGCGGTCGCCCCGCTCCGCGTGATAGGGGACGAAGCGGTTCGCGCCGCGTCCGAGCCCGCCCTTCACGACGAGCTCGCCCGCGAGTACGAGCGCGAGACCGAAGGCGAAGACGCCGAAGTCGTCCTTGCTGAGCAGCCGAACGATCGCGACCTGGATGCCGAAGTTGACGAACTTCGAGAGCAGGCGGCCGGCGAGCAGCAGGCTCGATCCGCGGAGCTGCTTCGACGTCGCCGCGTCGGCAGAAGCCGTGGTCACGCCGCGGCCTCGTCGGCGCGCAGGCGTTCCGCGGTCTGGCGCAGCGCGCGAGAGAGGAAGGCCGCGAGCGCCGGGGCCCCGGACTGGGCGCTCGCCGCCGTCGCGAGGCCGATCAGGACCCAGAAGTAGCGCACGTAGGCCGCGTGAAGGAAGAGACTGCTCGCGAGGGAGATCACGAGGGCCAGCTCGAGACCGCAGACGATCCCCCAGAGCGCGCGGTCGTTGGACACGAAGCGTCGGCGCGCGCGTTCGAGCTCGCGGAACGCGGCCACGACGACGAAGACGAAGGCCGCGAGCCCGACGATCCCCGTCTCGGAGGCGAGCTGCAGGTAGAGGTTGTGGCTGCGCCGCGTCCCGGCGCGCACTTTCCCGCCGACGACGCCGGCGTGGCGCTCGTAGGCATAGGGCGCCATCCCGGGGCCCGCGCCGAAGACCGGATGTTCGAGGAAGAGCAGCCCCGCCGACTTCATCTCGGTCAGACGACCGCGCACGGCGCCGTCCGCGTTCCGGATGCCGATCGGCTCGAGACCGATCGTCTGCGCGACCGTCGTCCCGATGCTCAGGACCCGCTCCGCGTAATGGGGCATGGCCGCGAGCATGACCAACCCGGCGACGCCGGCGAGGGCGAGCTGGCGCCAGCGGAGCATCCCGATCGCGAGGGCGACCGGGACCGCGAGGGCGAGCGCGACGATCACGCCACGCGAGAAGGCGAAGGCCATGCCGGCCGCGATCAAGGCGACGGAAGCCCAGGCGAAGAGCCGGGCGAGCCCTCGCGACGCGAGCGCGATCCCCGCGCCGATCGGGAGCAACACGGCCATGATCTGGGCGAAGCGGTTGGTCTCGCCGATCGGACCGGCCAGCCGGATCGCCACGCGCCCGCTGCCGTCCACGATCGCCGAGTCGAGCTGACCGAAGCCGGCGAAGGACCCCTCGGCCGGTCCGAGCGCCTGCTGAAGACATGCGATCGCGCCCATCACGGCGCCCGCGGAGACGACCGCCAGCGCCGCGGCGCGCACCTCGTCGCGGGTCCGGACCGCGTTGGCGATCAGCAGCGCGAGGAGCACGCCTTCGAGCGCCCAGGTCTCGACCTGGTCGAGGGACTCGAAGGGCCGCGCCGAGAAGATCGCACTCAGGAGCTGGCAGCCGAGCATCGCGATCGCCGCCGCGATCACGAGCGGAAAGCGCAGGGCCTCGCCGCGGATCAGGACCCGGTGGGCGACGGGCAGCGCCAGCACCATGGGCACGGCCGCCGCGAAGAGGAAGGGGGCACCGTGGACGCGCACCGCGACGGCCGGGGCGTTCAGGTAGACGAGGAAGAGGATGAACGCGGTCAGGAAGATCACGAGGACGACTCCGCCGCCGGATTCGAGGGACGCTGGGGGTCCCAGCGCGCGACGCGCCGGCCCGCCAGCGTCGCCATCGTCGCCCAGGCGCAGGCCGCCTGCACCATGACGACGTACGAAGCGACCGAGACGGGCTTGATCCGGCGCAGCGCGGGCATCGCGAGCCCCGCAGCCCCCGCCGCGACCGCGAGCGCGACGCCTCCGCAGACGAGCGCGACGAGACCGCCCTGCCCGACCGCGAAGGGCGCGAGGAGCACGAGACCGACGAGCGGGATCCAGGTCAGCCGACGCAGCAGCTTGTGCACCGCGAGCTCGAAGGCGTAGAGCCCCGTCCGACCCGGGTTCAGCAGCGCGCGCCGGTAGAGCACGCCGCGCAGACCGCGGGTGATGATCCGGACCTTGCGCCGGAACTCTCCGGCGACGGCCTCCGCGGGCGGCTCGAAGGCGACGGCGTCCTCGCTGAAGACGAGGCGCTCGCCCTTC
>JBCCZJ010000313.1:0-6614 GCA_039187915.1 Myxococcota bacterium
CGGAAGCTTCGGTATGTTCCTCGCCCCGGTGCGGCGGTGGCGGAATTGGTAGACGCGCCAGCTTGAGGGGCTGGTGGGCTTCGGCCCGTGGAAGTTCGAGTCTTCTTCGCCGCACCATCTACACCTGGCCCGTGGCGTCCTGGTCTCCCAGCGCCTTGCGGGCTCGGGGACGCATCGCCTGCCAGGGGGTGGTAGGCGCTTGCCCGCGGCGTTCGCTCGTCGCGCTTGCGCGGAGCGTTCAGGGCGCGTCGACCCTCCGTGGCGGTCTCGCGTGGCGCTCCGGGCACGTCGCCTGCTCGGGGCGCTTGCGCTCAGCGCCTGGCGTGCAGCGTCTGCGTGGCGTGTTCGCGCAGACTGGCGTGCAGCGTCTGCGTGGCGTGTTCGCGCAGACTCCCGTGCAGCGTCTGTGTGGTGTGTTCGCGCAGTCTCGGGTGCAGCGTCTGCGTGGCGTGTTCGCGCTCGGCGTCGAGGGCGTGTCAGCGGCTCGCGTGGGCCGCGTGTCGCGACGTGGCGATCGTGTCGGGGCGGAGGGCTTGCCAGAGAGCATCGAGTTCCCGGTCGCTCAGGCCGGCGAATCGGGGCCAGGGCATGTAGGCGGGGTCGAGCTGGCGGCCGTCGGGGGTCCGGCCTTCGCGCAGGGCACGGCCGAAGTCGCTGCGGGTCCAATCGGCGAGCGCGCCGCCGGGTCGCAGGTCGGGGGGCGTCGGCTCGTCGGGCAGTGCCAGCGGATGGAGGCCGCCGCGCAGATCCGGTCCGTGACACACGCGGCAGTTGGCGAGGTCGACGAGGCGCTCGCCCTCCTCCCGAAGCGACTCTTGCACCGCGCGTGCGGTGGCCGGTCGTGCGCCGCGTGCCGAGAGCAGGTCGTCCGCGAGGCCGAACGCGAGGACGGTGCGCGTCAGCCAGCCGACGCGCCGCGCGGGGACCGTGCGGTCCACCGGCGGAAGGCGTTCGATCCAGGCGACGATGGCGGCGACGTCCCCGTCGGCGAGGGACGCGTGATAGGCAGAGGGCATGAGGGCGAGGGACCGGCCGTCGGCGCGCCGGCCGAAGCGGATCGCGCCCATCCAGTCCGTTGGCGTCGCGGTCGCGGCGAATCCGCCGGCGCCGCGCGTCAGGTTCGGAGCCCACAGCCGACCGGTCGGCCCGTCGTCGACCATCGGGGCGCCGCCGAGATCGTCGCCGTGACAGAGCCCGCAGCTGAGCACCGACTCGGCGAGGTGTTCCCCGCGCGCGAGGCCCGCGGCGTCGACCGCCTCGAAGACCACCGGCGACGGCGCCGGGACCGGCGCCTCGAGCATCGACTCGCTCCGCCCGTAGACGAAGATCACGAGCCCGCCCAGGGCGAGCGGGACGACGACGAGGACGCGCTTCACGCGGTCGCCGACGCGGCGATCGCGCCGATCGCTTCGAGCGCGTCGGCGTCGGTGATCTCGACGAACATGAAGCCAGGCATGGGCTTCGCCCCGAAGCGACGCTTCTCGAGGTCCGCCCCGAAGCCGAGGAGCACGCGCGCCGCTCCCCGCTCCCCGGCGCGCTCGATCGCGGTCCGCAGGACCTGTCGGTAGAGCCCTCGCGACGCCACGAAGTCGTAGTCGAGGCCCGCGACGAGCGGCACGTATCCTGCCGGGCCGTCGAAGGCGGCGAAGAAGCCGACGATCGGGCCGTCCGGTCGCCCCTTTTCACGGAAGAGCACGAGTTCTCCGTCCGGCGACGCCGCCAGCGCCGACCAGAGCGTCTCGGGCAGCGCAAAGGTGTTGAGCGCGAGGCTCCGAGCCCGCACGCGTTCGTACAGGTCCTGGAGGCGATCCGAAGGCACCGCCTCCTCCGCCTCGACGCCGCGCAGCACCTCGGTCGCGTAGGCGTCGTCGAAAGGCGCGACCGACGCGCGATGATGGCGTCGATGGTCCCGGCCGAGCGTCGCCACGAACGCATCGAGGTCGTCCGGCACCGGCTCGAGCACGTGCGCGACGGGCCCTGGCATCCGCATCAATCCCTCGTCCTGGTAGATCGAAGCGAGCGCCTGCGCCGCCTCGGGGACGTCCCGAAAGACCGTCATCGCGGCGCCCCGCGACTCGGCCTCGATCCGCACGGCTTCGACCAACCGCCGGATCGCCTCGCGAGAGGTCGCCGCCTCGGGACCATCGCGCAGCCAGAGATGGTCCCCTTCGGAGAGCAGACTGCCCTGCGCGAAGACACGCTGGGTGAGGTGGAGCGGGTCGGCTTCCCGGCGCGCCTCGACCGCCCGGGAAACCGCCTCGGGCGCGAGCATGTCCGCCTTCCAGAGCGCTTCCGTGAAGCTCGTCGCGAGAACGGCTTCGCCCTTCGCATCGCGCACCACGTAGTGCCGGAAGGTCCAGCGATTCTCGGGGCCCGCGTCCGGGCCGAAGACCCGCTCGAAGACCCGCAGCGCGGCGCTCCCGAGGCAGCCGCGCGTGCCCGCGGTGCGATCCCATTCGGCCGCGTCGAGCTTGTCGATCGAGCTTGCGCACTCGACGGTCAGCGTCGGCGTCTCGCACTCGACGGTCAGCGTCGGTGTCGCGCACTCGACGGTCAGCGGCGGGGACGTGCGCACCGCCGTCGACGCCGGCGCGTCGGGCCGGACGCCCGGCCGGGCCACGGGCAGGCCGAAACGCGCCGTGACCGATTCCGGCGTCGCACCGGCCTCGAAGACGGCCGCCTCCCAGTGGCGCGCGCAGGCGTCGGCGAGACCTTCGAGGTCGCCTTGGGTGTGGTGCCGCGTGACGAGGAAGCGGAGCCCGCTCCGGTCGTAGGGGGCCGCCGGGTACTGGGCCGGGTTCACGTAGAAGCCGTCGTCGATGAGACGACGCACCATGGCCTGACACACCGGGATGTCACCGGTCGCCACGAAGCCGACGGGGGAATCGGGCGGGGAGACGAGCGGCAGGTCCCGCGACCGGAAGGCCTCGGTCACGAACGAGACGCGTGCCCGTAGCTCCGCCTGGAGCGTATCGATCTCGTCCGACAGATGGAGATCCGCCGCAGCGATGGCCGCTCCCAGGATCGGCGGCTGCAGCGGGCCCGAAAAGAGCAGCGTCGGCCCCGTGAAGCGGATCCGGTCGCGCTGGGCCTCGTCGGGCAGCACGATCACGCCGCCTCCGGTTCCGAAGCCCTTGCCGAGGCCGGTCGCCAGCACCATGCGCGGGTGCAGCGCAACGTGTTCGAGGACGCTGCCCGCCCCGCGCGGTCCGCACCAGCTCATGCCGTGGGCGTCGTCGACGAAGAGCCGCATCTGCGGCTGTCGATCGAGCATGGCCGCGAGCGGCACGATCGGCGCGCGATCCCCGAACATGCTGTAGATGCCGTCCGCCATGTACCAAACCTGACGGTGACGGCCGGAGAGCGACTCGACCTTCGCTTCGAGCGTCTCGAGGTCGTTGTGCGGCACGACCTCGACGCGCGTCCCGTTCGTCGCGACCAGGCGGCTCGTCATCTGAACGCTCGAATGGACCTGGTGGTCGAGCAGGATCGCGTCGTCCGGATCGATCAGGACCGGCATCGAGGAGAGATGCCCGAGCGTGGTCGTCGGCGCGACGATCACGGGGTGGCCGAAGATCGCCTCCATCCGCTCCTGCAGTCCCGCGTAGAGCGGTGAAGACATGTAGATCCGCGACGCGCAGAACTGCACGCCGTGATCGCGGACCGCGCGGACCGCGCCCTCGACGAGACGTTCGTCGACCTCCAGACCCAGGTAGCTGCAGGAACCGAAGTTGATCAGGTCTCTGCCTGACACACGAACGTGTCGACCGCGGGTCCGTTCGTCCTCGGCGATGAACGCGCCGAGCCCGAGCCGCTCGGACTCGCGCACGACGCGCTCGAGTTCTGCCATTCGCTCTCGTTCGTTCGGCATGTTTCACCCGCTTTCCGCGCTCGACGGAGTCAATTTGATTTCTACAGACCTTTCGGATTCCAAGCCGCTCGCCTTGAGCGAACCCCTCGAAGGGCGGATCGCTTTCGCAAATCGGGGGCTGGGGCCGACTCGGGGGAGCGGCTACACTTCTCATAAGCGAGATTTCAAGACGATGAGCGAACATCTCCAACGGGGGCGGAGGGGTTCATGACAGAAGTTTCGGGGCGAGCCGTCTGGTTCCTGTTCGAGGTCGCGCGCCAGGCCGGCGTCTCGGCGGACCGTCTGGTCGAAGGCCTCGACGTCCAGCCAGTCCACCTTTCCCGGCGCCCCAAGAGCATGGCCTGGTCGACGTTCGTCGAGCTGAGCGACCGTTTCAGCCGCGAGATCGGCGGGCCCGCCGCCCTGCGGGAGATCGGCCGCCGCAACGCCGACAGCGAGTCCTTCCGAATCTTCAATCTCGTGGGACGCGCCGTCTCCCATCCGATCGACCTCTACTACGTGGGCGTTCGCTGGATGGGCCCCTCGTTGTTTCCGATGATGTGCGCGGAACTCGAAGAGCTTCCGGGCGGACGCATCCGCGAAACGATCACGATTCCGCCGGAGGAGCGCGACTGTCCGGCCCTCTTTCACGTGTTCCATGGCGCCTTCCAGTCGATGCCCAAGGGCTGGGGACACGGCGAGTCCGAGGTCGAGCTCGAGCTCCGGCCGCGCCACGCCGTCTACACGATCCGTCCGCACACGACGAGCCGCGGGCGACTCGGGCGCTTCGTGCGCGGCGTGCGCCGGAAGCTGGCGTTCCGGCCCCTGCTCGACGAGATCGGTGAACAACAGCAGGCGATCCACGAGAGTTTCTGGGACCTGCGCGAGGCCCACGAGCAGATCCGCGATCAGGCCGAAGATCTCCGACGAATCAACGCGATCGGCCGCGAGCTCGCGCGACACATCGACCTCGACCGCGTCTCCGACATCCTCGTCTCGACCCTGATCGACGACCTCGACGCGGACGGCGTCGAGCTCTGGCTCGTTCCTCCAGAAAGCGACAGCGCGGACGACGCCCGGCTCTACCGCAGCAGCGGCGCGACCGCCGGCGCCCCGACCGACACTTTCTCGCTCGGCACGGCCGGGCGCGACGTCGGCACGCTGCACGTCTGGCGACGACCGGAGCGCGCCCGTCCTCCGTTCGTTCCCGCGGCCGACCAGGCCTCACGGGATTCGGTCCTCGAGCGACTCGTGCCGTGGATCGCGATGGCGCTGGACAACGCGCGCACCTACGGCGCGCTCCGCCGACACGCGAGCGAGCTCGAGGAGCGCGTGCGCGAACGGACTGCGAGCCTCACCTCGGCGAACCACCACCTCACCCGCGAGATCGAGGAGCGGAAGCGTGCGACCGAAGCGCTCTTCGAGTCGGAGGCGCAGCTCCGCGCGAGCGAGCGCCTCGCGGCCGTCGGCACCCTCGCCGCGGGCATCGCGCACGAGATCAACAATCCCGTCGGTTCGATCCTCGCCGCGGCCCAGTTCGCGCAGGTCGTCGAGCGAGACGGGGACGCCGGGGCGCAGGTGCAGGACTCCCTCGCCGACATCGTCCGCGAAGCGAAGCGCTGCGGAGCGATCGTGAAGAGCGTGCTGCAGTTCGCGCGGGACGAGACGACGGACAAATGGGCTTGTCGGCTCGACGACCTCCTCCGGCGGACCGTCGACCTGGCCCAGCCGCTCCTCGAGGACGCCGAAGCGGAGATCCATCTCCACTTGCCGGACTCGCCCGTCTGGGTCCGCGTGAACCCGATCCAGATCGAGCAGGCGCTGCTCGACCTCGTGCGCAACGCCCTCGAAGCCGGCAGCGCCAACGTCCACCTGCGGCTCGACGCGCTCGACGCGGAACGACGCGCCCTGGTCCAGGTCGACGACGACGGACCGGGCATCCCCGAAGCCGAGCGCGTGCGGATCTTCGAGCCTTTCTACACGACGCGCCGCGACCAGGGCGGCCGCGGGCTCGGGCTCTCCGTCGTGCACGGGATCGCCAGCGAACACCTCGGCCAGCTGAAGGTGGAGAACCGCGCTTCCGGCGGCGTCGCGGCGCTCTTCGAGCTGCCCTCCATCCCCTCGCCCGCGGTCGCCTTCGCCGAGAAGCGGGCGGCCCCCGATCGACCGAGCGGCTCCGGCGCGTCCGACCCTCCCGACGGGACGCCCTCGAGCGCCTGACGCACGATCGACGCGCGAAACCTCTCGCGGGAGAGGGATTCGGCCGGCTCCCGACGCGGACGGAATGTCGCCGACGAAGACTCAGCCGCCGCCGACGGCGCGGAGCGTGGGACCGCGAGACGCGCTCTCGGAGAGCAGCTCGGCGACTTCGTCGTCGATCGCGCCCTTCAGGCGGCCCACGTCGTCGACGATGTCCGGATCCCCGTTGAACGTGAAGAAGAGCGAGCCGCCGTAGGACAGGACGGTGATCCCCAGTCCGGACGAGTCCTGCAGCGGCAGGATCCCGTAGCACTCGGCCAGGCGAGCGCCCTCCAGGTAGAGCGGTCGCTGTGGGCCGGGGCTCTGCAGGATCGCGATCTGCCCCGTCTCGATCTGCTTGAGCGCCCGCGCCCCGATCGAGAAGAGTCGCGCCGCGTTCCACCGGTCGTCGGCGGCGAGCGCGTCGGCGTTCACGACGTCGCTCTCGAGGCGGATGCGCCGCGTCTGCTCCGCGAGGATCTCCTGGCGACCTTCCCCGGAAGGCTCCCAGACGGGCAGCTCGACG
>JBCCZJ010000314.1:0-6565 GCA_039187915.1 Myxococcota bacterium
GCCGCGCGGCGCGCGGGGTCGAGCGGACCGAAGCTCCGCGTCGACAGCAGGATCGGCGGCGCGTAGCGGTTGCCCGCCGCGACGGGACTCGCTCCGACGATCCGCCAGGTCGACTCCGCGAACGGAAAGAAGGTCACGAAGGCCTCCACCCGCCGGCCGGCCGGGCCGGCCTCGAGGGCGTAGCGCACGGCTTCGATCTTCCCGAGACGGACGTTCTTCTTCTCTCGGACGTCGACCGCCACGTCCTCGGCCAGCTCCGCCACGAACCCGTCGGCGACCTCGACGAGGTCGCCTTCGGGCAGATCGCCGGTCAGGAACACGACGGCGTCCTGACGCGGCGATTGAGCGCCGACGGCACGCGCCGTGTTCTGCGTCGACCAGCCCGGCGGGAAGCGGATCTGGAAGTCGAGCGCGGGGTGGAGGAAATAGTCGTCGAGGAAGATCCCGGTCTCGGGGCGATCTCCGATCACCATGCCGTCGATCCGGTCGAGCAGCCGCTTGCGCGTGTCGCCGAGGGCCGGGTCGCGGGACCAGCGCAGCTCG
The DNA here is from genome assembly GCA_039187915.1 of Myxococcota bacterium. Taxonomy (GTDB): domain Bacteria; phylum Myxococcota_A; class UBA9160; order UBA9160; family UBA4427; genus UBA4427. The sequence goes on from JBCCZJ010000314.1 coordinate 544, forward strand.
CGGGAGCGCATGGCGTTCACGCGCGCGCGCTCCCGCGTGCCGGGATGGGTGTCGAAGAAGGTCGGGTTCCGCGGGGCGCCGATCAACAGACGCTCCCGCTGATCCAGTCGACGCATGAACGTCGACATGCCCATCGGGTCGTAGCCCGCCGCCGCCGCCAGGCGCTGGCCGAGCGCGTCGGCCTCCCGCTCCATGTCCCTTCCGTAGGCCGCGAGCGTCTTCGCCCGCGACCCGGGCAGCGAGAGCCGCGGGAGACTCGCCGCCACGGCCTGCTGCTGCTGGGAGTGACGGCGCGCGGCATGAATGATCTCGTGACCGAGGACGCAGGCGAGCTCGTCTTCGTCGTTCACCAGCGCGAGCAGCCCGCGCGACACGAAGATGTAGCCCCCCGGAAGCGCGAACGCGTTCGGCTCCATCTGATCGACGATCGCGAATCGGTAGGCGAAGTCGCGCCGCGGCAGGCCGCGCAGCAGCTTCTTCCCGATCCGCTCCACGTAGGCGACGAGCTCCGGATCATCGAGCGTCCCGATCTGTGCGGCCACCTGTTCCGCGGCTTCCCGGCCGACCCGGACGTTGTCCTGGGTCGTCATGATCACAGTCCGGCGCCGCTCCTTCGCGCGTTCGTCCGCCGCCGCTCGGTCGCGCGGACCGGACGACGCACAGCCGATCTCCCCGATCATCAGCGCGACGAGCGCCAGCCCGAGGCACCCCGTCTTCGCGGCTCGCGGGCTCAAGGCATCTCCTCGAGCCAGTCCCCGGCGCTCATCCAGTGCATCTTCATGTGCATCAGCTCGCCCGTCGTATCGAGCGTGTTCAGGTAGTTCTGCACGAGGTTCGCGAAGAGCGGCGAGTTCGGGGGGAGCGCCACGCCGAGCGGCTCGGTCGTGAAGGGCGCGGGCAGCGAGGCGAGCCCGAGCTCCGGATGCCGCGCGAGCTGGAACTGCACGAAGGGCACGTCCGCCAGCAGGCCGTCGAGCGCTCCCGAAGCGATCTGTGGCACCGCCGCTTCCGTGTCCTCGACCGCCACGTACGTGGCGAGCGGGAAGAGCTCCAGGATCAGCGCCTCGCCGGTCGACCCGCGAAGCGCCGCCCAGCTCCGCTCCGCCGAGTTCAACGCGGCGACGCCATCGAGCGAATCCACGAGCTCCGCGCGCGTCAGGAGCGCGGACCCGGAGATCATGTACGGGCCGGCGAATGCGACGCGCGCGTTGCGGGCCGGCGTGATCGTCAGGCTCGAGACGACGAGATCGAGACGCCCCGCCTCCAGCTCGGCGAGCAGCTCGGGGAACGGGGTCTCCACCAGCTCGAGCTCGACCTGCATGGCGTCCGCCAGCGCCTGCGCCAGCTCGACGTCCAGACCGACGAGGTCCCCGCGCTGGTTCTTCATCGTGAGCGGGGGCTGGGTCCCCGAGGTACCCACCCGGAGCGTGCCGCGATCGATGATCTCGTGCAGCACCTCGCGGCTCGCCGCGTCGGTCCCGAACAGCGAGCCGGTCGAGCCGCAGCCGAGCGCGAGGGCGAGAACGAGGAGACCGACGACGCGGAGCGGAGCGTGAAGAAGAGAAGACCTGGATCGCTTCATGAAACCTCCCGCGCCTGTAGTGCCGAACCACGGCGGCAACGTCAACCGTCTCGCTCGAAGTCGACGCGCGCGCCCTCATCGCGGGTTCGGCAGACCCTCGCGGATGCGCTGCGAGAAGTCGGGCGCGTCACCCGCCGCGCGGGCCCGCTCACCGATGTCGCTCCGCGCGCGCAGCGTCTCGAAGGGCAGGCGCGTGTCGACGTTGCCGCGTTCGTACCCCAGCTCGTCGAGACGACCGTTCACGAGGATCCGCCAGTCGAAACGGTGGCCTCCCTTCGCGACGTGCCGCACGTGATGCCGGATCGTGGTCGTACAGTTGTGCGTCGCGGCGTTGTACCAGACGGGCTCTTCTTCGAGCGCGTTGATCTCGGCCAGGTAGTCGAGCAGGATCGCCCTGGCGAGCGCCGGTTTGGCCGTCGTGCGGTAGAGCCGGACCTGTTCTCCGCGGTGGTTCGTTCGCAGGGCGACGACGTCGCGCTCGTCCGCGACGACGTAGTAGAGCTCGAACTGCCGGAAGAAACCGAGCACCGCCGAATAGGCCTCGCCGACTTCCTTCCGCGTCTCGATCGAAATCGCCAGCGGCCGTCCGTCGCCGAAATCCCAGCTCGCGATCGTGTGCGCGATCATCGGCGAGCCCCAGTAGGACAGGAAGAGGTCGACCCCCTCGAGCTTCGACAGGTCGTACGTGCGTGTCTCCCAGCGCGCCTCGGCGATCTCCTCGCTGCCGGGCACGTAGCGGAAGTTCCGGACGCCGTGAACGACCAGCCGATCGCCCTCGATCTCGGCCCTCGGGAGGCGGCTCACGTCGAGCAGCCACGCGCGATCGTTCCGCGCGTCGAGCGAGTGCCACCAGACGAAGACGCAGAGGAAGGGCAGCCCCGCCGCCGCCCCTCGCGCCCAGCGTCGCCCGAGGCGACGCGCCAGCAAGGCCGCGGCGAGCGCGCCGCCGGCGAGCGCGAGCCACGCGACGAAGTCGGCGCGCCCGTCGATCCAGACCGCCGCGAGCGCCCAGCCGGTCGCGCCGATCAGGACGAGGACCGCGACGACCCGGAGCAGTCCGCGCACGAAGACCATCAATCGAGCGCACCCACGCGCGATCGACGCGGCGACACGGTCACGGGAGCACGAGGTCGCGCGGACCCCGTCGCGCCAGCCCGACGTGCGACAGCAGGATCCGCCGCAGCTCCGTGATCGTCCACGGATGCTCCAGGCAGGAGTGGCCGCTCGGCACGACGAGCTCGGAGTCGACGTCGTCGATGTGCGCGCTGGTGAAACGGACGACGCCGTCGGAGGCCTTGCGGCGCTCGTCGGGATCCGTGAGATCGCGTTCGCCCTGGACGGCGATGATGGAGTGGCGACGGATGCGGTCGTCCACCGGCGTATCGACCAGGACCGAGAGGAAGCGGTTGCCCGGCGACATGTTGTCGATCGAGCCCGAGGTCCTGGCGAGCTGACGGCGGGATTCGTCCTCCGCGTCGTCGGTCACGAGATCGAGCGCGGCGTTGGCGATCGTCAGCGGACTGCGCGCGAAACGGCCGATCCACTTCGCCAGGTCCCAGTCGGCGAGGTAGCTGCCGCGATGGGGCGTCGCGATGAAGACGACGCGCTCGACCATCGGCACCGGCTCGACGAGCAGCGCGTCCTCGAGGATCGCGCGGTTCTCCGGCTCGAGGTCCGCCTCTTCGGGGGACTCGTCGCTGAGCAGGCGCCAGAAGCGCTCCCCCGTGTCGACGGTCATCAGCTTGGTGAGCAGCCCGCCCTGGCTGTGCCCCACGACCACGGCCCGACGCAGGGCGGGATCGCGGCCTTCGGGATCGAGGCTGTCGACCAGATCCTCGATCGCATTGCGGAGGAGCGAGGCCGAGAACGCGATCGGATTGCCCGTGTTGTAGTCGAAGAGCCAAAACTGGAAGCGCTTCCGGATCTCGGGATCGGCGGTCAGGTCGTTCACGACCTCCGCCCAGGTGGTGCTGCTCGAGAAGGTGCCGTGAACGAGGACGACGGGGATCCGGCCGGGTCGGTAGGGCTCGAGGGAGACCAGGCCGTCGCGCGCGCGCGCGAGGTCTCCGACGAAGAAGCGCTTCATGTCGCGCCAGAACGGGTTCTGCTCGGCCATCATCGACGCGATCGACGAGGTCGGCTCCATCTCGAGCGGCACCGTACGACCCGCGATCTCGACCGTCTCGCCGTCCGGCGCCGCGTGCAGCTCGAGGGTCGCGCGCACCGGCTCGCCGTCGGCACGCCCCTTCGCCGCGGCGATGTCGAAGCGGAGGATCGCCGAGACCGGCAGCCTCAGACTCGGCTGCAGGTAGGCATCCCGCCGATCGTCCGGCTCGACCGGCTCGAGGAGCGCCGCCAGGGGCGCGCCGATGCCGCGCCAGCGGTAGCGGTTGCGGAGTCCGCGGACTTCCAGCTCCGAGACCGGGACGAACCCGATCAGCATGCGATCGCCCCAGACGAGACTCGACTCGTCGAGCGTGATCTCGAGCTGACCGACCGGGAGATCGAACGTGCCGGCGTGCAGCCGGACATCGTCCGAATCGGGGTCGATGAAGGCGAGCGTCACGCTCCGGTTGTAGAGATCGGCGGCGAGGCGGAGACGCGGGTCGAAGGGATCGGGCACGTACGCTGGATCCGCGGGGAAGAGGAAGATCCAGGCATAGAACGCCGCCGCGAGGAAGTACTCGCGGTCCCCGCTTTCGCTCGCGTGGCGAAAGGAGAGCTCCGAGAGCGAGATCAACGCCTGCCGCGAGATCGGGTCGCCCTTCCGCACGTTCTCCATGAGCACGCGATGGACGAGTGCGATCACCTCTTCGGGTCGATCCGCGACGTCGGCCTCGAGATCGGCGACCCGCAGGACGTTGCGGGTATCCGCGCTCATCTCGTCCGTCGTGAGGACGCTCGCCGTCAGCTCGCGCTGGACTTCGCGGGCATCGACGCGGCGGACGCCGACGGGGGCCGCGCAGGCGCCGAGCAGCGCCACCAGCGTGAGGCCGAGCGCGGCCCGCGCGAGCATCCGTCTCATCGGTCGTCTCCCCGCGATCCGCAATCTAGAAAGGAAGGGTGATCGCGCCGCCGAGGAACCACGACTGGCCGAAGTCGGAGACCGCCACGTTGTCGCCGGTCTGGTCCTCGACCCTCAGCTCTCCGGCGAAGACGCCCCCGCCGTAGGCCTCGACCTTGATGCCCGAGTCGAGGATCTTCCCGACCGACAGGGTGACCGGAAGGCTGCTCTCCTCGCCGATGCCCTTGCCGATCGCGGCGAGCGGGCTGTCGAGTCGGAAGCGTTCGCGTTCGCGGCCGCCGGAGAGACGCGTCTCCCAGCCGTCGTCGAAGGCGTAGGTGAACGAGAGCGTGCCGCCGCGTGACGTCCAGCTCTGGGTCGAGAACGTGAGGCGGTCGGTGATCTTCCAATCGATCAGAAGGATCGGCTGGAGCAGGAAGTCGTCGGCGAGCGCGTTGATGCCGAGGACGCCGAGCCCGATCGAGAAACGGTCGTTCGGCCGCCACTGGGCACCGAACAGGGCACCACCGCGAATCGCGTCGGAGAAGTCGCTGCCGCGCTCGCCGGAGAACTCGCCGATCGGACCCGCGAAGAGCGACCACTTCCGATTGATCGCGAAGCTGAGCCGCGGCGCCAGCCGGACGATGTGAATGTCGTCCCAGACGTTCAGGCCGCCGATCCCGTCGAAGCGGTAGGCGAAGGCGCGGTACTCGGCGCCGATCGCGACGCTCCAGCGCGAGTCTTCTCCGAGACGCCTGCCCGCGCGGACGGACACGAAGGGATGGACGAAGTCGAACTCGCCTTGCGGATCGTCGATGTCGGTCGAGCCCTGGTAGTCGACGCCGACGATGGCTTCGCCGCGCCATTCGGTCGTCTGGGCGGCGGCGGAGGCCGCGAACAGGCACGCGCCCAGCAGCGCGAGAAAGGCGGCTCGGAAGGGGGTGGGGCGCGTCTTCGACATGGACTCTCCTCGGGAACGCGCGGAGGATAACCACGTCGCCCACCCGCGGCTCGCGGGCAAGGCCGGGGCGAAGGCGCGGTCGCCGGGCGCGCGCTCCGTTCTCGCCAGCGATTCCGTCGACCCGACGCGGCGACGGTCGCAGCCGACGCATCCGCGCGCCGCGCGGGGCTACGCCCGCCGTCTTCGTGCGAAGGTCGCGAGGGCCGCGACGGCACTCGCCATCGGCAGCGCGCCCGAGGGCTCCGGCACCGACACCATCTCCACGTCCTGCGCGAAATAGTGGGCCGACGTCGCGGCGCGGCGGGCGGCCCAGGAGGCCTCGGCCTCCGCGACCTGGTCGCAGGTCATCGCGACCGGCGGCGGAAAGTAGAGCCCCGACGCGAGCGTCCCCATCGCGACCTGCCTGCCGCTGGCCGGATCACAGGCGACGCTCGGCGGACCCGTCGCGCCCGCCCCGGTGCACGCCGGGTCGAGC
>JBCCZJ010000315.1:0-6563 GCA_039187915.1 Myxococcota bacterium
TCGTGGCGGTGGCCCAGCCGACGAGCCCCCTCGTGCCCGAGGCGGAGTGCGCCGACCTCCTGATCCTGCGCGCGGGCGACGCGCTCTACGCCGTGCCCGCCGGCGAAGCGCGCATCACGAAGCAGTCGTCGAACGATCCGAGCCAGAAGCTCGCGACCGTCGAGTTCGACCCCAAGCCCGCGCAGTTGATCGCGAGCGGCGCGGAGGCCGATCGCCTCGAGACGGCGGCCCTCGACCGTGGCGCCCTCGCCTGCGCGGCCCAGCAGATCGGTGCCTGCGAGCAGCTCATCCAGATGAGCGTCGACTACACGACCGAGCGCAAGCAGTTCGGCGTGCCGATCGGCTCCTTCCAGGCCGTCAAGCATCAGGTGGCGGACATCAAGGTCGCGCTCGAGTACGCGCGCAGCCACGTCGAGCACGCCGCGCACTCGGTCGCCCGCGATACGCCGAGCCGGTCGGTCGACGTCTCGATGGCGAAGATCAGCGCCGGAGAGGCAGCGCTCCAGGGCGCCTCGACCTCCCTCCAGGTCCACGGCGCCCTCGGTTACACCTGGGAGCAGGACCTCCACGTCTGGATGCGCCGGGCGTGGACCCTCGACCTGGCCTGGGGCGAGACCGCGTGGCACCGGGAGCGCCTCGCCGAGGCGCTCTTCGAGGACGGACCCGCGGCGATCAGCTTCGGATTCGAGCCGGCTTCGAGCTAGGAACAAGCGGGCACGAGGGCGTTATCCTCCCGGTTCGGGTGGACGTCGACCGCTCCCCCGCGCAGGACAGGAGAGAGACGATGGCCAAGACGCGCGTCCCCGCGATCGAGGGATGGCTCACGATGGACGAGGACAACCCCCAGCTCCTCGGCTACCTCGACGAATCGAGCGGCACCTACTTCTTCCCGAAGGACGTGTCGATCAGCCATGCGCCCGGCCATGCCGACGCGGAGTTCAAGGAGGTCGCCCTCTCGAACCGCGGGAAGCTCTGGTCGTATACGACCAACCATTACAAGCCCCCGGAGCCCGCGATCTCGAAGGACCCCTTCGAGCCGTACACCGTCGCCGCGGTCGAGCTGAACGACGAGCGCATGGTCGTGCTCGGCCAGCTCGCGGACGGCGTCAGCCCCGACGACATCGAAGTCGGGATGGAGATGAAGCTCGTGCTCGGCACCCTGTACGAAGACGAAGAGCACGAATACATGGTCTGGAAATGGGCACCGGCCAGCCCGTGAACGCGCGGCGAGCGCCGGAGGGTCCGCGACGGGGGCAACGCGCCAGCGTCTCGACCCGCTCGACGGTGTGATCCGATTCGTCCGACCCTTTCCGGGCAAGGAGTAGACAATGGGCAAGAATGACGTCGCGATCCTCGGTGCAGGCATGCACGAGTGGGGCAAGTGGGGCCGCAACTTCGCCGAGTACGGCGTGGCCGCGATCAAGGAAGCGATGGCCGACGCCGGCCTCGAGTGGAGCCAGGTCGACTTCATCGTCGGCGGGGACACCGTCCGCAACGGCTACCCGGGCTACGTCGCTGGCGCGACCTTCGCGAAGGCGATGGGCTGGACGGGCATCCCGATCGCCAGCTGCTACGCGGCCTGCGCGACCGGCGCCCAGGCGATCGACATCGCCCGCACGCGCATCCTCGCCGGCATGGCCGAATGCGTGGTGGTGGTCGGAGCCGACACGACGCCGAAGGGCTTCCTCGCCCCGAACAAGGGCGAACGCGGATTCGACCCGGACTGGCTGCGCTTCCGCCTGCTCGGTGCGACGAACCCGACCTACTTCGGGCTCTGGGCCCAGCGCCGCATGGACCTCTACGGCGCGACCGAAGAGGACTTCGCGCAGGTGAAGGTCAAGAACTCGCGCCATGGCGTCTCGAATCCCAAGGCCCGGTTCAAGAAGATCTACACCCGCGAAGACGTGCTCGGCTCGCCCTACGTCTCGCAGCCGCTCCGCCTCTTCGACATCTGCGCGACCAGCGACGGCGGCGCCGCGCTGGTCATCACGTCGATGGAGTTCGCGAAGAAGCACGGCGTGGCGAACCCGGTCCGGATCTCGGGCGTGTCGACGATCTCGCCGACCTTCCCGCAGACGGTGATCGACATGCCGGACTTCACGACGGACTCGGCGGCGTGCCTCTCGGCCCCGGATCGCAGCTTTCGAGACTCGATCGCGTACGCCGCCTACGAGGAAGCGGGACTCGGCCCGGAGGACATGGACCTCGCGGAGGTCTACGACCTCTCGAGTGCCCTCGAGCTCGATTGGTACGAGAACATCGGCCTCTGCAAGCCCGGTGAGGCGGAAGGCCTCCTCCGGGAAGGCGCGACGGAGATCGGGGGGACGAATCCCGGTGAACCCGTCGGGCGGCCTCGGCTGCTTCGGCGAGGCGGTCCCGGCGCAGGCGATCGCCCAGGTCTGCGAGCTGACCTGGCAGCTCCGCGGCCAGGCGGGCGAGCGGCAGGTCGAAGGCGCCAAGGCGGGCATCACGGCGAACCAGGGCCTCTTCGGCCACGGCTCCTCCGTCCTCTGCACGCGCTAGCGCGAACAACCCATTCGCGGCCGCCCGAGCGGCCGCAGGAGAATCGAAATGGCTGAGGCCTATCTCGTCGAGGCGGTGCGAACGCCCGTCGGCCGCCGCAACGGCGGACTCTCGACCATCCACTCTGCAGACCTCGGCGCCCACGTGCTCAAGGGCCTCGTGGAGCGCTCCGGCGTCGACCCGAACGCCGTCGACGACGTCGTCTTCGGCTGCTGCGACACGATCGGCCCGCAGGCCGGCGACATCGCCCGCTCCTGCTGGCTCGCGGCAGACCTGCCGATGCACGTTCCCGGCGTGACGATCGACCGACAGTGCGGCTCGTCCCAGCAGTCGGTCCATTTCGCCGCCCAGGCCGTCATGAGCGGCACCGCCGACCTCGTCGTCGCTGGCGGCGTGCAGAACATGAGCGCCATCCCGATCTCGTCGGCCATGCTCGTCGGTGAACAGTTCGGCTTCGAGACGCCCTTCGCGGGTTCCGTCGGCTGGGAGGCGCGCTTCGGCGACCAGGAGATCTCGCAGTTCAACGGGGCCGAGATGATGGTCAAGAAGTGGGACATCAAGCGCGAGGAGCTCGACGACCTCGCGATCAACTCCCACCTGCGCGCCATCAAGGCGACCGAGGAAGGGCGCTTCAAGAACGAGATCCTGCCGATCAACGGCATCGAGCACGACGAGGGCATGCGGGAGCCGAACCCCGAGAAGATGGCCTCGCTCCAGCCCCTCGTGGAAGGCGGCTCGCTCACGGCAGCTCACGCCAGCCAGATCTCGGACGGGGCGACGGCGATCCTGGTCGCCTCCGAGCAGGCGGTGAAGGACCACGGCCTGACGCCCCGCGCCCGCGTCCACCACATTTCGGTCCTCGCCGACGATCCGGTCATGATGCTCTCGGCGCCCATTCCGGCGACGAAGCGCGCCTTCGAGAAGACCGGCATGACGATCGACGACATCGACCTCGTCGAGATCAACGAGGCGTTCGCGCCCGTCGTGCTGGCCTGGCTGAAGGAGACCGGCGCGGACTACGAGAAGGTGAACGTGAACGGCGGCGCGATGGCCCTCGGCCATCCGATCGGCGCGACGGGCACCCGGCTCATGACGACGCTCCTCAACGAGATGGAGAAGCGCGAGGTCCGCTACGGCCTGCAGACCATGTGCGAAGGTGGAGGACAGGCCAACGTCACGATCCTCGAGCGCCTCTAGACGTTCGGGATTCGCGACGTGATCCTCCGGGCGCTTCGCTGCCCCCGGATCGTCGGACTCCTTTCCTGCACGCGGCTCCGCCGCACTCCCTAGAACCGAGCGCGCTTACGGCGCGCGTGCTTCGGCAGACACGAACGCCGAGTCTGCCGACGAGGAACTCCCGGGTATGGGTATCAATGACGGACGCGTCGTCATCGTGACGGGCGCGGGAGGCGGCCTGGGCCGCGAGCATGCACTGGCCTTCGCGGCCGAAGGGGCGAAGGTCGTCGTGAACGACCTCGGCGTCTCGAACCACGGTGAAGGCGGTTCGAAGGGTCCGGCCGAAGCGGTCGTCGAAGAGATCAAGGCGATGGGCGGCGAAGCCACGGCGAACACGGAGAGCGTCTCCGACTTCGCGGCCGGGGCGCGGATCGTCGAGCAAGCCCTCGACACCTTCGGACGGCTCGACGTCGTCGTGAACAACGCCGGCTTCCTGCGGGACCGCATGTTCGTGTCCACTTCCGAGGAGGAATGGGACGCCGTCATCAACGTCCACTTGAAGGGCCACTTCTGCATCTCGAAGCACGCCTGCGAGCACTGGCGCGCCCAGTCGAAGGCCGGCGAGACCGTCGATGCCCGAATCATCAACACGAGCTCCGGCGCCGGTCTACAGGGCAGCGTCGGCCAGGGCACGTATTCCGCCGCGAAGGCCGGCATCGCCGGCCTCACCCTCGTACAGGCCGCCGAGCTCGGCCGCTACGGCGTCACCTCGAACGCCATCGCCCCCGCTGCGCGAACGCGCATGACCGAGGCGATCTTCACCGACATGAAGCCGCCGGAGGACGGCAGCTTCGACGAATCCCACCCGGGAAACGTGTCACCGCTGGTCGTGTGGCTAGGGTCCCCGGAGAGTCGTGAGGTGACGGGCCGCGTCTTCGAGGTGAAGGGCGGCTTGATCGGCGTGTCCGACGGATGGCGCGACGGTCCGACCTACGACAAGGGCGCGAAGTGGGCGCCGGACGAGATCGGCGCCAAGGTGATGGAGCTGGTCGGCGCGGCCCCCACTCCCCAGAAGGTGCATGGGACCTGAGATGGATTTCCGCTTCAGCGAAGAACAGGAAGAGCTCGGCTCGATCGCACGTAGCTTCCTCGAGGAGGCCAGCGGCCCCGAGCAGATCCGCGCGGCCATGGAGTCGGAGCTCGGCTACGACCCGGACGTGTGGAAGCAGATCGGGACGGAGCTCGGCTGGGCCTGCGTCCACATCCCGGAAGAGTACGGCGGGCTCGGACTCGGCTACGTCGACCTCGTCGTCCTGCTCGAAGCCTCGGGAGAACACGTCCTCTGCTCGCCTTTCTTCGCGACCGTCGCGCTCGCCGCGAACGCGATCCTCTGCGTCGGCACCGAGGAGCAGAAAGCCGCCCACCTCCCCGTCCTCGCGGAAGGCACGCGGACGGCCACGCTCGCCTTCGCCGAGCGCGAGGGTCAGTGGGACGCCGACGGCATCGCGACGACCGCGACCCCCGACGGCGACGACTTCGTCCTCGACGGCAAGAAGGCCTGGGTCGTCGACGGCCACTCCGCGGACCTCCTCCTCGTGGTCGCCCGCGCGCCGGGCACGACAGGCGAGGAAGGCCTCTGCGTCTTCGCCGTCGACGGGGACGCCGAGGGCGTCTCCCGGAAGGCGCTGCCGACCATGGACCAGACCCGACGCCTCGCCGAGATCGAGCTCGCGGGGGTACGCGTCCGCGCCGACGCCTGCCTCGGCGAATGCGGCCAGGCCTGGCCCGGGCTCCGGCGTACGCTCGACCTCGCGGCGATCGCCCTGGCCGCGGAGCAGGTCGGCGGCGCGCAGAAATGCCTCGACATGAGTGTGGCCTACGCCGGCGAGCGCGAGCAGTTCGGTCGTACGATCGGCTCCTTCCAGTCGATCAAGCACAAGTGCGCCGACATGATGGTCGCGGTCGAGAGCGCCCGCAGCGCGCTCTACTACGCGGCTTGTCTCGTCGACGACGCCTCCGACGACCTCACTTCCAACGCATCCCTGGCCAAGGCCTGGTGCTCCGAGGCGTATTTCAAGTGCGCCGGCGACGCGATCCAGATCCACGGCGGCGTCGGGTTCACGTGGGAATACGATCAGCACCTCCACTTCAAGCGCGCCCGCGCCAGCGAGTCCTGGCTCGGCGATCCGTCCTTCCACCGCGAGCGCATCGCGCAGCATCTGGGGCTCTAGGCGCGCGCCCCTCTTCGCCCCGCCCGGCCCCGACCCGACCCGACCGAACTCGGAGGATCCTTCATGCTCGTCGTCCCGAATCCCGCCGAACTCCCGAACCACGTCGGAGCCGAGCTCGGCGAGACCGACTGGCTCGAGATCTCGCAGGAGCGGATCAACACCTTCGCCGACGCGACCGGGGACCACCAATGGATCCACGTCGACGTCGAGAAGGCCAAGGAAGGCCCCTTCGGCGCCCCGATCGCGCACGGCTACCTGACCGCGTCGCTCGCGAACCTCTTCCTGCCGCAGCTCCTCGAAGTCCAGAACACGTCGATGGGCGTGAACTACGGCTGCGACAAGATCCGCTTCCCCTCCCCCGTCCCGGTCGGCTCGAAGATCCGAGGCACCGGCACGATCGCGAGCGTCGAAGCGACCAAGGACGGCGGGTTCCAGGCCAAGGTCACGATCACGATCCAGATCGAGGGCAACGACCGCCCGGCCTGCATCATCGAAACGATCAGCCGCTTCTATCCCTAGGCGGCGCGGGGCGGCTTTTGCAGGTCGGCGCACCTGTTTGCGTACGTGAAGGGCTCAAGACACTGCGCGCACTAACGCCGGGAAGATCGTTGATAAGAAGAAGGAACTTTTCAA
>JBCCZJ010000316.1:0-6553 GCA_039187915.1 Myxococcota bacterium
ACGCCGTCTACGAGACGACGCGCACCTTCGCCGCGCCGCTCGTGCCGCTCCGCCGTTGGATCGAGGAGGAGAACCGGATCGTCGCCGCCATGGAGGAGACGGAGCGCATCCGCAAGCCCGTCGGGGTCGAGGTCCTCCACGGGACCTGGCCCGAGCCCGGGGCGGTCCGGCGCGTCGAGCTCGCCGATGGACACTTCGTGCTCGAGCGGGTGCTCGTGAACGATTTCCCTGCGCTCTTCCGCTATCAGGTCTGGAACTACACGAGCGCCGCTGGAAAGAGCCTGTCCTACGCGGTCGGGCAGCAGGCCTGGGAGGTCGCGCCCGGGGGCGGCGCGACGCTGACCTGGACCTACCGCCTGAAGCCCGATGCCTTCTACAAGCGGCCCTTCGTCCAGCGGTTCGTCGACGAGGACATGCGTCCGCTGATGGACCGCGCGCTCGACGCGGTCCAGCGACGCGCCGAGACCCACTTCGCCGGATCGCTCCCCGGACCGACCGATCCGGTCGACGGCTCGACCGTCGGCGCGCCGAGCGTGACGCGCGCGTCTCGCCTGCGTCTCGCCGACCGCTTCTTCGAGGCGCTGGCAGACGGGGAAGCCGAGACGGCGCTCTCGCTCCTCACGCCCGAGGCCATGCTCTACGCGCCCTACAACCCGAACGGCGACGCCTCGGACGCGGGGATCCGCGCGTTTCCGGCCTCGATGTACGTGCGCGGGGCGCTCGCGACCTACGACCCCCTGGTCTTCGTCGAGCGGAAGGTCTCGATCGCCGACGAGGGCAGCGTGCTCTGGATCGAGGCGGAAGGGCGGCTGCGCGTCGCAGCGACGGGACGGCCCTACGAGAACCGGTACGTCTTCAAGATCGAGCTGGAGGGCGACCGGATCGCCTCGATCACGGAATACACGAACGTCGCGACGCTCGCGCGAGATGGCGTGGTCGCGACCGTTCCGTAGCGGAGCCGGCCGTGCGTCGGATCGTGGATCGGACGGTCAGTCGGACCGTCCACCGGAGGAAACCGGTGGGGCCTCGGGCGCCTTCTCGAAGACGAGGCCCTCGTAGCCCTCGTCCGCGATGTCGGCGATCCGCTTGAAGTAGGCGGGGCCCCCGACGTGCACGCTGAAGTGACGCGGCTTGCCGGGGATGTTCGCGCCGGCCCACCACGAGTCGGTTCTCGGGAGGAGCGTCTCGTTGGCGAGCGCGCTGACCTCCTCGTCCCAGGCGAGCTCCGCGTCCCGCGTCGGCTCGACCGCGCCGAGGCCCTGTTCGCGCATGCGCGTGATGCAGTTCCCGATCCACTGCGTCTCGAGCTCCGCCCCGAGCGGCATGAGGTAGAGCACGCCCGGCGTGCCGGGGCCGTGGATCATGAACAGGTTGGGGAAGTCGCTGACCATGAGCCCCAGGTAGTTGTAGTAACGGCTCGACCACTTGTCCTTCAGGCTCGCTTCCTCACGCCCTCGCGGGTCGAGACGGAGCATCGAGCCCGTGATCGCGTCGAATCCCGTGGCGAGGACGAGCACGTCGAGCGCATGATCGCCCGAGGCGGTCCGGATCCCCTGCTCGGTCACCCCCTCGATCGGGTCCTCGCGCAGGTCGACGAGGGTGACGTTGTCGCGGTTGAAGGTCTCGTAGTACCCGTCGTCGAGGATCGGGCGCTTGGTGCCGTAGAAGTGGTCCGGCAGGAGCTTCGCGGCCGTCTCCGGATCGTCGACGGTCGCGCGGATCTTTCCGCGGATGAACTCCGACACCTCTTCGTTGATCACCTCGTCGACCAGGAGCTCGGGGTAGTTGTTGGCGACGAAGCCCAGAGTGCCGATCTCCCAGAGCTGCTCGTAGACGGCCTGCCGCTCCGCCGGCGTGTCGTCGTAGGCGGAGTGACCGATGCCGGCCTGGATCGCCATCGGGCGATCTTCCGGCGGAGGCTGCTTCATCGCCGCGACGAGCTTGTCCCAGTTCGCGCGGACCGCCTCGAGCTCCTCGGGCGCGAGCGCGCGGTTCCGGGCGGGAACGGTGTACTGCGGGGTGCGCTGGAAGACGGTGACGTGCGCCGCCTGCTTGGCGATCTCCGGGATCGACTGGACGCCCGACGAACCGGTGCCGATCACCCCGACGCGCTTGCCGGCGAACTCGACGGGCGCATCGGGCCAGCTGCCCGTGTGAAGGCACGGGCCCTGGAAGCGGTCGAGCCCGGGCAGGTCGGGCCGGTTCGGCGTCGAAAGGGCGCCGACCGCGCAGATCACGAACTGCGCCGAGACCCGCGTGCCGCCGTCGGTCTCCACCGTCCATCGCTGGGTGGACGCGTCGTAGCGCGCGCTCTGGATCCAGGTCTCGAGCTGGATGTCGGGATGGAGCGCGAAGCGATCAGCGAAGAACCGGACGTAGTCGAGAACGTCCGACTGCGTGGCCTGGGTCTCCGTCCAGTCCCACTCGTCGATCAGTTCGCGGGAGAACGTGTAGCCGTAGAGCGGGGCGCTCGGCCCGTCGACGCGCGCACCCGGGTAGCGGTTGTACCACCAGGTCCCGCCGACGGTCGGCGCTCCGTCATAGGCCCGCACGGAGAGGCCCATCTCCCGAAAATGATGAAGGGCGTAGAGCCCGCTCACGCCGGCCCCGATCACGACGACGTCGTAGTGCTCGTGGGCTTCGAGGGGGTCGGGTGCAGTCGTCGTCGTCACGGGGATCTCCGGCCGTCGGTTGGGGAACCCAGTCTACTGGGTCGGATCGGGGGCGCCTCCCGACACGCCGGCGGGTCACGAGCCTCGTCGCACGTCCGGATTCCCCCGAAACCGTCGCGTCGATCGAGCCGTGCGTGGCCAGGGCATGTCCGAAGTGAAAACGGGGCGACGGGACCGGCCCGCGCGTCACGCGGGAGGAGCCCTCGGCAGGTTCGAGCCGTCGATTCCGCCTCGGCTCCGGCCTAGCCTTTCGGCTTCGCGATCCGACCTTCCGCCGTCGCCCCGGGGCGCCCGACCGGAGCGGCTTCTGCACGGAGTTGTCTCATGCGTCGCCCCTTCTCGCCCATCCCTCTCGTCCTCTTCGCGCTGCTCGTCGACCCGGCCGCGCACGCTCAGATGGAGGTGGATGAGCTCATCATCACCTCGGGGCCGAGCGTGATCGACGGCGTCTTCACCGACTACTTCACCGACCCCGTGATCTTCGGCTTCGAGATCGCCGCGGTCTCGGTGACCACCCAATCCGGGGTGACCGTCGACTTCGTGGAGATCGACGACGACGAGTTCGGCTGCGACGAAGCGGGCATCCCCGGCGATCCCTGCGAGGGCTTCGCTTCGCTCGCCGATCTGAACGCGCTCGGCGATCTCACGTTCTCGCTCCTCGGCGAGAGCGGGGAGGTGGATTCGATCTTCGTGCCGGCGGCGGACTGGATTCCCGGCGCGGGGCAGCCGGGCGTTCCGATGTTGACGTCGCCGGCGCCAGGAGACTCGAGCCTGCCGCCGGGGAATCTCTTCCAGTGGTCGCCGCCGCCGGTCTGGGTCGATGCGATCGTCGTCGACATGGTCGACGTGCTCCTCGACCAGGGCATCGACGAGGACCTCTTCCTCGGCAACACGCAGACGTCCTGGGCGCCCACGGGCGTGAACCCGACCCGGCTCCACGCCTTCGAGCTCTCCTTCGTCGACACCTTCTTCGTGTCCGACCTCCGGACGACGCCGGGGGGGCGCCCGTATCTCTTCACGAGCGGCTTCGAGGCCTTCAGCCGGAAGTTCGTGCCCGAACCGAGTGGCGCCCTGGTCTGGCTCTCCGGCGTGGGGGCGGTCGCGGCCTTCGGACGTCGCCGGCGGGCCTAGGCGACCTCGAGCCGCGACAGGTCGGCCTCCGAGTAGCCGAGCTCGGCGCCGATCCGGGCGATCTCCCGTCGCTCCGTCTCCGCGAAGGATCCGTCCGCCTGCGCGACTCGCGCGAGGCATCGCATCAGTCCGTCGCGTTCGGTCTCGTTCGAGAGCGCGAGGAACGACGCGGAGACGACGGCGCTCTCTGCGGTGCTCAGGATCCTCGCCTGTGCGGTGGCGAGTCGGACGACGAGGCCCGCGTCCGCTTCCTCGAGCGCGCCGAGTTCGCGGACGCTCTTGCGGATCGCTTCGGTCTCCGTCTCGTCGATGTGGTCGTCCGCATGGGCCACCCGTGCGAGCACGTACGCGAAGGCGGCGAGGAAGCGCGCGCGGGCGGGCTCGATCCGGTCGAGCTGATCGACGATCGCGTCGAGCGGCGCGACCTCGACCGTCCCCCTGGACGGCGCGGCGCCGCGTCGCAGCCAGGCGAGCATCGCCGGAAGCACGATCAGATCCGAGAGCAGCGCGAGGGCGATCGCGGCGGAGGCGATCAACCCGAAATGCAGGAGCGCGGAGAGCGAGGCGAGGGAGAAGACCGCGAAGCCGGCCACGAGGGCGACGGAGCTGAAGAGCAGGGCCACCCCCGCCGTGGCGAGCGTGCGGCGGATCGCGTCGTGCGGATCGCCGGTCTCCTGCTCGTAGCGGACGAAGCTGTGCGCGAAGTGGATCGTGTCGTCGACGGCGAGACCGAGGGCGATGCTGCCGACGAGGAGAGTATAGACACCGAGGGGCACGCCGAGCCATCCCATCAGGCCGAGCGCGCCGATGATCGGCGCCAGGTTCGGCAGGACGCTCACGAGTCCGACCCGGACGTCGCCGACCATGAGCACGAGCAGCGCGCTGATCACGACCAGGGCGATGCCGTAGCTGGTGCGGAGACTGTCGATGACCGAGACGAAGGTCTTGTCGACGATCGCGCCGAGCCCCGATTGCTGCACGTCCGCGAGGTCGCCGAACGTCGTCTCGGCGAGCTCGACGATCCGCGACGCATAGGGCGCGACGAAGAAGGAGTCGGCCCAGCCGATGCGTACGCTCAGTCGGCCGTTCGCGTAGCTCGAGTCGACCCACTGCTCCATGTCGTCGCTGCCGCTGTTCTCGAAGAGGAGCAGCTCCTGGGCGACGAGGCTCTGGCCTTCGGGCACGGTGTAGGCCTCGGTCGATCCGCCTTCGATCGCCTGGTTGAGCTCCTTCACGATGCCGTGCAGACCGAGCACCTTCGAGGCCTGGAGTGGGCCCGTCGAGAGATCCTCGACCGCGGCCTCCCATTCGTCCACGCGCTGCAGGAGCTCGGGGCTGCGGAAGCTCTGGCCGTCGCGCGCCTGCACGAAGACCTCGATCGTGTTCGCGCCGCCCATCTGCTGGTCGACGAGCTGTGTCGCCTCGCGGAGCGGATGCGACTCGGGCAGCCACGAGAGCGGGTCGTGCCGGATGTCGATCCGGGCGATCCCCAGCATCGAGAGACCGAGAAGGAGCGCGGTTCCGGCGAGGACCCGCCTCGGATGCCGGCTGGCCCACGTGCCGAGCGCGACCATCGCGCGCTCGGCGGACGTGCCGTTCGGCGTGCGGACGCCCGGTTCGAGCGGCAGGAGGATCAGCAGCGCCGGCAACGCGCTCAGGCTGAAGACCATCGACAGGAAGACGCCGACCGGCGCGAAGACGCCGATCTGCGCGATCGGCGCGAGCTCGACCGGGATGAAGGAGAGCAGCCCCCCGATCGTCGTGAGCCCCGTCAACACGATCGGACGCCCCGAGTGCTCGAGCGCGACCAGGACGGCGGTCCTCCGATCCCGCAGCAGGGGGTAGTGGTACCAGAAGAGCGTGACGATGTGGACGGCGTAGCCCACGCCGACCGCGATCAGGAAGCTCGGCAGGACCTGCGTGCCGAAGCCTATCGGTGCGTCGAGCGCGGCCATCGTGCCGACCGTACTGCCGAGCGAGAGGCCGACGACGCCCAATACGAGCAGCGCGCCGCTCGGACGCCGGAAGGCCGCGACGAAGAGCAGCCCGATCAGCACGAAGGCGGCGGCCATGAGCCGCGTGAAGTCGCGCTGGATCCGACTGCGCACTTCCTCGCCGATGGCGATGCCGCCGGAGAGGTGGAGATCGAGGCCCGCCGCCTCGAACTCGTCGACGACCTCGCGGACGCGCGCCAGGATCAGCGCGTCCTCTTCGGGGCCGACCTTCCGGAGCGCGTTCGCCGCCGCCGGAGCGGTCTCGAATCCACCGAAGTCGTCGACGTCGCCGGCGAAGTCGTCGTCGCCGACCTCCTCGAATCCGCCCCAGTCGTCCGCCGCCACGTCCTCCCGGACCGCCGCCGTCTCGAGCGACTCGCTCGTCAGGAGATCGGTCTCGATCGAGATCAGGGTCCATCGCTCGTCGTCCGAGACGACGAGGTTCCGATAGAGCGGGTTCGAGTGGAGCCGCGTCAGGAAGGCGTCGATCTCGGCGGGCGATGCGGGGACTTCCTCACCGAGCAGCGGATCGACCACGAGCCCGTCGCCCTCGGCGGCGGTGTGGCGGATGTTGATCAGGCTCGTGATGCGACGGAGAAAGGGCGTGCGAGTCTCGAGCGCCTCGTGCAGCGCGTCGAGGCGCGCGAGGAAGTCGGGGTCGCCGAGCCGGTCGGGAACCCGGACCAGCACGACGATGCTCGACGTGCGGCCGAAGAAGTCCCGGTAGCGCTCGAGCGTCACGCGCGCCGGGTCATC
>JBCCZJ010000317.1:0-6540 GCA_039187915.1 Myxococcota bacterium
CGATCACCGCCTGCGAGGCGACCGGGATGTCGACGGAAACGCGCTCGCCGTCGCGCTCGCGCTCGAGCGCGACCGTGTCGCCCGGCTTGTGCTCGCGAATCGGTCCGACCGCTTCGCCGTAGTGACGGACGGCGTCGCCGTCGACGGCGAGGACCCGGTCCCCCGGTGCGACGCCGGCGATCGCGGCGGGCGAGCCCGCGTCGACCATGCCGACGACGGCGTCCGGCCGGTCGATGCCATTCCACAGGATGCCGATCAAACAGACGACGGGAAGCAGGAGGTTCATCGCCGGTCCCGCGAAGACGACACAAAGGCGCTGCCACACGGGTTTGCGCTCCAGGAACTCGTCGTCGCGCGCGTCCTCGGGGATCGGCGGCGCGAACTCGTCGTCGCCGGGGTACGGCTCGCCGAGCATCCGGACGAAACCGCCGAGCGGAATCCAGCCGATCACGTACTCGGTCCCGTTGCGCTCCCAGCGCAGCCGGAACGGGCCGATCCCGATCGGCGCCCCGAACCCGATCGAGAACTTGAGCACGCGGACGCCGACGGCCTTGGCGACGAGGAAATGCCCGAGCTCGTGGACCACGATCAGGATCCCGAGCATCGGGATCACGGCGACCAGGGAGTCGATCACCGCCATCAGCGCGCCTCCCCCGCCTCGCGCTCGCTCTTGGCGAGCCACTCGCTCGCCGCGCCCCGTGCCCAGGCGTCGGCGGCGACGACCGCCTCGAGGGCCTCGACGCGCTGCCCGGCGTGTTCCGTCAGGTGGGCTTCGAGCACGGCGCCGTTCAGGCGCGCGATCTCCGGGAAGGCGATCCGGCGCGACAGGAACGCGTCGACGGCGACCTCGTTGGCGGCGTTCAGGATCGCCGGCGCCGCTTCGCTCCCGGCGACCGCGCGATAGGCGAGGTCGAGGCACGGAAAACGCGCACGGTCCGGCGCCTCGAAGTCGAGGCGCGCGAGCTCGACGAGGTCAAGCCGCGGCACGTCGAGCTCGACCCGCTCGGGATGGGCCAGCGCGACCGCGATCGGCACGCGCATGTCGGGCAGCCCGAGCTGGGCGAGCACGGAGCGGTCACAGTACTCGACCAGCGAATGCACGATCGACTGCGGGTGCACCACGACGTCGACCCGGGCCGCGGGCACGTCGAAGAGCCAGCGCGCCTCGATCACCTCGAGTCCCTTGTTCATGAGCGTCGCGGAGTCGATCGAGATCTTGTCGCCCATCGACCAGTTGGGATGGGCGAGCGCCTCCTCGACGGTGGCCGCCTCGATCTTCTCGGGCGCCCAGGTCCGGAACGGCCCCCCTGAACAGGTCAGGATCAGCCGTTCGATCTCGTCCGGCCGGCTGCCGGTCAGGCACTGGAAGATGGCGCTGTGTTCGGAGTCGATCGGGATGATCGGGACCTCGCGGGCGGCGGCTTCGCGCCGGACCATAGCCCCGGCCATCACCATGACTTCCTTGTTCGCGAGGCCGATCGCGATCCCCGCGCGGATCGCCGCGAGCACGGGCTGCAGTCCCACCGCGCCCACCAACCCGGCGACCACGAGATCCGACGATTCGGTCGCGACCCGGTCGAGCCCGGCGTTTCCCGAGACGACCTCGACTTCGGCGCCGAGGGCTTCCTGGAGCGTCGGAACGTCGGATTCTTCCGCGACCGAAACCACGCGGGGACGGAACGTCCGGGCCTGGTCGATCAGGCGTTCGACGCGGCGACCGGCGGCGAGGGAGACGACGTCGAAGCGGTCCGGATGGCGGGCAACGACATCGAGGGTCTGCTCGCCGATGCTCCCGGTGGAACCGAGGATCGCGAGGCGCTTCGGCGCAGCCGCGCTCAAGACCCGTCGTCCCGGTCCGACTCCTCGTCCCGGACCTGTTCGCCCGTGAGGCCGAAGCGCCGCTCGCGGCGCTGGAAATCGACGATCGCGGATTCGAACTCGGCGCGGCGGAACTCGGGCCACATGCTGTCGCAGAGATGGAGCTCCGTGTAGGCGATCTGCCAGAGCAGGAAGTTGGAGACGCGCTGCTCGGCGCCGGTCCGAATCAGGAGATCGGGGTCCGGCACGTCGGAGGCGTAGAGGTAGGAAGCGAAGCCCTTCTCGTCGAGACCCTCGGGATCGATCTTCCCGAGCTCGGCATCCCGCGCGAGCCGCCGCGCGGCGTCGACGATCTCGGTCCGACCGCCGTAGGACAGGGCGAAGACGAGCTTCATCCCGTCGTTGTCCGCCGTCTCCGACACGGCCCGCTCGACGGCGCGCCGGGTCGACGGCGGGAGCCGATCGAGTCGGCCGATCGAGCGGACCTGGGCGTTGTGTTCCATGACCTCTTCGAGCTCCGTCTCGAGGTATTCCTCGAGGATCCGCATCAGCTCGGAGACCTCACGTTTCGGCCGGTTCCAGTTCTCGATCGAGAACGCGTAGAGGGTCAGCGCCTCGACGCCGTAGTCGCGGCAGGCGCGGATCACCTCGCGGACCGACTCGATGCCCTGGCGGTGGCCGGCGTTGCGCTCGAGTCCGCGATCGACCGCCCAACGCCCGTTGCCGTCCATGATGATGGCGACGTGGCGCGGCACGTGGTCGAGGTCGATCTCCGGATGGAGCCTCGCTTCGGGCTGCTCGGTCGACGGCGAAGACATGCGGGTTCGGCGTCCGGGTCGTCAGACCTCGAGGACGTCCTTCTCCTTCTGCGCGGTGAGCTCGTCGATCTTGCCCACGAACTCGTCGGTCACGTCCTGCACCTTCTTCTCGGCGCGGTGCCGATCGTCCTTGGACAGGCCGTCGTCCTCGAGATCCTTGAGCAGCGAGAGCGTGTCGCGGCGGGCGTCGCGTACGCGGATGCGGTGATCCTCGGCGACCTTCTTGACCTGCTTCACGAGCTGCTTGCGGCGTTCCTCCGTGAGCGGTGGGATGCCGATCCGGATGACCTTGCCGTCGTTGCTCGGCGTGAGCCCGAGATCCGACTGGAGGATCGCCTTCTCGATCTGCGGGATCCCCGACTTGTCGAAGGGCGAGATCACGATCATCCGCGGGTCCGGGACCGACAGGGTCGCGAGCTGGTTGAGCGCGGTCGGCGTGTCGAAGTAGTCGACCGTGATGCCGTCGAGCAGGCTGGTGCTCGCCCGGCCCGTGCGGACCTTCGTGAGCTCCTTGCGGAATCGCTCGAGCGCCTTGTCCATCGCGTCTCGACCCTCGTCGATGACCGCCTGGACGTCTTCCTCTTCCGCCATGCTGAAGCCCCTCCTGCTCTTCCGCGATGCATTCGCGCTTGCGCGGCCCGGAAGTCCGACACCGCCTCGATTCTCTTCGTGCCCCGGGTTCGGCCGCCTAGGCGTCCGGCGTGACGAGCGTCCCCACCCGCTCGCCGTGGACCGCCTTCACGATGTTCCCCGGAACGCCCATGTCGAAGACCATGATCGGCAGATCGTTCTCCCGACACAAGGCGAGCGCCGTCTGATCCATGAATCGCAGCCCCTTCCCGAGCGCGTGGGTGAAGTCCAGGCGATCGTAGCGCTCGGCCGCGGGATCCTCGGCGGGATCGGCGCTGTACACGCCGTCCACCTTCGTGGCCTTCAGCACGATCTCGGCCCGGATCTCGGCGGCGCGGAGGGCCGCAGCGGTATCCGTGGTGAAATAGGGGTTCCCGGTGCCCGCCGCGAAGAGCACCACCCGCCCCTTCTCGAGGTGCCGGATCGCCTTGCGCCGGACGTAGGGCTCGGCCACGTGAGCGATCTCGAGAGCACTCTGGAGGCGCACGGGCACGCCCTCGCGCTCGAGCGCGTCCTGGAGCGCCATGCCGTTGATCACGCTCGCGAGCATCCCCATGTAGTCGGCCTGCGCCCGATCCATGCCCTCGGACGCCGCACTCATCCCGCGGATGATGTTGCCGCCGCCGAGTACGATGCTCGCCTGGACGCCCGCCTCGTGGACCTCGCGGATCTGGTCCGCGACGCGGGCCAGCACGGCCGGATGGATGCCAAAGCCCTGACTCCCGGCGAGTCCCTCGCCGGAGAGCTTGAGCAGCATCCTCCGGTACGTCCGCGTCACGACTCGGCGGTTTCTCCCAGCGCGAAGCGGACGAAGGAGGCGACCGCGATGTCGCCGCCGGCCGCTTCACCGGCCTCCTTCAGGATATCACGCACGCTCTTGTCGGGGTCCTTCACGAAGCCCTGCGCGAGGAGCGTGTTCTCCTGGAAGAACTTGTTGATCCGCCCATCGACCATCTTCTCGATCACGTTCTCGGGCTTGCCCGACTCCTTGGCCTGCTGCACCAGGAAGGCGCGCTCCTTCTCGACCACGTCGCCGGGCATGTCGTCCCGGTCGATCGCGATCGGCGTCGGATCGTGCGCTGCGACGTGCATCGCGACTTCCCGGGCGATCGCGTCGACCGCGTCGCCCGACTGCCCGGTTTCGAGCGCCACGAGCACGGCGAGCTTGCCGCCGCCATGGATGTAGCCGCCGGTCTGTCCCGCCACGTCGCAGGTCGCCACGCGCTTCAGCTGGATGTTCTCGCCGACCTTGCCGACGGTCGCCTTGATGACCTCGTCGACCGAGCCGCCGTCCATCGCGACCGCGAGGCCTGCCTCGGGCGCGTCGATCCCGCCGACCGCGGCGATCGCGTCGGCCACGTTCTGGGCCAGCGCCTGGAAGTCGTCGGTCTTCGCGACGAAGTCGGTCTCGCAGCCGAGCTCGATCAGCGCGCCCTTCCCGCCCTGGGCGGAGAAGACGACGGCCCCTTCGCTCGTCTCCCGTCCCGCCCGCTTGCCGGCCTTCGCGAGGCCCGAAGCGCGCAGGATCTCCATCGCCTTCTCGACGTCGCCCTCGGCCTCGGAGAGCGCCTTCTTGCAGTCCATCATGCCCGCACCGGTCGCGTCGCGGAGCGCCTTCACGTCACTTGCTGAAATCGCCACTGTCTTGGATCTCCCGGATCACGCGATGCAGCGGGCCGTCGGGCGGCCCGGTCGAGTGCGATCCGATCGGGGGAGCGTCTGCTCCCGGATGGGTGTGGGAAGAGAGCAGGAACAGCCGGGACGAGGCGCAGGGTTGCGCCCCGCCCGGTCTTCCTACTCGCTCTCGTCGCCGCCGCCTTCGGCGGGCGCCGCCGGAGCCGGCGCCGGCTTGGCCACCGGCGTCGGGCTGGGCGTCGGCGTCTCCGGCTTGGCGGGCGCGTCGGCCTTCGCTGCCGGGGCCGCTTCCTTGTCGCCGCCGGCGGAGTAGCTCTTCCCCCCGCCCGAGCGGTCCCCGTCCCGACCACCGCGGCCGCGGCGCGGCTGCTGCTTGATCTCGACGACGCGGCGACCGCTGGCCGGACCCGACTCAGCGGGCTGCTTGGCCGGCTGACTGCTGCGCTGCGCGACGAGCTCCTGCTGGTGCTGGTCGTAGCCCTCGCGACAGGCGTTGGCCGCCGCGACGCAGTAGAGGTCGATCGCGCGGAGCGCGTCGTCGTTGCCCGGGACCACGAGGTCGATGTCGCGCGGGCTGTTGTTCGTGTCGACGATGCCGACGATCGGGATGTGGAGGCGCTTGGCTTCCTGGACCGCGATCGACTCCTTGCCGACGTCGACGATGAAGATCGCGTCGGGCGGGCGGTCCATCTTGCGGATGCCTTCGAGCGACTTCGCGTACTTGTCGACCGCGCGCTGCATGCTGGACTGCTCCTTCTTGGAGAGCTCCGAGCGCTTTTCCTCGTTGCCGAGAATGTCGAGGTACTGGTTGTAGCGATCGATCGACTTCTTGACCGTCTTCCAGTTCGTGAGCATGCCGCCGAGCCAGCGGTTGTTGACGTAGTGCTGACCCGCGCGCCGGGCCTCGGCCATGATCGAGCCCTGGGCCTGACGCTTGGTGCCGACGAACAGGACCGAGCCTCCAGCGGCCGTCGTCTCGCGCAGGAAATCGAGCCCCTCCTTCAGGAGCGGCAGGGTCTGGTCGAGGTCGATGATGTGGGTCCCGTTCCGCTCGCCGAAGATGTACGAGCGCATCTGCGGGTTCCAGCGACCGGGCTGGTGGCCGTAGTGCACACCTGCCTCGATCAGGGAGCGGATCGAGATCTCCTGCTCCTTGAGCGCCTGGCCCAGCTCGCTCTCCATGGAAGAGGCGGCGGGGGCGGCGGCCGCGTCGGTCGCAGCGGCGGGCGTCTCGGGGGCTGCGGGCGCAGCGGGGGTCTCGGCGGCCTCTTCGGGCGGTGCCGGCGTCTCGGACATCGGAATTCTCCTTTGGCGGTTGGTCCTCCGCCCCGAGCCGTCCTACTCCCCGACCTCGAATCATCCCGCCTCACGGCCCCTGCGCTCTGCAGGTGTCCGCCGCGACCTTCTCGCCCCCGATCCTCGAGGGCTTGCCAGTCGACGGCCGATCCGCTCCGGGCTCCGGAGCGTCCGCGATCGAGTGTTCGAGGCACCGCCGGGGTGACTCGGAACGTGTGAGATGGCGGGTGTTTAGCAGACCCCCACGGCGGGATCACCCCTCGCATGCGCGCGGCCCCCGCCCAGGAACCTCATCGGTGTCGAAGCGCCCCCACACGAGATCGATCCCGACCGATCGGCCGAA
>JBCCZJ010000318.1:0-6528 GCA_039187915.1 Myxococcota bacterium
CCCGGCCGCATGCCGAAGGCGAGCCAGCCGTCCGCGAGCTCTGCGGTCGTCCTCACCATCTCGGGCGCGCCGGTCCCGAGCCAGATCGCCGGCTTCCGAGGAAAATGCAGCATCGACTTGAGCGGCTTGCCGAGCCCCGACGATCCGGGCCCGTCGTAGGGCAGTCGGATCTCGGGACCGTCGTGTTCGAGATAGCCCTCGCGCGCGAAGATCTTGTTGATGATCTGGACGTAGTCGCGCAGCCGATCCTTCGGCTTGCCCCACGGCGTACCGTACCAGCCCTCGACGATCTGCGGACCGGAGAGGCCGAGTCCGCCGATCACGCGGCCGCCGCCCGCCATCTGGTCGACCGTCGCGAGCTGCATCGCGGTCATCGTCGGCGTCCGCGCGCCCACCTGGATCACGCCGGTCCCGAGCCGGATGCGTTCCGTGTGCGCGGCGAGATAGGCGAGCGGCGTGATCGCGTCGGAGCCGTAGGCCTCCGCCGTCCAGACCGAGTCGTAGCCGATCGATTCGAGCCACTTGACCTTCTCGACCGGGACTTCGACGGAGCGTCCCGCGTATTCGATGGCGCAGCCGAGCTTCATGCGTGGATCCCTTGCTAGATTGCCGAAGCCCGAGCATACGGAATCCCGCGCGGTGCGGAACGGGACCCGACGCTCGCTCGGCCCGAGGAGAGTCGATCGCGATGAACCCTGCGACGAGACACGCGCGACGCCGCGGCCTGCTCGCGCTCGTCGTCCCGGTCCTCGTCGTCGGCGCCGCCTGCGCCGGGGGGCCGTCCGACCGACGCGCGCGCGACCGGCCGGTGCAGCTCGGACCGCGCCCCTACTACCTGCTCGACCTGCTCGAACCCGGCCCGCTGCGCTCGAAGCTCGACGCCTGCCGCACGCACACCTTCCGACCCGCGCGCTTCTCGATCGGCCATCGCGGCGCGCCCCTCCAGTTCCCCGAGCACACGCGCGCCGCCTACCGCGCCGCCGCCGTCCTGGGCGCCGGACAGCTCGAGTGCGACGTGGCCGTGACGCGCGATCGCGTCCTCGTGTGCCGCCACGCGCAGTGCGATCTCGCGACGACGACGAACATCCTGTCCACGGCCCTCGCGGACCGCTGCCGGGTTCCCTTCGAACCCGCGACCTCGGAGCGCCCCGCCCGCGCCGTCTGCTGCACCCAGGATTTCGACTTCGAAGAGCTGCGCTCGCTCGAAGCGCGGATGGACGCCGCGGATCGCAGCGCGACCCGACCGGAAGCCTTCTCCGGCGCGACCCCGTCGTTCCGGACCGATCTCTATTCGACCGGCCAGCGCCTCGTCTCCCACGCCGAGAGCCTCGCGCTCTTCGACGCACTCGGCGCCGACATGACGCCCGAGCTGAAGGGCCGGGCCGCGGAGCCGATCGCAGAGGGGGACGCCTCCCTCCTGCCCTTCGCGGATCAGCTCGTCGATGAAGTCCGCGCGGCGGGCATCCCGCCCACACGCGTCCGCCTGCAGTCCTTCGACCCCGACGTGATCCGACACTGGATCCGGACCGCGCCGGATTTCGGTGCCGGAGCCGTCTGGCTCGTCGAACCGCGACCCGAGATCCTCGCGCTGGACGACGCGGCGCTGACCGCGCTCCGGGCGGAGGGCTTCCGGACGATCGCCCCACCGACGACGATGCTGCTCACCGTCGACGACGAGGGACGCCTCGGGGCGAGCGCCTTCGCCGAGCGTCTGCGCGCCCACGGCTTCGCGATCATCGCCTGGACCCTCGAACGATCGGGCCGCATCCGCGACGGCCGGGTCGAGGGCCGCTCCCGGGACTTCTATCTGGCGCCCGTCCTGCCGGCCCTCCGAAGCGACGGAGACGTCTTCCGCGTGATCCATGCGCTCCATGCCGAGGTGGGCGTCGAAGCGATCTTCTCCGACTGGCCCGCGGCCGTGACCTACTACGCCAATTGCCTGGGCCTCGACTGAGCGGCGATGCGCGACGCCCCGCCCTCCTGAACCCGGAAGGCCGGCTGCAGGGCGCGCTCGTCGCCCTCGCCGTCGAGTGCGCGGCGCTCACGGGCGCCGAGTCGGCGGCGGCGAGCGCGCAGGCCGTCTGCGAACGCGACCTCCGCTCTCTCGCTGCTGCCGCGGAGGGCTCCGTCGAGAGCCAGACCGCCCGGGTCGGCCAGCCACGGGACCGTGCGCTGCGCGTCCTGCTTCATGACCGGGGCCGGGCGGACCGCGCCACGACGACCGCCCTGGTGCGCGTCGCCGACGCGCCCGGCTGAACGGGCCACTCAGGACGACGCCGAGCCCCGGGATCCCTCGAGGTCGCGGCGTCGCGCGCCGACCCGGAGCCGCTCCCCGCGAAGACCGCCGGCCGGGAAGCCCCCGCGCCGTGGACGCGTGATCCGCGACGAGAGGCGGACCACGGATCCGCGCCGCGCCGCGGACACGCGTGTCCCGCGCGCGCTGCGCTCCCCGCACGTCCTGGTTCCGGGGTCGGAGCAGACGCGCCGAAGCCCGGATCTTCGCGCCCTACGCCGGGCCCGTACGGCGTTAGCCGCTTCCGCGCGAAGCGCCACTCGCCGCTCGCGGCCCGCCTGCTCGCATTCGTTACGATCGGCGGCCCGCGGCGCTCCTCGGACGTCGCCACCTGCGGAGGCCCGCGTGCCGAACCATAGCCCCGAAGAGGAACGCAACCTGTCGGTCGTCGAACGGCTCTTCGACACCCGGAACACCGAGGACAAGTCGTTGCTCTTCGCCGAGGACGCGGTCTGGTGGAACGGGCTCCCCTTCGTCGGCGAAGGCGGGCAGACGGAGCACAAGGGACGCGCCGCCATCCACGGCATCCTGACCGGCGCGACCTCCGGCCCCTCCGAGAAGAAGACCAACCGCGGCGTCGACGCCTACGACGTCTCGACGATCCGTAACGAAGACGAAGTCGTGCTCGCGGACGGCCGCTACGTCGTGCGGCAGCATACGATGCGCGCGAAGACGCACGGCGGCCAGGACTACACGAACGTCTACTGCTTCGTGTTCCGCTTCGACGACGAGGGGCGGATCACCTATTTGACCGAACACTGGAACACCTGGCACGCCTACAACGTGCTCTTCAACCATTTCCCCATGGAGCCGGCGCACCCGGAAGGACGCCACGAGGACTGAACCGATGGAACTCGACATCATCGCCCATCCCGGGAAGATCCAGGACAGCTACACCCACGCGAAGAACGTCGAGGACGCCGGCTTCGGCGCGATCTGGTGGACCGACTCGGGCAAGTCCGCCTACCTGGCATCGACCGCCTCGGTCCTCTCGACCGACCGCCTGATCATCGGCACCGGTATCGCCGTCGCGTTCCCGCGGAGCCCGATGGTGACCGCCGGGATCGCCTGGGAGCTGGCCGCCTCGACGGGCGGACGCTTCGTCCTCGGACTGGGCAGCCAGGTAAAGGCACACATCGAGCGGCGCTACAGCACCGAGTTCTCGCCGCCCGGCCCGAGACTCAAGGAGTACGTCGAGAGCGTGAAGGCGATCTTCCGCGCCTTCAACAGGGAAGAGAAGCTCTCCTACGAGGGCGAGTTCTACAACTTCTCGCTCCTGCCCGACATGTGGAGCCCCGGCCCGATCGAGGTCGCCCCGCCGCCGATCTACGTGTCCGCCGTGCGCCCCTACATGAGCCGGCTGGTCGGCGAGGTCGCCGACGGCGTCCACATTCATCCCTTCCACTCCCCCGCGTTCGTGAAGGAGCGGCAGCGGGCCGCGATCGAAGAGGGCTGCCGGAAGAGCGGGCGCACCCTCGACGACGTCACGTTCTCGATCCCCGTCATGACCGCGGTCGGCGACACCGACGAGGAGCTCGAGAAGACCCGGAACCACGCGCGGATGATGTGCGCCTTCTACGGATCGACGCCCGGCTACGAATCGATCATGGAGCATCACGGCTACGAGGGTCTCGGCCCGGAGCTGAATGCCCTGCAGAAGAAGGGCGACATCCCCGGCATGGCCCGGCTGATGAACGATGACGTGCTGTCGCACTACGTCATCGAGGCGAGCTGGAACGACCTCGGACCCAGGCTCGTCGAGACCTACCGGGACGTCGCGCCGAACGTGCGGATCACGTCGTACACGGCGGCGGACCACTTCGACGACCCGGCGATGCGAGAGAAATGGTCTCACGTGACGAAGGCGATGCGCGACGCCGACTGAGCGCCTGCCTGCGTCCATGGGCGGGATCCACGCCCCACGCCGCGCCTAGATCCCCGAGTAGGTCCGCAGCGCCGCCCGGCTCTCGAGATCCTCCAGGGCCGCGCTCGCGCGCTCCAGGAAGGCCGCGGCGAATTTCGCGCGTCGCGGCGTGACGTCCTCCGGGAAGGTCACGATCTGGCAGGACGCGACGGCGAGGTAGCTCGCCTGGAGGCGATGACTCGTCCAGGCTTCGTCGAAGGGGATCGCGGCTCCGCCGAGGGCCCGCCGCGCGTCCAGGTAGTGCCGGATCAGATCCCGCTCGCACGCGCGGCGATCCGCGACCGACAGGCTCATGCAGAGGAAGTAGCTCACGTCCCGGAGCGCGGGGCCGAGCGTGACGAGGCCCCAGTCGAGGAAACCCACCCCGTCGCCGTCGAAGAAGAGGTTGCCGATGTGGAGGTCGCCGTGGATCACCGTTTGCGCACCGACGGACCAGAGCGCGTGCAGCGCGCCCTGCTCGGCGATGTAGACCTCGGCCATCTCGGCGAAGGCGGGCGTCAGGCGGTCGCGATGGTGGTCGAGTCCTTCCTGGAGACGCGCCGAGCCGTAGTCGCTCGGCGGGTCCGGCGGCCCGACCCAGCCTGCGTCCCGAGCCCGAACCGCTCCATCTTCGAAGCGCACGTGCATCGCCGCGAGACCGGCGAGGGCCTGGGCCGCCTGGTCGGGCGTCGGACTCTCGGGGCCACTGGATACCCGGCAGCCGGTCTCGCCCAGATCCTCCAGCAGCAGGACGAAGGCGCCCCCCGCGTCCTCCTCGTAGCGGACCACGTGCGCCTCCGGAACACGCAGCGAGAGCTGCGGCGCGAGCGATTCGTAGAACTTCGCTTCGCGCAGTCCCATCCGGGTGTGCGCGATCGCGACGCGCCGAGCGGGATCGTTCGGCAGGAGCTTCCCGAAGAGCGCGGTCGGCCCACCGGCAGAGTCCTCCGCGTGATGCACCCGGAGCCAGACGTGGGCATTCGTGACCTCGGCCCGATCGGCGAGCTCGACCGACGCGACGCGCGCGCCCGGATGGCGCGCCTGGAGCGCGTCGGTCAGCCACGCGGCGTCGATCGCGTCGCCGTTCGCCGGGACGCGGCTCACCCCTTGTTCCCGCTCTTCACCTGCTCGAGGATCGCGTCGCCGCCGAGCTGCTGGAGATGGGGCCCCGCCTGCAGATCGCCGAGCGTCCGGATCACCGCTCGCCCGCCCCGCGCCTCGATCGCGGTGTGGACCGCACGCTTGTTGACCGCCAGGACCGCAGACGGCGTCGCGGCCATGCCCCGCGCGATCTCGAGCACCTTCGCCTCGAGCGCCTCGGCCGGGAAGGCCTGATTGAGGATGCCGGCCTGTGCCGCCTCCGTGCCGAGGAAGACGCGGCCCGCGACCTGCAGCTCCATCGCGACCCGGGGCGGCAGGTGGGTCGGGAACCAATCGAAGTCGGGCAGCGCGAAGCGCGTGACCGGATGGGAGAACTTCGCGTCCTCCGCGCCGTAGGCCAGATCGCAGGCGCCGACGAGCTCGAGTCCGCCCGCCATCGCGTAGCCGTGCACCTGCGCGATCACCGGCTTGTAGAGGTCCCAGAGCGAAGTCCAGCCCGCCGTGACGTGACGCGCCCACTTCATCCCGACCTCGCTCGTCCAGTAGGGTTGGTCGCTCCCGAGGTCGCTGCCGAGATCGTACCCGGACGAGAAGCACTTCCCCGCCCCCCGGACGACCGAGACCTTCACCGCGGGATCTCCGTCCGCTTCCTGCAGGCCCTCGAGCAGCTCCCGCCGAAGCCGATTGTCCATCGCGTTCCGCTTCTCCGGTCGGTTCAACGTGAAGCGACGCACCCCCTCTTCGGGATCGTCGATCAGGACATGAGCGGACTCGGACATGAGGACTCCAGAGGGGCGGAAAAGGGGGAAGAAGCGCGGCGGCCGAAGGCCGGGCGCGCGTGCCGCGATTCGGCGCTAGACGATCATCGCGCCGGCGGTCACGTGCAGCTCGACGCCCGTCACGTTCCGCGCGCGATCCGAGCCGAGATAGACGCAGGCCTCGGCGACGTCGTCCGGATCGACATGGCGCTTCAGCGTGACGCCCCGCGCGATCCGGTCGCTCATCTCCTCGCCGGTGATCCCCGCGTGTGCGCCCATCGCCTCGAAGAGGGCGTCGAGGGGCTCCCCGGTGGTGTATCCCGGCGTCACGACGTTGACGCGCACGTTCTGGCTGCCCATCTCGCGGGCGAGTGTCTTCGACAAGCCGACCATCGCGAGCTTCGTCGAGGAGTACTCGCCGTTCTGCGGCTGCAGCGCGGTCGTGGCGAGCGTGCCGATGTTGACGATCGAGC
>JBCCZJ010000319.1:0-6508 GCA_039187915.1 Myxococcota bacterium
AGCTCGACGGGCACGGTCGAATTCCTGCTCGCCGACTACACGGCCCCGGGCACGGAAGACGACTACATCGTCACCGACTGGACCTTCGTCGACCTCTCGAGCCTCGGCGTCGTCAGCCGCCTCGCCTTCTCGTTCGAGTCGAGCGACGTCGGCGCGTTCGGCATCAACACGCCGACCTACTTCGCGATCGACAACCTCCAGACGGTTCCGGAGCCGGGCACGGCGCTCCTGCTGCTCGGTGGTCTCGCGGGACTCGCGGCGCATCGCCGACGAGACTGATCCGCAGCGCTCGCGCCGCCCGGGGCGTCGAGCGCAGGTTCCGATCGACCGAATCGCAGGAGGGCGTCTGGCGCCTTCTTGCGATTCGCGTTTTGGGTGTTGGATTCGCCTGAAATGAAGCCTGAATCGAACGTTTCCGATCTCGGACATCGCCTCGGCGCGCGACTCGCCGCGCGCGCCCTCGCCTGCGTGCTCGCGCTCGGATCGGTCTTCCTCTCGGGCGCCGCGACCGGCATCATGCAGACCGACGGCGGCCCGGTCGCCACGCGCGTGACTTCGACCGTCCATCTGAGCTCCGCAGAGACCGTCGCCCACCGATTGCAGGGCCGTTTTCGCGGCTTCCTCGGCACGCCGATCCACCCGAACTTCTTCATCTCCGCCCAGCACATCGGGATCTCGCCGACCGATACGATCGACTTCGTCGAGGGCCCGAACGTCGGCAGCTACCCGATCGTCCAGTGGTTCGACGATCCCGCCTCCGATCTCCGGATCGTCGAGATCGCGGGCAGCTTCTCCGAATGGGCGCTCCTCAACGCCGCGACGATCGAGCCCGGCAAACAGGTGATCCTGTTCGGGCGCGGCGGCACCCCGAACGGCAGCGTCCTCGTGGACGGTGCCCTCAAGGGCTGGACCGCCGCGGCGCCCGACGGTCAGATCGCCTGGGGCCGCAACGTCGTGTCGGGCACCTTCGGCCTCGACCAGATCTATGCGCGCTTCGATCGAAACGGAATCGTCGGCGAGGCGGGGATCTCGAACGGGGATTCGGGCGGCGCGTGGTTCTATGTCGATGCGCTCGGTGCACCGCGGCTCTACGCGATCTCGTTCGCGGTGAGCGGGCCCTTCCAGCAGAACGTGGCCGGCAGTCCCTCCGGCAGCGTCTTCGAGGCCGCCCTCTTCGACACCGGCGGCCTGTGGATCGGTCAGCTGGGCGCCGAGACGTTCATCCCCGAGAACCCGGTCGACGTCCCCGGCGTGGCCTTCGGCAGCCGGATCTCGACCAGCATCGCCTGGATCGAGTCCATCGTCCCGATCTCGGTCGAGGACTCGGATTCCGACGGGATCCCGGACAGCCAGGACAACTGTCCCTTCATCGCGAATCCGAATCAGAGCGACAACGGCGGACTCGGCTTCGGCAACACCCCGGACGGGATCGGCGACGCCTGTCAGTGCGGCGACGTGACGGGCGAGGGCCAGGCCAACGACACGGACGCCCAGTTCATCAAGCGACAGAGTCTCGGCCTCTTCGCGCCGCTCTTCTTCGTGCCCGACAACTGCGACGTGAACGGGGACGGCCGCTGCACCGGCATCGACGGCACCCTCGTTCGCCACGCCGCGGCCGGCAACGCCCCCGAGCCCTTCGGCCAGCACTGCGCCAACGCGCGCCCGTGAGACGAGCATGACTTTCCGGACCACGACAGCTCCCGACCGACGCGACCCCGAACGGATGTGGCGACGCGCGCTCGCTTCCTTCGCACTCGGCTGGGTGCTGCTTCTGACCGCGAGCGCAACGGCCGGCGCCGGCACCCTGACGTTCTTCGAGGGCTCCGCTTCGCCGGGTGCCCCTCGCATGATCGCGTCGCCGGCGAGCGACGTCCTGCTCGACGTCGACTACAGCGCCTCGACCGGAGAGGGAGGCGGGATCTATGGCTTCTCGGAGATCCGGATCGGCGTGAGCGGCGACCTCACGCTGACCTCCAGCGGATTCTTCTGCATGGTGACGAGCTGTCTCTTCGCCCCGTTCCCGTGGACCGGCGGGAACGAGATCGCCGTCACCGGAGGCGAAGACCTCGGCGGTGAGACCGCCGGGAGCCTCGACCTGATGACGATCTCCGTCTCGGGCACGCAGGGGCTCGTCTTCGTCTACCTGGGCGAGTATCTCGACGCGACCGGCGACGGAAGCTCGGTCGGACTCATCCAGAGCGTCGAGCCCACCGTGATCGCGGTCGTGCCCGAGCCTGGCTTCGCGATCGGCCTGGGCCTCGGAGCAGCCGCGCTCGCGGCACGTCGACCACGACGCACGGTGTGACCGGCTCGTTCGCGGCCCGCTTGCGCGGGCCCGCGGAGCCCGGAATCATCGCGGGATGCCGAACACGACCGCCCCCCTCGAGAAAGAGAAGATCGAAGTCCTCGGCCACGAGATGGCCTATCACGAGCGGGGAAGCGCGCCCGGCGAGGGCGACCCGATCGTCCTGCTCCACGGCAACCCGACCTCGTCGTACCTCTGGCGCGACGTCGTTCCCCACCTCGAGGGCTCCGGCCGCTGCATCGTCCCCGACCTGATCGGCATGGGCGACTCGCAGAAGCTCGCGGACTCGGGCCCCGACGCCTACACCTTCGTACAACACCGCCGCTTCCTCGACGCGCTCCTCGAAGCCCTGGACGTCCGCGAGAACGTGACCCTCGTGATCCACGACTGGGGCTCGGCGCTCGGCTTCGACTGGGCCAACCGCCACCGAGACGCCGTCAAGGGCATCGCCTACATGGAGGCGATCGTCGCGCCCATCGCGTCCTGGGATCAGTGGCCGAAGCCGGTCATCCCGGTCTTCCAGGGCTTCCGCTCCGAGAAGGGCGAGGAGATGGTCCTCGAGAACAACATGTTCATCGAGGGCGTCCTGCCCACGTCGATCCTCAGGAAGCTCTCCGAGGAAGAGATGAACGAGTACCGCCGGCCCTTCACGCATGCGGGAGAGGATCGCCGGCCGACGCTGACATGGCCCCGACAGATCCCGATCGAAGGCGAGCCGCCGGATGTGGTCGAGATCGTGCAGTCCTACGCCGACTGGCTCAGTGCGAGCGACGTGCCCAAGCTCTTCTTCGACGCGAAGCCGGGCGCGATCCTGCGCAACGACGTTCGCGACTTCTGTCTCTCCTGGCCGAACCAGAAAGTCCTCGAGATCCCCGGCATCCACTTCGTCCAGGAAGACGCCCCCGACGCGATCGGCGAGGGCGTGCGCGACTGGCTCGCGGGGCTCTGATCCGCCTGGCAGAAACGCTCGAACGTCCGGATGCCGGAAGCCTTCGGGCGAGACGGCCCGCGGGACGATGCGCAACTCCGTGTCTCGCTCGAAAGAGCGAAGGGCGCCGAATCGATCGCCAGCCGTCGATTCGACTCTGGTAGAATCGACCGGATTCGAGGGTCCCCGTGCGCCGCCATTCCGGCCGCCGCTGAACGAAGCCCCCCCCGAGGACCCCATGCTGGCCCGATTGCGCACCCCCCTCCGACCCGGCTCGAAGCGCCGAGTCCTCGGCGCGCTCGGGCTGGTCGCCGTTCTCCTGGTGGGCCTGCCCGCCGCCGGCGTGGCCCAGGACAGCGACGCCGACGGCGTCCCCGACAGCCTCGACAACTGCATCCTCGACGCGAACCCCGACCAGATGGACCACGACAACGACGGCTTCGGCACCGCCTGCGACGCGGACTACACCGGCGATGCCTCCGTCACGACGAAGGACTTCCTCCACTTCCTCGGATGCTTCTCGCTCTACGCGTCGAACGCGCACACCTACGTCGACGGGGCGGGACGAGAGCGTTTCTGTGGCAACACCGATCACGACGACAACGGCCGCTCGACCGTCGCCGACTTCACCACCTTCCTGAACCAGTTCGTCCTGCAGGATCCGATCGGGCCCTCCTACGTCGAGACGGCGCCGGGCGCGCTCGCGCTGCATCACGAGAACGACCCGTTCGTTCCGCTCGTGCTCGAGACCACGGCCAGCGGCTATCGCGTGCGCGCCGACGCGGTGCCCGCCGGCGCCCGCGTACTGATGGAGCTGACGCTCGACGGCGCGCCCTTCTCCGGGATCTGCTGGGATGCGCCGAACGCCTTCGTCCTCGACCCCTCCGGTGTCTACGCCCTCGACACGCGGTCGATCCAGAGCGACGTGCAGCTGGTCTTCACCTGTCCTTCGCCGGTCGGCGAGATCGAATTCGACTTCACCGTCGCGGGCCGAGACAGCAACCTGACGCCGCTCGAGGCCCACGCGCTTCCGCCGATCGAGGCGCTCCAGCTCGACATGACGGTGCTCGACGTCGTCGAGGGGCCGCTGCGGCTGTTGCTGCGCGGCCGGTCGATGTTCGACGAATTCGATCAGGCCTACGTGTACGACGTCGCGACCGAGACGCTGGCGCTGGCCTCGGGCACCACCTCGGGCGGCCTCCTCGAGCCGGGTGACGGACACACGACACGGGCGACGATCACGCCGGACGGCCGCTTCGTCCTGTTCCAGTCCCACGCGCAGAACTTCGCGCCGGGCGCGCGCGATGTCTTCGACGGCCAGCTCTACGTGAAGGACATGAACGCGCCCGCTGCGCTTCCCCTCCTCGTCAGCGCTCGCGACGGAACCGCTCCGAACTCCTCGAACGGTCGGATCGGGGGCGCCGAGATCTCGGACGACGGCGAGCGGATCGTCTTCCACACCGACGCTTCGAACCTGACCTCCCCGCCCTCGACCTTCCCGGACCAGGTCTACCTGAAGCACCGCTCCCAGCTCAATCTCGAGCCGATGGTCGTCAGCTCGTTGGACGGCACCGCAGCCACGGCCGGGATCGGCTCCTCGACGTCCCAGGGCCTCAGTGGCGACGGTCGTTTCGCGCTCTTCTCGACCGATGCGACGAGCCTGATCCCGGGCGTCGTGGGACAGCAGATCGCGCGGAAGGATCTCGACCTGCCCGCCAGCGCCGTCGAGCTCGTGAGCAGCGCCGACGGGACGACCGCGACGCAGCCCGCCTTCACGTCGGGCGCCCGCGCGAGTGCCGATGGCCGATTCGTCTTCTTCAGCGCCGTCGCGGCGAGCTTCGTGACCGGCTATCCCGATCTGCTCGGCCTCTTCCGGAAGGACATGAACGCCCCGGCGACCGCGCCGGTGCTCGTGAGTTCGAACGATGGAACGGGGGCCGCGGGCGGCGGCAACGTCCTCGGGCGCGCGAACTTCGAGATCTCGGCGGACGGCCGCTACGCGGCCTTCTTCACGACGTCCGCCGTCCTCGCCGGACTGGCGACGACGGAGACGTATCTGAAGGACGTCGACGCGCTCGCGACGCCCGTCGCCGTGCTGAGCTCGAACGACGGCACCGCGACCACGGCCAACGGGGCCCGCGCGGTCCTCGCCGCTTCCGGCGCGCATACGGCGATGCGCATCGCGCCTGCCGCCGGCGACTTCGCAGCCCACCGCGCGGTCGCAGCGACGGCGCTGGTCGGCGTCCGGGTGCCCGGACGCTTCGCCCGCGCGGAGGCCGTCGCGCCGACGACCTTCCTGCGGGAGCCTTCGATCTCCGCCGACGGACGCTATGTCGTGTTCACCGGCGACTTCCTCGACGACTACTACGGCATGCCCGGCGAGGCGCAGCAGATCTTCCGCGCCGACACCCGCTCCCCCACGACCCGCCCCGAGCTCGTCAGCACCCGCGACGGTTCGATCCTCGGGCGCTCGAGCGGCGACTGCCGCCACCCCACGATTTCTGCGGACGGACGCTACGTCGCGTTCTACTGCCTGGGGTCGGACCTCGTCGACGACGTGCCACCCGGCAGCCATCAGATCTATCTGCGCGACATGGACAACGTACCCGTGCTCGAGCCTCTGCTCCTGAGCTCGATCGACGGCACGCCCCAGACGGCCAACGACGGGGCCGCCTACGCGCCCGCAATCTCGGACGATGGGCGCTACGTCGCCTTCACCGCCGCGGCGACGATCTTCGGCGGCCCCCTCGGCAACCAGATCTGGCGCAAGGATCGACTTGCGGTCGGCGTCGCTCCCGAGCTGGTGTCGACCGCCGACGGGGTGAACGGGCTCGCCTTGAGCGCGACCGGCGACCCCAACGCGGTCCAGATCTCGGGCGACGGGCGCTTCGTCGTCTTCGCGACGGACGACCTCACGCTCGTGCCGGGCACGCCGTCCGGAGTGCGGCAGGTCTACCGCAAAGACATGACGTCCCCGGCGACGCCGCCCGTCCTCGTGTCCTCCATCGATGGCAGCGCCGCGGGCGCGGGCGACGCGGACTCCGCGCAGCCCGACATCTCTGCGGACGGTCGCTACGTGGTCTTCCATTCCGGCGCCACGAACCTCGGGGCGGGTGCCCATCCACAGGTCTTCGCCCGCGACCTGAGTCAGCCGACCGCCGCGCCGATCCTCGTCAGCACGAGCGACGGGACGCTGGCCAACATGGGACTGAACGAAGACAGCGACCCGAGCATCAGTCCGGACGGCCAGCGGATCGCCTGGCTCTCTTTCTCGC
>JBCCZJ010000320.1:0-6505 GCA_039187915.1 Myxococcota bacterium
CGCTGCCCGGCCGCAATCCCCCGTCAGGCTTGACAGTTTCTGGGCCCCCCCGTAGATTGGTTTCGCTTCGACCCGTCCGGGTGCCGGGCTCCCGCCCGCCTCGATCCCACCGCGGATCCCCGACTACGACGCGCGTCAAGATTTCGGGAAGCCCCGGGATTCGCGTCATTTTCCGGCCCGCGGCCCGTTCGATCCCACCCGGATCGGTCTCACTCCACCACTCAGGTCAACTTCGGACGAAGTCTCGTCGATGGGCTCGGAAGGGCCTGCTCCAGAGTCCCCGTCGGTCCCGCCGGCGATCGAGAGACGAAGCCGTTGGTGACGCCAGGGCCGCCCCCGCC
Organism: Myxococcota bacterium; assembly: GCA_039187915.1. GTDB lineage: Bacteria > Myxococcota_A > UBA9160 > UBA9160 > UBA4427 > UBA4427. The sequence goes on from JBCCZJ010000320.1 coordinate 342, forward strand.
GTATACGCACCCGCCGATCGCCTGACCCGCCCGACGCCCTCCCGGTGTCCGGCCGCGTCCGATCCCCGCCCAGCCCGCTCGGACCGCCGTCGACCGTTCCGGTCGACGCACCCTGATTTCCCCGCTTCCCAGATCCGATCGACCCGATCCCTGGCCCCGATCAGAAGAGAGACCGCCACGTGAGCAGCGAGCAGCGCGCGCCCGAAGCCAAGGACGGATCCGGCTCCTCCCAGAACCGCGGCAATCGCCGCGGTCGCGGACGCCGCTCGCGGAGCGGAGGGGGCAACCGCGGCAACCGTGGTGGGTCCGGAGAGCCCAAACGCGACTACCTGCCGAGTGACGCGGAGCTCGCGGAAGAAGAGGCGAGCCTCGAGGCCCAGCTCGACGACGACGCGGAAACGATCGTCGTCCGGGAGCTCAAGGCGAAGACGATGCCCGCGCTCCTCGAGATGGCGCAGGAGATGGACGTCGAGAACGCGGGAGGCCTGCGCAAGCAGGACCTGATCTTCGCGATCCTGAAGTCCCAGACCGAGAAGCGCGGAAAGATCTTCGCCGAGGGCGTGCTCGAGATCCTGCAGGACGGCTTCGGCTTCCTGCGCGCGCCGGACCAGAACTACCTCGCCGGCCCGGACGACATCTATGTCTCGCCCTCCCAGATCCGTCGCTTCAACCTGCGGACCGGGGACTCGGTCGAGGGCCACGTCCGACCGCCGAAGGAAGGCGAGCGCTACTTCGCGCTGCTCAAGGTCTCGTCGATCAACTTCGACGACCCGAAGGCGGCGAAGCAGAAGATCCTCTTCGACAACCTGACGCCGCTCTATCCGCAGGAGAAATTCAATCTCGAGGCGAAGAGCGGCGGGATGACGACCCGGATCATCGACCTGATCGCCCCGATCGGGAAGGGGCAGCGGGCGCTGATCACGTCGCCGCCGAAGGCGGGCAAGACGATGCTCCTGAAGGACATCGCGAACGCGATCTCCGAGGGCAATCCCGAGGCCTACCTGATCGTCCTGCTGATCGACGAACGCCCCGAGGAAGTGACCGACATGCGGCGGACGGTCGAGGCGGAGGTCATCTCCTCGACGTTCGACGAGCCGGCGACGCGTCACGTCCAGGTCGCGGACATGGTGATCGCCAAGGCCAAGCGCCTGGTCGAGCACGGCCGCGACGTCGTGATCCTGCTGGACTCGATCACCCGTCTCGCCCGCGCGCACAACACGGTCGTGCCCCACTCGGGCAAGATCCTCTCCGGCGGCGTCGACTCGAACGCGCTCCACAAGCCGAAGCGCTTCTTCGGCGCGGCGCGCAACGTCGAGGAGGGTGGCAGTCTGACGATCATCGGCACGGCGCTGATCGACACCGGCTCCCGCATGGACGAGGTCATCTTCGAGGAGTTCAAGGGCACCGGCAACTGCGAGATCGTCCTCGACCGCAAGCTCGCCGATCGCCGCACCTACCCGGCGATGGACATCAACCGGTCCGCGACCCGACGCGAAGAGCTCCTGATGAGCGACAACTCCCTGAACCGGATGTACATCCTGCGCAAGGTCCTCGCGCCGCTCTCGCCCGTCGACTCGATGGAGTTCCTGATGGGGAAGATCGAGAAGACGGACAGCAACGAGGACTTCCTGGAGTCGATGAACTCCTGATCTTCCGCCTGCGGGCGCTCGGCGGGTTGTTCTCCTCCGCCTGCGGGCGCTCGGCGGGTTGTTCTCCTCCGCCTGCGGGCGCTCGGCGGGGTGGTGGACGGGATTTCATGGAGTCGTTGCTGGACAGCCTGGGCCTCGAGGCGACGGCCTTCTTCGTTCTCCTCGCGACGGCCTTCTTCGGGGCGCTGGTCCAGGGCTCGATCGGGTTCGGCTTGAACCTGATCGTCGCGCCGGTGATCGCGGTCTACCGGCCCGAGGCGCTGCCGGCTTCGGCGATCATCCTGGCGCTGCCGATGACTCTCGGCTCCGCCGCGCGCGAGTTCTCCCACATCGACCGCTCCGCGATCCTCTGGACGACGGTCGGCCGCGTTCCCGGAATCGCCGTCGGGCTCTGGATCGTGATCCGGCTCGACGCGGAAGCGCTCGCGACCGCGACGGGCGGCATGGTGCTCTTCGCGGTCCTCATGAGCGTCTCTTCGCCCCGGATCCCGATCACACCCCTCACGCAGGCGGGCGCGGGCTGGCTCGGTGGGGTGATGGGGACGTCCTCTTCGATCGGGGGGCCGCCGCTCGCGCTCCTCTATCAGCACTCGCCGGGGCCCGTCGTGCGTTCGACGCTCGGCGCGGCCTTTCTCGTCGGGACGGGCTTCTCCTTCAGCGCGCTGCTGGTCGCCGGCGAAGTCCGCGCGCTCCACTGGCAGCTCGGACTCGCGATGGTGCCCGCCGTGCTCGCAGGCCTCTTCGCGAGCCGCGCGCTCCACGGCTTCCTCGATCGCGGCTGGCTGCGGCCCTGCGTGCTCGGACTCTGCGGGCTCGCGGGGGCGACGGTCGTCGTCGAGGGACTCGCGGGATGATCACCGGGCGGGGGACTCATCCTCGTCGCTCGGCTCTTCGAGCGGCGCCTCCCTCATGAAGCCGGCCCGGACGATGCGCTCGGTCTCGAACTCCGTGTCGAGCGTGCCGAACTTCTCGTCGACGTACTGGATGAAGCGATCGCGGTAGCGGTTTCGTCCGGTCGCTTCCGCGCGATCGCTACGCCTGCGGCCCCTGTGGATCGAGGCGGAGGAAGAGGCGCGGGGGGAAGCCGGTGATGAACTTGAAGAGGAAGGGGTGGGCGAAGCGCGTGTTGAGTCGCTCCCATTCGCCCTCGTCGTCGATCGGGACGGCGACGTAGTCGCTCCGTTCTCCGTCCTTCGAGACCTGGACCTGCGGGTTCGCGATCGCCTCGTTGTACCAGGCCCGCGGCCAGTGGTTCGCGCTCACGATGATCTTGCCGTCGTCGTTGTTCCAGACCAGCACGCGATCGTTGGCGACGCCGTCGTCGCCGGTCGTCGTGATCGTGAGGGTCTGTCCCTGGTCGGGCTGAAAGATGCCGAGCAGCGACTCAAAGGCGACGACGAGGCCGACGTAGCCGATCAGGATTCCGAGGACGATCTTCGCGGGCTTGGGCATGAAGGGCTCCTTGGTTCGCAGAAGCGAGGACCGAGAGGCTCGCGCGTCCGGCCTTCGTGCGCCAGCGACCTAGCGTCCCGTCACGAGGTCATGATCCGTTCGGGGGACCATACGACGACGTCGATCCGCCGGCTGAAGTGGAGCGTCGCGGGCGGACCGGCGAGATCGAGTCCGTGGGGCCGACCGACGGTGTTGCGCTCGATCGACGCCGCCGCGTCCTGGAGCGGCCAGGGCACGTGGTGGACCTCGGCGCGAAAGAGGTCGCCGCGGGGCGAGTGCGCGTAGAGGCAGTAGCGCTCCGTCAGCCAGTGCTCGAGCGTGCCGGCCCGGGACTCGCGCACGTCGCTCGTCGGGCAGAAGGTCCCTTCGAAGACGGCGTCCACGCCGCGGCGCTGGCAGCGGTAGTCGAAGGTCTCGCCGGAGGACGTGATGTCGATCGCCGCGTGTTCGTAGGGCAGGTGGAAGAAGCGCCGCGCCGCCCAGACCGCGAGCGGGTTCGTCGCGTCGAGGCTCAGGAAGAACACGCCGGGTCGCCCCTCGTACTCGACGTAGAGCCGCAGATTCAGCTCCGGGAACGCCGAAATCCAGGGCAGGTCGGGCAGCGGCCGCTTCATCACGCCGGCCATGCGGAAGGGCACGACGCCCACCCAGGACGTCCCCTCGAACGACTGGACCTCGAGGGGCGCGGGAACGAGGGGCGCGAGCGCCGAGGCGGAAACCGGCCAGTGCGCGAAGAGCAGATCCCGCCAGGACTGGCGCCAGGTCCAGCGCTTCGTGGGGAGGGGCCAGGGGCGGTGGTCCTGTCGTTCGAGAGCAACGTGCATGGGTCCGACTCGGTGCGGTTGTGCTTCGTCCTAGGGGCCGTCCGGCGCGGGCGCCGCGGGCAGCTCTCCGCGGAGCGATCGGACGAAGTCGAGGAAATGGGCGCGGTTCTTTTCATAGGGTCCGGGCGGACCCGCGTAGTAGACGACGAGGGGTCCGTTGTTCCCCGCCCAGCTCACGATCTCGCTGTGGATCCGGGCCTCCGCGTCGAACTGTTTGCGCGAGACGAGCCCGTCGATCGGGAGCTTCAGACGTTCGGTGTCCGGACCGAACCCGAAGGTTTCGCGCCAGTAGCGGGCGAAGTCGCCGCCGACCTGACCCGGTCCGGCGAAGAGGCGGAGATTCGACTGGGAGAGCCCGGGGATGCCCTCGTGCCTCGCGGCGCCGGTCGAGAGCATGACGAGCTGGGTGCGTGGACCGTTCTTGGTGTCGAACTCCGAGATCGAGAAAGGCATGAACCAGAAGGGCACCCGCGCGCTCCAGCCGCCGCGGGTCGAGCGGAGCGCCAGCATGTCGCCCTCGAGGTCGACCGTGAAGGAGTCGGGCAGCGCGATGAGGGCCGGCATCTCCGGGATCGCCTCGCCCTTCATCTGGCCGCGCAGTCGATTGAAGACGTGATGCCCACCGTAGACGCCGAGGGGCTCCGCCCAGGAAAAGATCGTGCGCATGATCAGGTCGTCTTCGAGGGGCAGGAGCGGGGCTCCCTTCGCGTGTCGATGGGCGACATGAGAGGCGAGGATCGTGTAGAGGCCTTCGCGCGTCTTCTGGCGCCGCTCGTTGTCGAGCTTCGAAGCATTCTGGATCAGCCAGTTGTTGAGCCGGGCGAGCGCCTTCGCGACTTCTTCTTCCGTGAAGATCGGGTCCGAAAGCGGCGCCGCCGCGTAGCCATTCGGGAGCCGTTCGGTCGCGTGCGCCTCGCGCGGAAGCACGAGGAGGGCGGCGCTCGGAAGCGCGAGCCGGCCGAGCGTCGGCAGCGCGACGATCGCGAGGGCGGCGAGGAAGCGCAGGCCGCGCGGGCTTCTTCCGAGGATCCGGCGAGATGCGAGCATGGCGAATTCGATCCTCCTCCCAGTGCGGGGCGCGCCCGTTCCGGCTCTCAGGCGCGCGGGCCCGATCCGGCGCGCAGCGCGACGAGGGCCGCGGCGGCGACGGCGATCTCCGCAGCGAGATAGATCCACATCCACGTGTTCGGGTTCCCGTCGACGACGATCCCGACCGTGCGACCGCCCGCCATGCAGAGCAGGGTCGCGGCGACGGCGCGCAGGCCGGTGGCGTGGAGCGCTTCGTCCCGCGCGAAGGCGGCCAGCATCCAGCCGACGGCGATCGACATCCCGCCGTAGGTCGCGCGCAGGTCGATCATCCCCGACGCGGTCGACGGTGCACCGCCGGTGATCGTCGTCGCGAGCGGCTCCGGGACGAAGACGAAGAGCAGGCCATAGACGACGAAGAACCCGGCGTTCAGCCGGATCAGGATCGGTCCGAAGCTCGACATGGATCTCTCCCCGGAGCGCTCGCGCTCAGCCCTGCTTCGCGCGCTGGGCGAGAATGCGCGTCAGGAAGAGCGTCTCTTCCGGATCCATCCGGCCCACCGGCGAGCTCGAGTAGGTCGAGCTCATGACCCGCCCCGACTGCGTCAGGAGGAACTCGCTCGGCTGGATGAAGTCGCGGCGTTCCTCCCAGAACGCGCCGATGGTGTCGCCGATCGCCCGGGTCACGCCGTGGGCGACAGGGAAGCCGAGGTCGGCCGCGACGGCTGCCGTGTCCTCCTCGGAGTCGACGGTCGCGGCGAAGAGACTCACACCCAGTTCGGAGAACGCGGCACGGCGTTCTTCATAGCCGGCCAGGAGCCGGCGGCAGAAGGGTCACCAGTGGCCGCGATAGAAGAGGACGATCGCGTACGGCGTCTCGATCTGGTCGGGCAGCGTGATCTGGCCACCGCCCACGAGGTCGAGGGTGACCGACGGAAACGTGCCGCCGAGGTCGAGTTTTTCTGCCATGAGTCGGATTCCTGTCGGTTGCGGTTGCGATCCCGGTTCCCGTTCGCGGGATGCAGCGCTTGGCGCGTCGTCCGACGATACCCCAGTCGAGGACCCGTTCGGCGTCAGGGCTCGACGGGCCGCTTGGCGAGTCGGCGCCGGACGATCGCGGCGCTCGCCGCGCGGGGCAGCGTCGGCGGGCCGATCCAGGTCGCGTCGTTAGCGAGGAGGGCGAGACCGCCGCCCGGGGAGAAGGCCCGGGTAG
>JBCCZJ010000321.1:0-6432 GCA_039187915.1 Myxococcota bacterium
CGACGCGCGCACGGGCGCCCGGCGGCTCGTTCATCTGGCCGTACACGAGCGCGGCCTTGTCGAGCACCGTCGAACCGTCGGAGAGCACCGAATCCTGCATCTCGTGCCAGAGGTCGTTGCCCTCGCGCGTCCGCTCACCCACGCCCGCGAAGACCGAGTAGCCCGAGTGCTCCTTCGCGATGTTGTTGATGAGCTCCATGATGACGACCGTCTTGCCGACGCCGGCGCCGCCGAAGAGGCCGACCTTGCCACCCTTGTTGTAGGGGGCGATCAGGTCGACGACCTTGATGCCCGTCTCGAGCACCTCGACCGACGTCGACTGGTCGACGAACTCGGGCGCCGGGCGGTGGATCGGGTAGGTCATCTGGGCGTCGATCGGACCGCGCTCGTCGACGGGCTCGCCGACGACGTTCATGATCCGGCCGAGGGTCGCGGGACCGACGGGGATGTTGATCGGGGCGCCGGTGTTGAACACGTCCTGCCCGCGGCGCAGGCCGTCGGTCGTGTCCATCGCGATCGTGCGCACCGTCTTCTCTCCGAGATGGAGCGCGACCTCGATGATCAGGTTGTCCGCGCGGTCATCGATGGCGGGGTTGGTCGTCTTGAGGGCGGTCATGACCTCGGGGAGATCGCCGCTCTCGAATTCGACGTCGACCACCGGACCCATCACCTGGACGATCTTGCCATTGCTCATTCTGTCTTCTCCTCGCACACAGCCCGTTGGTCGGTCTCTCTCAGCTGTGCGGTTCGTCCTGTCCTCGCGACCCGGGGCCGCGAAAGTAGAAAGTCGTCATGCGCGCTCGGCGCGCATCGAAATCGTGAGCGCCTGCGCCCCTATTCCAGCGCCTGCGCTCCCGTCACGATTTCCACCAGCTCGCCGGTGATCGCGGCCTGTCGCGCACGGTTGTACTCGAGCGTCAGCTTCTCGATCAGCTCTTCCGTGTTCTTGGTCGCGGCTTCCATCGCGGTCATCCGCGCGGCGTGCTCACCGGCCTGGTTCTCGAGCAGCGCCCGAAACACCTCGATCTCGACCGCTTTCGGCACGAGCGCCTTGAGCAGCGCCTCGGGATCGGGCTCGATCTCGTAGCCGCCCGCGTCCTCGCTCTCCTCTGCGCCGTCCGCTTCCGGGGGCGTGAAGGGCAGGAGCTGCGAGCGCACCGGCTTCTGCGTCATCGTCGAGACGAACTCGCTGAAGATCAGCACGACCTCATCGAGATCGCCCGCCGCATAGCGACGCGCGAGCTCGCGGGCGACGTCCGCCGCCTGCTGGTACTCGACGTCGCCGTCGATCGGCGCGCTGTGGTTGATCTGGCGCGGGCGACGGCGGGTGAAGTACTCGCCGGCCTTCTTGCCGAGGAGCGTGAGCCCGACCGTGTCGAACTCGCCCTCTCGTTCGGAGAGGAGCGCATCGGCCTCCTTCAGCACCGCGGAGTTGAACGCGCCGGCGAGACCGCGATCGGAGGTGATCACGATCAGCTCGAGACTCTTGCGCTCCTCGTGGACGTCGAGGAGCGGATGCCCCTCGTCGAGGGAGCCCCTGGAGACCTCCTCGAGCGTCGACCGCATCCGCGTGGCGTAGGGCCGCGCGTTCTCGATCGCCTCCTGCGCGCGACGCAGCTTGGCCGCGGCCACCATCTTCATGGCGGACGTGATCTTCTGCGTCGACTGGACGCTGACGATGCGCCGCTTGATGTCGCGTAGGTTGGCCACGTGCTAGGCCGCCTTCCCGGCGGTGTCGGTCGACTTTCGGGCGGTGGGCTGGAAGATGTCGGCGAACTCGTCGAGCGCGGCGATCAGCTTCTGCTCGGTCGCGTCCTCGAACTTCCCGCTGCTCTTGATCTCGCCCAGGATGTCGCTCTTGTTCGAGCGCATCCAGTCGAGCATCTCCGACTCGTAGCGGAGGATGTCGCCGAGCTCGAGCTGGCGGATCCAGGACGGGCGGTCGTTCTCGGGCTGCGGGGTCGAGGCGTAGATCGAGACGACCTGCTCTTCCATCGCGAGCGGCGAGTACTGCCCCTGCTTGAGGATCTCCGTCTGGCGCTCTCCGTTGGCGAGCTGCTCCTGGGTCGCGGCGTCGAGGTCCGAACCGAACTGCGCGAAGGCCGCCATCTCCCGGTACTGCGCCAGGTTCAGCTTGAGCTGACCCGCCACCGACTTCGTGGCCTTTTCCTGCGCGGCGCCACCCACGCGGGACACCGAAAGACCCACGTTGATCGCGGGGCGGACGCCCGAGTTGAAGAGGTCGGTCTCGAGGAAGATCTGGCCGTCCGTGATCGAGATGACGTTGGTCGGGATGTACGCGGAGACGTCGCCGCCCTGGGTCTCGATGATCGGCAGCGCCGTGATCGAGCCACCGCCGAGCTCGTCGGAGAGCTTGCACGCGCGCTCGAGGAGGCGCGAGTGGACGTAGAAGACGTCGCCCGGGTACGCCTCGCGGCCCGGCGGCCGGCGGAGGAGAAGGGAGAGCTGGCGGTAGGCCACGGCCTGCTTCGAGAGATCATCGTAGACGATCAGGACGTGCTTGCCGTTGTGGCCGAAGTGCTCGGCCATGGTCACGCCGGTATAGGGCGAGATGTACTGGAGCGGGGCCGGATCGGACGCCGTCGCCGCAACGACGATCGTGTAGTCCATCGCGCCGTGCTGCTTCAGCTTGTCCGTCACCTGCGCGACCGTCGACTGCTTCTGGCCGGTGGCGACGTAGACGCAGATCACGTCCTTGCCCTTCTGGTTGATGATCGTGTCGATCGCGATCGCGGTCTTGCCCGTCTGACGATCACCGATGATCAGCTCGCGCTGGCCCCGGCCGATCGGGACCATCGCGTCGACGGCCTTGATGCCCGTTGCCATCGACTCGTCGACCGACTTGCGGGCGACGATGCCCGGCGCCTTGAGCTCGACCTGGCGGGTGGCCTCGGCTTCGATCGGACCCTGGCCGTCGATCGGGACACCGAGGGCGTCGACCACGCGACCGAGCAGCGCTTCACCGACGGGCACCTCGATGATGCGGCCCGTCCGGCGAACGAGGTCGCCTTCCTTCACGGCGCGACCGGAGCCCATGATCGCGACACCGACGTTGTCCTCCTCGAGGTTGAGGACCATGCCGCGCAGGCCGCCGTCGAACTCGACGAGCTCGCCGGCGAGCGCGTTGTCGAGGCCGTAGACGCGGGCGATGCCGTCGCCGGCGTTCAGGACCGTGCCGGTCTCGGCGACGTCGATCTCGCGATCGTAGTCCTTGATCTCCCGCTTCAGGATGTCTGTGATCTCTCCGGGCTTGATGTCCATCTATCTGGATCCCTTCTTAGGGTGAAGTCCGTGTGTGCAACGGGGAATGAGTAGGCGTGGAGAAGAAGTCGCGCCGGATCAGGCGGACTTCGTGAGCGTGTTGCGGAGCTGGCCGAGCTGGGTGCGCAGGCTGCCGTCGAAGACCAGGTCGCCGACCTTGGCGATCGCGCCGCCGATCAGCGACGGATCGACCTCGATCTCGAGGCGCACTTCCTGGCCCGTGCGCTCGGAGAGCGCGCGGCGGAGACGATCCTTGCGTCGGTCGTCGAGGGGGCTCGCCGAGACGACCTCGGCCGTGACCATGCCCTCGGCGGCATCGGCGAGCTCTCCGTAGGCCTCGATGATGCCGGCGAAGTCGATCAGACGGCGCTGGTCGATCAGGAACGCGATGAAGTTCTGGACGAGCGGGCTGACGCCGGCGCTCTCTCCGATCGCGCGGAGTGCGGCCTTGCGTTCGTCCGCCGGGTGCATCGGCGTCAACAGCGCGGCGCTGGCCCCGCGATTGCCGTCGAAGATCGAGCCGAGGTTCTCGAGCTCGGCCCGCACCTCGCGGTGGCGGTGTTCGTCCTGCGCGAGACCGAAGAGGGCCTTCGCGTACCGGTGGGCGGCTCCACCCTTCATCCATTCGCTCCTTCCGCGGCGCCGTTCGGCTCGACGCGGGTGATGAACTCGTCCATCAGCCGCTCGCGATCGCTCTCGCTCACGGTGTCGGTCAGCTTCTTGGCGGCGATCTCGAGGGCGAGATCCGCGGCTTCGTCGCGGAGCTCGGCCTGGGCGCGCCGCAGCTCCTGGTCGACGGCCGCCTGGGCGTCCGATCGGATGCGATCGGCGGTGGCGCGCGCCTCGGCGAGGATTCGCTCGGCTTCTTCCTCGGCCCGGCGCGAAGCGCCTTCGCGGATCTCCTCGACCTCGCCCGTCAGGTCGACCAGCCGACGCTGGAGCTCGGCGTTGCGCTGCTCGGCGGCGGTCAGCAGCTCGGCGGCCTCGGAGAGGTCCGTCTGGATGCCTTCGCGGCGCGACTTGAAGTACTCCGCGATCGGGCCGCGCCCGAAATAGAGGATCACGCCGACCAGGATCAGGAGATTGAGGCCCTGGAAGATCGCCTCCTTGACCGGGTCGTGATCAGCGTCTCCGCCGCCGGCGGCCTGGGCGACACTCGAGAGCGTCAGGCCGAGGCCGAAGAGGAGGATTCCGCTCCATCGATTCTTGTGGGACATCAGGTTCATCGCAGTCTCTGCTCGCTCGAAGTCGTCGCGGGTTCGCCGTAGCCGTGTAGCCGTGTGGGTCGCCGGATCAGGAGAGCGACCGGCCGAGGATCTGTTCCGCAGCCGAGGTGGCGAGGTCGTCGGCGCTCGCGCGCAGCGTGGCGCGGGCCTCTTCGAGGGATCGGTTGAGTTCACCGCGCGCGCGCTCGAGCTCCTGCTCGGCGTCGCTGCGGGCCTGGGTCGTGAGCGCCGCCTGCTCCTCACGCGCGCCGGCGAGCTGGCTCTGTCGCTTCGACTCGGATTCGCTGCGCGCTTCGCGGATCGCCGTCTCGTATCGCGTCAGCACGTCGTCCGCTTCGGACTGCAGCGTCGTCGAACGATCGCGCGCGCCCTGGATGCGCTCCGCACGTTCGTCGAGCGCGCGGAAGATCGGCTGGAACATGAGCGCGTTCAGCGGGAAGATCAGCACGACGAAGCCGATCAGCATGACCCACAGCGTGCCGAGGCCGTCGCCGAGGCCGGGGATCAACCCGAAGAGGCCCGCATCAGGAATCAGGACCAGCTCCTCGGACGCGAAGGCCGGCGACACGAAGCCTGCGCTCGCGCCGAAGACGAGCGCCGCCGCGAGGCGGGCGGCTCCGGTGGCGGACCTGGCGGCGGTCCGAGCGGCATCGACGAAGACCTTCGACGAGGCGGCCTGGGCTCGGTCGAGTATGGCGTGGATGGAGGAGGAAGAAGAAGGAAGGCTCTTCACGTCTGGCATTCCCGTTGAGCGTGTGGGGTCTGGACTCGGCGCTCCGACGCGCGCTCGTGCTCCGCTCGTGCGGGCAGCGCGGTCGTCGTTCCGTTTGTTCTGGTTCGATCTTCGATCCGGTCGATCGCGGTCGAACGTCGCGGGACCTCGCGGTCGCGACTTCGAGCCTCGGATGCGTTGAATGCGTCGGATGCGATGGATCGCTCGCGAGGCAGGCTCGGAGGATTTGCGTTGCCCGGTATGGGGACCCGGGAAGGCGGCGAGGGGGTACCACGAAACGCGGAACCGCCGCACCGTGCGCGCACGAGACGCAACGATTTGTTGTCTGATCGGGCCGGAGCTCGCGACACGCGCCACCGGATCGGAGCACGGGTCGCTGGCCGCCGGGATTCTTGCACCGCCCGGGGCGCTAATCAACCAGGGAAAGCAGGGGAAATCCGGCCCGCGGCCCGGTTTGCGCACGCGAAGGGACCGACGGTCCGCGCGGCTCGACGGGGCCGGCCGGTGCGCGCGCTTCGGGCCCTCGTCCGGCCCGGATCAGCCGCCGATCTTCGCCTTCCCGGTCCACACGGCGTCGTCGTCCACCTCGAGCACCGGGGCCTCCAGATCACCCTCGAGATGGGTCCCCGCGGCCAGGCGGACCCGCTCCCGGGCGTGGACGGAGCCCACGATCCGCCCGGCGCTCTCGAGGGCTTCACACTCGATCGGGCCCTCGATGGTCGCCGTCGGATCGAGGCGCAGCCGGCCGGGACCGCGCAGGGTGCCGATCACGGCGCCCGCGATCCGCGTCTCGCCCACGACGGCGATCTGTCCCTCGAAGAGCCCGTCGCTGGGGACGAGCGGCGGGCCGTCCGCATGATTCGTCGCGGCGGATTCGGGACGCCGGTCGCGCGCGTCGCTCATCCCGCCTCCCCGAGGAGCATCTCGCCCAGTCGTTCGAGGTCCTCGAGGTTGAAGTAGGCGATCTCCAGCCGACCGCCGCCGGCGGCGTTGGGGTGGAGGCTGACCTTGGTCTGGAGCCGGCGCTCGATCCGCTCCACGTAGGCGCGCGTATCGGGGTCCAGGGCCGGCGCCGCCGCCTTCGGCTCGCGGCTGGGCGGCGTCCGCCGCGCGCCGCCGTTCAGATCACGCGCGGCCCGCTCCGAGGCACGGACGGAGAGTGACTCGGAGAGGATCTTCGCGCGCAGGCCC
>JBCCZJ010000322.1:0-6427 GCA_039187915.1 Myxococcota bacterium
CGCGGAAGAAGGGCGCGCTCATGTTCGGGTTGCCCGCCTCGGGGCAGACGGCGTTCACACGGATCGCATACCGTCCGAGCTCGACCGCCGCCGACTTCGTGAGACCGCGGACCGCCCACTTACTCGACGCGTAGGCGGCGACGCCGTTCATGCCCTTCAAACCGTCGGTCGACGCGATGTTCACGATCGATCCTCCTTGTCGCGCCTTCATGGCGGGGAGGACCGCTTGCATCCCGAGGAAGGGACCGAGCTGATTGACGTCGACGACGCGCCGGAACGCATCGGGCGTGATCTCGTCGAAGGGGGCGAGGAGCAGGATCGCGGCGTTGTTCACCAGCACGTCGACGCCGCCGAAGGTCTCGACCGCGTGCGTGACCGCGCGCGACCAGTCGTGCGGGGACGTGACGTCGAGACGGACGAAGCGCGCCGTCTCTCCGAGCTCCGCCGCCACGGCGGCGCCGCGTTCTTCCTGGACGTCGCCGAGGACGAGCCGGGCGCCTTCCTCCGCGAAGACCCGCGCGAGCACCGCTCCGGTCCCCTGGGCGGTGCCCGTGATGATTGCGATCTTGCCGTCGAGTCGACCCATGCTGCCTCCGCTCCGTCTTCTCGCGCGATTCTATCGCCTCCGGAGGGCCCGCCCGGGGGATCCGGAACGGGCCCGAGGCCGGTAGACTCGGAGCACGGCCGGTGCCGAACGACGGGAGACGCGACCATGGCGACCGAACCCCTCCTCGATCTCGACTGGGATCCGATGGACACCGGGACCCGGATCCCCTTCGACGTCTACGCGCGGCTCCGTCGCGAACAGCCGATCTCGAAGACGCGCGACGGCGCCTGGTTCATCGCCAACCAGGCGGACCTGATCGCGGCGGCCAAGGAGGTCGACGTCTTCCGAGCGAGCATGCGCGAGCCGGGCGTGGTCGTCCCGCCCGAGGAGATGCTGATCTCCGAGATCCCGGAGCCGCGCCATGGCCAGGTCCGGAAGATCGTGAACTCCGCCGTCGCCGCTCATCGACTCGGGCGCGTCGAGGACTTCACGCGCCAACTCGCCCACCGTCTCTTCGACGCGGCGATCGCCAGGTCGCAGCGCGGCGAGTCCGTCGAACTCGTCCAGGAAGTCGTGATGCCGATCCCGACGTCGGTGATCGCGGTGTTGCTCGGCGCGCCCGTCGAGGACTACGCGCTGTGGGGCGCCTGGTCCGACGAGGTCGTGCAGGGGGACTACCCGCGCTTCAATCGCAACGCTCGCGGGGAGGGCCTGGCGGGTGCGCATCCCGAGTTCACGGCCTACGTCGATGCGATGATCGCCGCGCGCAAGGCGGACCCGGACCCGCCGATGGACTTCACCACGCGCCTCCTTCGGACCGAGATCGACGGCATCCGTCTCTCGGACGTCGAGCTGCGGACGGTCCTCGTCTTCCTTCTCCTGTCGGGCAACGAGACGACGCGGCACCTGATCTCGAACCTGCTGCACCGGCTCGCCACGACGGACGGGCTGCTCGAGACCCTGCGCGACCAGCCGAAGCTGATCCCGAACGCGGTCGAGGAGAGCCTGCGCCTCGACAGCGTGATCATCAATCTCGTGCGGACGGTCATGCGGGATACGGTCTTTCGCGGACACGCCATGCGGGCGGGCGAGCGCGTCTTCTTCGGCGTCGCCTCGGCGAATCGGGACGAATCGATCTACGACGCGCCCGACGCGTTCCGTCTCGATCGGCCGAAGCCGAAAGGACACGCGGCCTTCGGCGGCGGCCCCCACGTCTGTCCAGGTGCGTCGCTGGCCCGCCTCGAAGGACGGGTAGTGCTCGAGGTCGCGGTCGAGCGGCTCTCCGCGATCGCGCTCGAGCCGGGCTTCCAGTGGCAGAAGGTCCCGGTCTTCTGGGCGAACGGCCCGACGCGGCTGCCGGCGACGCTGGTGGCGAGCGCCTCGGCCTAGCGTTCCCGACGCGGGGGGTCAGGGGCGCCGATCGGCGTCCTCCTCGGTCTCCGCTTCTCGCGGGAGATCGCCTTCGCGGACCGCGTCGCCCGGGAGCGACTCGATCTGCCATGCAGGGTCGTGATTCGCGCGGACTTCGTCCGGGGTCGCGACGTGCTTGCGCGTGCATCCCAGGCCGAGGATCGTCAGCAGGCCGAGCAGCGCGATCCGGGCCCACGTCGCGTGCCGTCGCCGCGCCCTCATCGCCCTCACCGCGCATCCGCTCCGCGCTCGACCGCTGCCCGGAGCGGCAGGGCGGAGGACGCCGTAGGGTTCGCGGACGCCGTCTCTGCCGCGCGTAGCTGGCGGGTCAGCTGCACGAGGGCGGCGGTGATCTCGTCGACGGTCCGGCGGTGGGTCGCCAGGAAGGGCGGCGTGTAGTCGGTCACGAAGAAGCGGCGCTCGGCGGATTTCAAGTGGAAGTCGCGGGTCGCGAAGAGGCCCGACCGGCTCCGCACTTCGATGCGGACGCGGTAGTCGGCCTCGACGTTCATGACGAGCGGGAAGCGCACGATCGGTTCGATCTCCGTCGACAGGAGATCGCCGCGGACGACGAGCAGATCCGGATCCGCGGGATCGTCGGCCGTGTCCGACAGGGCGACCCCCGCGTCGGCCAGCCCCTTCGCCACGTCCTCGGCGAGCCATCGCGCGATCTCACGAGAACAGACGATCTGGATCCGCGCCGGCGGGAGCGCGCGCCCGGCCATGTCCGCCGTGAACCCGGAATCGCGTCGGCAGCGCGGGCGCGCGCGCTCGTCGATGAAGGGCGTGATCACGTGGGCGCGGACGCCCGCTTGGACCTGACCCCGCGTCCTCCAGACGATCTCGGGTCGCGTCAGGTCGAAGGGCGGTGGGACGCATCCGGCGAGGAGCAGGGCCGCGACGGGAAGAAGGGCTACGGGTGCGCGAAGCATTTCGGATCCTCGAGGGCGTGAGGGGCGGGCGCGGAGCGCGCGATCACGGCTTCTCCGTCGGACGTCCCGCGGCGCGCCAGCCGCTCATGTCGCCTTCGAGGTGACGCACGTCCGAGAAGCCGGCCTCCAGCAGGACCGCTTCGGCGATGCCTGCCCGCCGCCCGCGCTCGCAGTAGACCACGATCGGCGGATCGGATTCCAGGCCCAGCTCGGCGATGCGCAGCGAGACCTGGTCGTGGGGGAGGTTGATCGCGCCGGGGACGTGACCCTCCGCGTACTCCCGAGGCGAACGGACGTCGAGGATCACGGCGCCCGTCGGCGGACTCGAGACGAGCGCCTCCGGCGTGATGAGCGGGACCTCGGTCGCCGCCTCGGCGCACGCGAAGAGAGCGACGGCCGCGAGCGCGGAAAGCGTGGCCACCGAGCCGGTGCGTCCGCGTCGCGTCCTTCGAGCGGGGGTCTCAATCATTCGAGCTCCAATCGGGGAGGGCTTCGCCTCGCGCCCGGTAGGTGAGGATCACGGTCTGGGCGGCCACCTCGCGGACGGTGTCCGCCCGCGCATCGAAACGCAGGTAGCGCACGCCGTCGACCGTCCCCAGATGCATCCCCTCGGAGTCGACGGCGAGCAGGCGCGGGGCCGTCTCGTCGATTCCGAAGAAGTGGGCGCACATCTCCTTCATCTCCCCCACGTGATCGTCGTTCATGTGGTCGAGGATGAACTGCTCGCCCGACAGCCAGCCGGGCTCCGGGAGCCGCCAGTCGGCCGGCGTGACCGCGGTCCCGTCCGCGAGCTCCACGCCGGAGAGGGCGAGCCGCGCGAGCGGCGGCGACGCCGGTTCGGAGACGACCGCTTCGAAGCGCGTGCGCTCCTCGTCCGTGACCGGCACGAGTACGCCGCGCAGCGTCGTCTCGGCGGCGCGGCAGGTCGCCTCGCCCGTGGCCTTCGTGTCGAGCGGCGTGTCGAGCGCGAGGATGGGCTCCCCGTCGCGGGTGCAGACGAAGGCGCACGTCGCCTCCCGTCCGTCTCGTTCGAGGCGAGCCTCGGCAGTCTCGCGAAGCGCCCAACGCGCCTCGCGCACGACGTCTCCGTCGCCCATGGAGTCGTCCTCCAGCGATTCGGAAGCGGCGCGGGGTGCGCTACGCCGTCAACCAGTGATGCTTCTGCGGCTTGGCGCGGGCCTGCGGGTCGATGTGAACGTTGATGATGGACGGCATCGAATCGTCCAGCGCCTGCTTGAGCGAAGCCGAGAGCTCGTCCGGCGTGCGGACCGAGTAGCCCTTTCCGCCGAATCCTTCGATCATCTTCTCGTACCCGGCTTCGATCGTGTAGGCCATCGCCGGCGACTGGAAACGGTCGTCCGGGAGCGCGTCGAAGCCCATGCCGATACCGTTGTTGTTGATGATCACGAAGACGATCGGCAGGCGGTAGCGGCAGGCCGTCTCGACCTCCATGCCCGAGAAGCCGAAGGCGCTGTCGCCCTCGACGCAGATCACCTTGCGATCCGGATGGCAGACCTGCGCGGCGATCGCCTGGGCGAGGCCGACGCCCATCGTGCCGAAGGTCGCCGCATCGATCCGCTCGCGCGGGTTCGCGTGCATGAGCACCGACCGACTGATGTCCATCGTGTTGGCGCCCTCGGCCTGGATGATCGTGCCGGGCGGGGCCTGGTCCTGGATCTCGCGCAGCACCCGGTAGTACCCCATCGGGACCGCATCGTCGTTCATCATGTTCTGCAC
The DNA here is from genome assembly GCA_039187915.1 of Myxococcota bacterium. GTDB lineage: Bacteria > Myxococcota_A > UBA9160 > UBA9160 > UBA4427 > UBA4427. The sequence continues at coordinate 4,627 of JBCCZJ010000322.1, forward strand.
GAAGGCCTTGTTCTCGGTCACCTTCTCCGAGAGCGCGCTCCACCAGGGCGTGTCGCTCGCGTAGGTGAAGGGCTCGGCCTCGAGTGCCGCGTTCAGCTGTCCGACGACCGCCTTGATGTCGCCGCAGAGGCCGACCTCGGCGGGGACGTTGCGTCCGATTTCTTCGGCGTGGATGTCCACCTGGATCGTCTTCACGTTCGCGTCGAAGCGCGGCGGCAGACCGAAGTGCATGATCCAGTTGAGGCGCGCGCCGAGCAGGACGACGACGTCCGCGTCCTGGAGCGCCGTGCCGCGGGCCGGCATGACGGAGAGCGCGTGCTCGTCGTCGACGACGCCCTTGCCCATGGGCGAGGTCAGGAAGGGCAGTTTCGCCGCCTCGACGAACCGGCGCACCTCCTCCTCTGCGCGGGAGTAGGCCGCGCCCTTGCCGATGATGACGAGCGGCCGCTCGGCCGTCCGCAGCACGTCGATCGCGCGCTGGACGTCCGCGGCCGGGGCCATCGTGCGCGGCGGCTCCGGGCAGCAGTCGGGGATCGTCACGTCGTCTTCTTCGACCTGCGCCGAGAGCATGTCGTCCGGGAAGTCGAGGTACACGGCGCCCGGGCGACCGTTGATCGACGTCCGGACCGCCTGCTCGCAGTAGAAGGGGATCCGTTCGGCCTTGTCCGGGCGCGCCGTGTACTTGCTGTAGTAGCGCGCGAGCTCGACCTGGGGCGCCTCCTGGAACGCGCCCATGCCCTCCTGGTAGGAGTTGGACGCACCGCCGAGGAGGACCATTGGCCAGCAGTTCTCGTAGGCGTTCGCGAGGCCGGCGATGCCGTGGATCATGCCGGGGCCCGAGACCGTGAGGCAGGCGCCGGGTCGACCGGTGAAGTAGCCGACGGCGCCGGCGGCGTAGCTGGCGGCCTGTTCGTTGCGCATGCCGACGAACTGGATGCCTTCGCGCTGAGCGGCCGCCGCGATGCCGAAGACGGGGAAGCCGACGATGCCGAACATGTGTTCGACCCCCTGCTTCTTCAAGCTGCGGGCGATGAGGGTGTTGCCGTCGATGGTGGCCATGGGGCGCTCTCCTGGTTTCAGCCGCACGCCCAGGGGCTGGGGGAGCGGGGGGGATCCCGGCCGGCCGCAGGGAGTCGGTCTCCGCGGCGGGGAACCCGAGGCTAGAATGGGCCCGAGGCGCGGACAAGGGACGCTGATTCCCCCGATTTCCTGCTCCTGGCGCCGCGGAGGGACGACATGCCGGCACTCGATGGAATGCGGATCCTGGACCTGACCCAGTACGAGGCGGGGCCGTCCTGCACGCAGGCCCTGGCCTGGATGGGCGCCGACGTGGTGAAGGTCGAAGCCCCGGGCGTGGGCGATCCCGGTCGCGTGCTCGCGGGCACGAGCGCCTACTTCTGGAACTGGAACGCGAACAAACGCTCCGTCGTGCTGAACCTCCGGAAGCCCGAGGGCCGGCAGGTGCTCCTCGACCTCGTCCCGAAATTCGACGTCGTGATCGAGAACTACGCGCCGGGCGTCATGGAGCGCATGGACCTCGGCTACGCGCAGTTCACGGAGGTCCATCCCTCGGTCATCTTCGCGTCGATCAAGGGCTACGGGAGCGACGGGCCCTACTCGTCCTATCTCTCGTACGACATGTGCGCGCAGGCGGCGGCCGGCACGTTCTCGATGACCGGGGCCGCCGACGGACCGCCGACCCTGCCCGGCGTCACGATCGGCGACTCGGGGACGGGGATGCAGCTGGCCCTCGCCGGTCCGCAGCTTCTGTACGTAGGCCGCGAGGATCGACATGCCGAGC
>JBCCZJ010000323.1:0-6425 GCA_039187915.1 Myxococcota bacterium
TCGACCACGGTGAACGGCCCATCCATCCCCCCCCGAAAGCGCGCAAGCCCCCAATTCACACCCCCCCCCCCCCCCGCCCCCAAAAAAAACGGCCCGCCTCGATTCCTCGAAGCGGGCCGTTCGTCAGGGGGAGAGGCGGCGGACTCATTCAATGGGGGGTGAGAGGTTGGACACTTCGGAAGAAATGGCCAATCCGCCGCCACTCCGAAACCCGATGACTTGGGAGCATTATGGCGGGCTTCGAAGCCTTGTCAATCGCGTTTCGACACTCCCTGACATTGATTCTGAAAACGCCGCAAATTCGATGGTTTTTGTCGGTTTTCGATCCAATGTCTCAGCGAATCGAGGGGGTTGGCCCGGGCGCACAACCCCACCCCGATCGATCGACGCTGGCAGGTCGCTCCGGTACGTTCGCGCGCGCCGGGGACCCCGAAAGAGGCCCGGAACCCCTCCCCAACGGCCGCTTCCGAAACGCCGCGAGCACGACTCCGTGGACCCGAAACGCTTCGCCATCCGCACGTACGGCTGCCAGATGAACGTCCACGACTCGGAGAAGGTCGCGACGCTCCTGGAGGAATCCGGCCTGTCCGCCGCCGAGGGAGAGGGCGACGCCGACGTGCTCGTGATCAACACCTGCTCGATCCGCGACAAGGCGGAACACCAGCTCTACAGCGATCTCGGCAAGCTGCGCGCCTGGAAGGCCGAGAAGCCCGGCCGCGTGGTCGGCGTCGGGGGCTGCGTCGCGCAGCAGGTCGGCGACAAGCTCCTCGGCCGCTTCGATCATCTCGACTTCGTCTACGGCACGCACAACCTGCGCAAGGTGCCAGCGATGCTCGATCAGGCCGAGCAGGGCCAGCGTGCGGCCTGGGTGGACGAGGAGAAGTCCCAGGCGCGCTTCGATCTGCCGATGCGCCGGCCGGACGCGCCCGTCGGTCGGCGGCACAAGGCCTTCGTCACGGTGATGGAGGGCTGCGACATGTTCTGCAGCTTCTGCATCGTGCCGTCCACCCGCGGCCGCGAGATCAGCCGCGTCGCCCGCGAGATCGAGACCGAGGTCGCCGCGCTGGCGGAGCAGGGCATCCGCGAGATCACGCTGCTCGGGCAGACGGTGAACGCGTACGGCCGGCACGACGTGCGGCGGGGCAAGGCGGCGGCGCTCGGGACGATGCCCTTCGCGGAGCTGCTGGCGCGGCTCGACGCGATCCCCGGAATCGAGCGCATCCGCTACACGAGCCCGCACCCGATGTTCTACGACGAGGCCCTGATCCGGGCCCACGGCGAGCTCGAGCATCTCTGCCCCCACGTCCATCTTCCGGTCCAGAGCGGCTCGAACCCGATCCTGAAGGCAATGCGGCGGCGGTATACGCGAGAGCGCTACTTCGAGATCGTCGATGCGCTGCGGGCCGCGCGGCCGGACGTCGCCATCACGTCCGACCTGATCGTGGGCTTTCCGGGCGAGACGGAAGCCGACTTCGAGGACACGCTCGGGCTCGTCGCGCGGGCGGGACTCGTCGACAGCTTCAGCTTCAAGTATTCCCCGCGACCCGGCACGGCCGCGGCCGACATGACGGACGAGGTCCCGCCGGAGGTCGCGCAGGATCGGCTCGAGCGCCTCCAGGCCCAGCAGAAGGCGCAGACCCTGGCCTATCACCAGACTCGGGTGGGGCAGGAGACCCTCGTCTACGTGGACGGGCAGAGCCGGCGCGGGCAGGGCCAGCTCTCGGGACGCGATCCGCAGCATCGCGTCGTGAACGTCGATGTGCCGCGCGCGGCCCCGATCGGCGCCGGGGACGCGCTTCGGGTCGATCTCGTCGAGGCGACCCCGCACAGCCTGCTGGGCCGCCCGCAGGACCCCGCGCTGCGCGTCTGATCCGGCCCCTCGGCCGTCGCGCCGGCCCCGGATCGAATCGGATTCCGCCCCGGAATTCCCCCGTTCGCGGGTGAAGTCCCGTAGGCGACCTGCCGATGCACGAAGAAGTGCCGATCGCGCTCGGAGCCGGTCGGGGCCGCATCGCGCGTCCTCGCCGCCGCCCCGGCCCACGATCGACGCGTGAGGGGTCATGAGCAAGGCGCGCATACTCGCAGTCGACGATCAGCGGTACTTCCGCGAGCTGATCGAGGGGCTGCTCGACGACGAGGGCTACGAGGTCCAGACCTGCGCCTCGGGCGAGGAGGCGCTCCATGTCCTGGAGCGCGAGGACTTCGACGTCATCCTGACGGACCTGGTGATGCCCGGCATCGACGGGGCCGAACTCGTGCGTCTCGTCAAGGAGCGCCGGCCCGAGCAGGCCGTGATCATGGTGACCGGCGTCGTGGATGTCGAGACCGCCGTGCAGGCGATGAAGCTCGGGGCCACCGACTACATCCTGAAGCCCTTCGACGGCCCGACCCTCCTCGACGCCCTCGACAAGATCCTCTCCCAGCGCCAGCTCCAGGCCGAGCACGCGCGGCTGATGGAGGAGAACCTCGAGTTCATGGGCGTCCTTTCCCTCGTGGAGCGGGCCAGCGGACTCTTCTCGACCCTCGCGGTCGAGCCCCTCGCGGAGCGGATCATCGAAGGCCTGTGCCTCGAGACCCGCGCGCAGTCCGGCGTCCTGTGGGTCGCCGAGGATCCGGGTCGGGAAGGGCTCGACCTCGTCGGCGCTCGCGGTCTCGTCCGGGTCGACGGGGAGCCCGAGCGGGTCGACCTCGCGGATCTCGAGTCCGAGTGGTGTCCGGGGCTCGGCGAGGCGCGTTCGGTGCTCGCCGCGATGCCCGAGGACGTCGACGGAATCGAAGCGCTCTACGTGCCGCTCCGCGTCGGGACGACGACGCTGGGCGTCGCTCGCCTTTCGGACAAGCTCGACGGCGAGCCCTTCGACGGCACCGATCGCGTCCGCGCCGAGAAGTTCTCCGACTACGGCGGCGTCGCGATCCAGAACGCGCTCCGCTTCCGCGCCCTCGAGCGTCGCTCCCTCCGCGATCCCGAGACCCGCGCGTACTCCCACGCCTACCTGGCCGACGCCGTCCGCAACGAGATCCAGAAGGCGAACCGGTTCGGTCATCGCTTCTCGCTGCTGCGCGTCGAGGTGGAGGGCCTGCTCTCCCCGGACGCGAACGGCCAGCCGATCCTCGTCGACCGCGAAGCCGTCGAGGCGGCGCGGCGGATCGAGGGCGCGCTACGCGCGACGGATCTGATGGCGACCGCGACCGACGGCGCCTTCGTCCTGCTCCTGTCCCAGACCGACGCCCTCGGCGCCGGCGTCCTGGCTCAGCGGATCCGCAGCGCCTTCGCCGCGCTCTGGGAGGGGCGCGACGCGCCGAAGACGCGCTTCGCCGCGGCCACCTTCCCCGTCGACGCGACCCAGCTCGAAGGGCTCGAACGCGTGCTCGCCACGCGCGTCGAACAGGCCCAGCAGAGCCTGCTCGTGTCGCGACCGGAGTTCGCGCGCCCCCAGGCGCTCGACCCGCTCTTCGACCGCATGCTCGAGCTCGGCAGCGTCGAGGACGCACAGCTCGAAGGCCAGATCCTGCGCTTCGTGCTCGAAGACGTGATCCGGCGCCCTGCCGAGCGGGGCGTGCTCTTCCTTTCGCCTGGCGTCCGGTGGCTCCCGGAAGTCCTCGAGACGCTGCAGGAGATCGGGCGCAGTCCCATGAAGACGGAGATCGTGCTGCTCGCGGAAGGCGAGCCGCGCGAGACCCATCCGAAGCTCACCTGGGTCTCGAAGTCGGCGCTCGACTCGCGCCGTCCCTTCCTGGTCTACTACGGCGACGGTCCGGCCTACGCGATGGTCGGACAGGTCACCCTGGCGGCGGCGCGCGCCGCGATCTTCCAGAGCGCGGACCGTGCCCTCGTCGAACATCTGGCCTTCGAGCTCCAGCGCGAGCTCGAAATCGTGCTGTCGGTGTAGGGAGCGGCATGTCGAACGACCTCGTCCTGATCGCCGATGCCAACGGGGGCCGCGCCCGCCGCGTGGCGACCGCCCTCGAAGCGGCGGGTCGCCCGTGCGAGGTCGCCGCCCACGGCGCCGGCGCCCTCGAGATCGCCCTGGCAGAACAGCCGCGCGTGATCGTCACCCACGTCGACCTCCCGCTGGTCGAGCCGGGCAAGCTGGCGGAGATCCTGCGCGCCAATCCGCGGACCCGCGCCGCGCGCTTCCTGTTCCTGGGCGCCGAGAACGGACGCGAGGCCCAGCTGGGCGGCGTCGGGGACGAGTGCCTGCCGGCGGACGCGGAGACGAACGACATCCACGATGCCGTCGAGGTCCTGCTGGACCGACAGGCCCGCATCGAAGCCCTCGAAGAGCGCGCGAGCGTCGAGCGCGAGTTCGAGGGCACGCTCGAAGAGCTGCGCCCCGCCGAGCTGCTCCAGATGCTGAACGTGCGGCGCTCGACGGGGCGGCTGACGTTGACGCCGGAGCTCGAGGACGGCTCGACGCCGGACGGCTGGATCCTGCTGAACGAGGGCGAGATCCACGACGCGGGCGCCGGACCGGCGGAGGCCGAGAAGGCGCTCTACCGCATGCTCGACTGGGGCCTCGGCGATTTCCACTTCGAGCCCTGTGACGTCGATCGTCCGGCCACGATCAAGGCGCCGACCCGATCCGTGCTTGCGGAGGGGCTGCGCCAGCTCGACGAGTGGAACCGGCTCGCGCCGAAGCTCCCGCCGCTCGAGTCCCCGGTCAAGCTCTGCGTCGAGCGCGGCGAGCTGCCGACGACCGTGCACCCGCTCACCCAGGCGGTGCTCGGTCAGCTCGAGGACGCCGACCGCGTGGGCGACGTCGTCGATCGCTGTCCCCACCCCGACTACCAGGTGCTTCGGACGCTCCACACGCTTGCCGAGCGCGGCATCGTCGAGTTCGGCCGCGCGCGGATCGCGCCGCCGGAACCCGTGTCCGGACAGGCGCTCTTTCACGAGGCCCAGGTGCGCCGCCTGCGGAGCTTCGCCGGGCAGGGCGTGTCCCGGGACCTCGATCCTCCGAGCTGCAAGCTGCTCGTGGTCGGGGCCAGCCAGGGCGGCGTCGAGCTCTTCGCCTCGCTGCTCGCGAAGGTGCCCGGGGCCGAGTTCGCGCCGCGCTTCGAGCGGGGTCAGGTCGGACGCAACGACCTGGAAGCGATCGCGCGCATCGACGTCGACGGCGACTTCGGGATCGATCTCGTGCACGTTCCGACCGCCGACGCCTGCGCGCCGCTCTGGCAGTTCGCCGGCCACCGGGCTCTCGGCACGGTCTTCCTCCTCGACGCGGAGGTCGGCGCTTCGGCGGCCGAGCTCGCGCGGGTCGGCGACGCCCTCGGCGGCGCGCCGGACGCGCGCACGTTCCACGTCGTGATGCTGGCGCCGGGCGAACGTCTGTCGCCGGACGACCTGCGCGACAACCTGTCGCTGATCGACGAGGCGAGCCTCTTCCTGCTGCCGATCGAGCCCGAGAAGGATCCGAGCTCGCTGCTCCGCAGTCTCTTCGCGAGGATCGTGCCTTGAGAGCGTCGCAGCTCAAGCACTACGCGCTGCTGGCGGAGTTCTCCGAGGAGGAGCGCGAGGCGCTGGCGGAGCTCCTCGAGGAGCGTACGCTGCCCGACGGCAAGAGCGCCTTCCGCGAGGGGTCGGAGTCCGAGGGCATGGTGCTGCTCGCCGAGGGCCGGCTGAAGCTCAAGAGCAAGCGGACCGGCGCGGTGGTCGGGGTCCTCGAGGCGCCCGCCCACCTGGGCGCCGCCTCGCTCTTCGCCTTCGGCAAGCGCGAGGTCACCGCGCTCGCGGACGGCGGCGCGACGATCCATCTGCTGCCGCGGACCGGCCTCCCGCGTCTCGCGGACGACTCGCCCCGCGCGGCGTTCCGGCTGGCCGAAGCCGTCGCGGCGGAGCTCGCGGGCCTCGTCCGGACGGGGCTCGACACGCTGGCAGAACACGATCTCGGAGAGGCGGAGTAGCGCCCGACGGCGGCTCTTCGGTCCGGTTCCTTGAAACCGGACCGACCCCCGATTATCCTCCGGCATCGTCTCGCGGGGGTGACGCGGCCGGGAAGTCTGCTGGAGATTTCCGGTCCCTTTTCGACCGGCATCCTCGACGCGACCGGCGGAGGCTCGTACGGGGTCGCCTCGGTCCGCGGAAGGCACGCTCGCGCTGCGATATCCGTCCCCCCGGCCGCCCCCGGCCAGCGACGCGCGCGAGGAACCGCCATGACCCAGCCGGAGATCCGCGAAGGTCTCACCTTCGACGACGTCCTGCTCGTCCCGAACGCCTCCGAGGTCCTGCCGAACGACGTCGATCTGCGGACCCGTCTCACGGCGGAGATCGAGCTGAACACGCCGCTGATCTCGGCGGCGATGGATACGGTCACCGAGCACGAGACCGCCATCTGCATGGCCCGCAACGGCGGGATCGGCATCGTCCACAAGAATCTGACCGTCGCCGAGCAGGCGGCCGAGGTCGACAAGGTCAAGCGCTCCGA
>JBCCZJ010000324.1:0-6412 GCA_039187915.1 Myxococcota bacterium
CCGGGCCGAGCGACGTCCTCAAGGAGTGGTGCAGGATGCACCAGTGGCGCAGAACACACCAATTCAGGCACGATTCGATAAAATGAGAACAAAATCGGATATTTAGAGAGAAAGTTGCCGGTTCATTTGCCTGGACCGGAGCAGAATGCGCCAGTCTACGCCGGTCCCTCGACCTCGGCCTCGGACGCCCCTTTGTGGCCAACCTCCCGGAAAGACAGGAGAAACCTGATTTGCGAGCGACTTGGCACGCTCCGTGCTTTACCTGGAGCAGATGCCGCGGAAGTCAGCCAGCTTCCGAAGCGAGTTCGGGTTCTCCACTTGCCTCGCGCATCGAAGTCGCCGGAAACGGCGACGAGCCAGAAAGCCAGGGACGAACGAAGAGAAGAAGGGAAAACAGGAGTCCGACTCGATTGAGCACCGAGCCGGCGGTTTGAGCCACCGATCCTGAACGCCCCGTTCGTCCACGCCAAACGCCCCGACGTCTCGTACGCCGGGGCGTTCGCGTATCTGGACGCGGGCCCACGCCGTTCCCGACGCAGAACGTGAACGGAAGCGCCCGATGCGGCAGCTATCCTCCCGCCGCCCCCGACCTCGGGAGAATCGCCGCTTGTCGCGTCACCCTTCGAATCCGTTTCTCGTCGCCGTCCTGTCCGCACTCGTCCTGCTCTCCGCGCCCGCGGCCTCCGCCGCCGAGATCGAGGACGTGCGCTTCCCCGAATCGGTGGGCTCCGAGGCGGGACCGCTCTCCCTCTACGGGCTCGGGCTCCTCCGCTACCGCGTGCTCTTCCGCGGCTACGTCGGGGGGCTCTACCTGCCCGAGGGCGTCCGCCCGGCCCGACTCTTCGAGGACGTGCCGAAAGCCCTGGAGCTCTACTACTTCTGGGACATCGAGGGCCGGTTCTTCGGCGAGGCCGCGGACGAGCTGCTCACGCGCTCGCTCCCGCCCGACCGTCTCGCGGCGCTGCGCGACCGGCTCGATCAGCTCCACGCGCTCTACCGCGACGTCGAGGAAGGCGATCGCTACCGCCTCACCTACAGCCCCGGCGTCGGGACGCGCCTCGCCCTCAACGGCGAAACCCTCGGCACGATCCCGGGCGCGGACTTCGCGGCGGCGTATTTCGGCATCTGGTTGGGCGAGGATCCTCTGAACGCGCCCTTCCGAGACCAGATGCTCGGGGGCCTCGCGAACGCGGCGCGGTGACCCGCTTCAGGATCGAGCACGTGCCGGAAGGCGGCGCCGCGAGCGCGGCCTTTCGGGTGCAGATCGCAGCCTGCCACGCGCTCCGAAACCGGGTCTTCGTGGATGAACAGCGCGTGGCGGCCACGCTCGAGTGGGACGGACTCGATGCGCGGGCGGAGCATTTTCTCGCGCGGCGTGTCGACGACGGCGAAGCCCTCGGAACCGCGCGCCTGCGTGTCTCCGAGGGGCGAGCGCGCGCGGAGCGCGTCGCCGTCCACGCCGCGGCGCGGCGGTCCGGCGTCGGGCGCGTCCTGATGGAGGCGGTCACGGCGCGGGCCCGGGTACGCGGATGCGCCGAAATCGAGCTGCACGCCCAGCTGACGGCGCTCCCCTTCTACGAAGCGCTCGGCTACGTCGCCGAAGGGCCCGTCTTCGACGAGGCGGGGATCGACCACCGCAGCATGCGCCTCGCGCTCCCGCGCGACGAACGCACCGGGCGCGTCCGGCGTCGCTAGGACACGATGCCGTCGAAGCGATAGCGGAAAGTCCGGCCGGCCCAGAAGACCTCGAGGCCGTCGGGGCCCTCGCCCTCGCTCGCAGGCCCCGCCCAGTCCTCGCGTACGAGCACGATCCGCTCCTCGTTCCGCGGCAGCCCGTAGAAGTCCGGGCCGTGGTGGCTCGCGAAACCCTCGAAGCGATCGAGCGCGTCCGCCGCCGCGAACACCTCTGCATAGGACTCGATCGCGACGGGCGCGCTGTAGATCCCCGCGCAGCCGCACGCACTCTCCTTTGCGTTTCGCGCGTGCGGAGCGCTGTCCGTCCCGAGGAAGAAGCTCGGATCGCCGGAGGTCGCCGCACCGACGAGCGCGTCGCGATCGCGTTCGCGCTTCAGCACGGGGAGGCAATAATGATGCGGACGCAGGCCGCCTTCGAAGATCGCGTTGCGGTTCAGCAGCAGGTGCTGCGGCGTGATCGTCGCGGCGACCCGCGCCGGCGCCGCCGCCACGAAGGCCGCCGCCTCGGACGTCGTGATGTGTTCGAAGACGACGCGGAGCCCCGGATGACGCTCGACCATCGGCCCCAGCGTCTCGTCGAGAAAGATCCGCTCGCGATCGAAGACGTCGTCGTCCGGTGACGTCGACTCGCCGTGGACCAGCAGCGGAAAGTCGTGCGCTTCCATCGCCTCGAGCACCGGCGAGAGCGCATCGAGCCCCTCGACGCCCGCTGCCGAGTTCGTCGTCGCGCCCTTCGGATAGAGCTTGACCGCGAAGACCGCGGGAGACCCCTTCGCCCGCGCGATCTCCTCGGCGGTCGTCTCGCTCGTCAGGTAGAGCGTCATGAGCGGCGTGAAGCCGGTCTCCGCCGGCGTGACGTCGGCGATCCGCTTCGCGTACGCCTCGGCCTGTGCCGTGGTCGCGACCGGCGGATCGAGGTTCGGCATGACGATCGCCCGCGCGAAGACCCGCGCCGTCGCCCCGATCACCCGCTCGAGCATGGCGCCATCGCGCAGATGGAGGTGCCAGTCGTCGGGGCGCGTGAATTCGAGGCGGTCGGGGAGCGCAGGCACGGGGCGGGTCGCTTTCGGCAGCGCGGCCGGCGGCAGCCGGCGCGGGTCCGGCGCAGTCTACCGATCGCCTCGCCTCGCGGCACCCGGACACGACGCCGCTACAGCTCCCAGGAATCGTCCTTGGCATCGTTGTCGATCGGGACGGGTCGAGCCTGCAGTCGCTCGAAGAACTCTTCGGGCGGCGAGGGTCGACCGAAGAGATAGCCCTGGACTTCGTCGCAGCCGCGGGCGCGCAGGAAGAGCGCCTGGCGCGTGGTCTCGACGCCCTCCGCCACGACCTGCAGGCGCAGCCCGTGGGCCATGGCGAGAATCGCCGACGTGAGCGCCGCATCGTCGGGGTTGTCCGGCAGCTCGCTGACGAAGGAGCGATCGATCTTCACGCGGTCGATCGTGAAGCGACGCAGGTAGGACAGGGACGAGTAGCCGGTCCCGAAGTCGTCGAGGGCGAGCCCGATGCCCATCTCGCGGAACTCGCCGAGCGTATGCACCGTGAGCGCGTCGTCCTGCATGATCGTCGACTCGGTCAGCTCGAGCTCGACCTGGTGCGGGTCCACGCCCGTCTCCTCGATCACGCGACGGACCATCTCGAGCATCCCCGGCTCGCGGATCTGGAAGCCGGACACGTTCACGCCGATGCGGATCGAGCGGCCGAGCTCGGTCTTCCAGCGCTGGGCCTGCTCGCAGGCCGTGTGGAAGACCCACTGCCCGATCGGCACGATCAGCCCGGTCTCCTCCGCGACGGGCACGAACTGATCCGGCGGGACCATGCCGCGCTCGCCGTCGACCCAACGCAAGAGCGCCTCCGCCGCGACGATCTCGCCGGACTCCGCATCGAGGATGGGCTGGTAGTGGAGCTGGAACTCGTCACGATCGAGCGCGCCGCGCAGACGCCCCTCGATCTCGATCTGCGCGACCTGCGACGCGTTCATCTCCTCGGAGTAGAACTGGAATCCGTTCCGCCCCCGACCCTTCGCGAAGTACATCGCGGCGTCGGCGTTCCGCAGCAGCTCTTCGGTGTCCGACGCATCGTCGGGGAAGACCGCGATTCCGATCGACGTGCCCATGAAGACTTCGCGCCCGTTCAGGACGACGGGGGCTTCGAGGGTCTGGAGGAGACGTTCCGCCACCAGGGCGGCGTCGCCCGGCTCCTTGATCTCGGTGAGCAGCACCGTGAACTCGTCGCCGCCGAGACGCGACACCGCCGACTCCGGCGCCTCGTCGCTCTGCCGCCCGATGTGGTCGCTGATCCGCACGACGCGGGAGAATCGACTCGCGACCTCGGCGAGCAGACGGTCGCCGACCTCATGGCCCAGCGTGTCGTTCACCTTCTTGAAGCCATCCAGATCGAGGAAGAGCAGCGCCATGCGCCGATCGGAGCGCGCCGCGAGGGACACGGCCCCGCGCAGCAGGTGGTGGAAGCGCTGCCGATTCGGGAGGCCGGTCAGGTCGTCGCGGAAGGCGAGGCGCCGGATCTTCTCTTCGGCGAGCTTCCGTTCGATCGCACGGCCGACGAGTTCCCCGACCCGGTCGAGCGCCTCGACCGTGGAGGCCTCGGTGTCGACGTCGTCGTTCCGGAAGAATTCGAACATGCCGAAGAGCCTCGGGCCGATCAGCACCGGCACCGAGAACGCCTCGACGAAGCCGAGGTCCTTCCACCAGTTCGCGCCGCGCGGGTCCACGATCTGCATGCCCGCGGCCCGGAACGCGCCGGGACGTTCGCCGAGGGTCTCCGCGATCGTCTTCGCCGAGTCGTCGCGCGGACCCGCGCCCTCGAGCTCGATCCCGCAGAAGACGATGCCGGAGGCGACGAGCTGGGAACCGTCCTCGCTGTCGACGGAGCGGAGGAACTGGCCGAGCGGCACCTCCATCGTGTTCGCGACCAGCGCGAGGGCGGCCTCGATCCCAGCATCGATCGACTGGGCCTCGTGGACCGCCGCCGAGACTTCGTGGACGAGACGAACGTGCTTGGCCTGGCGCCGGTTCTCCCGCTCGATCTCGATCCGGTCGGAGATGTCGCGCAGCACGAGAATGCGACTCTCGATCGCGCCGGCCACGTCGTAGAGGGCCGAGAGCTGGAGATCGAAGGTGCGCGGCTCGCCCTTCGCGGCCAGCGACTGCGGCGCGTAGAGACTCCGTCCGTCGATCGCGCCGCTGAAGAGCTCCACGAGATCGGGATGATGGGCGAGCGCGATCTCGAGGGGACGGACGACCCGCGCCTGATCGTCGAGTTCGAGGATCTCGCCGGCAGCCTCGTTGAAGTCGACGAGGCGACCGTTCAGATCGACCACCAGCACGCCGTCGGTCATGGCCTGGATCACCCGCCCGTGCTGGACGCGATCGGTCGAGAGGAGGCCGAGCCGCGGCAGCCCGTAGAGCAGCGCGACGCCGACCGCCGTCGCGGTCAGGGGCATCGAGACCCGCCCCACGATCTCGGGCACGCCGACCAGCCACAGCAGCGGCAGCAGGGCGAGCGTCATCATCGTGCCGCATACGGACCAGAGCGCCGGAACGAATCCGTCCCAGCTCCGGCGCGGCATCCCGAGCAGCCGCACGCTCGCGGACGCGAGCAGCAGGCTCGCGTACATCGAACTGAGCCCCCGATCGTCGATCAGCCACACGAAGGCGGCCGAGCCCCACAGCGCCCACTCGAGGGCGTTCGGAAGCCGGTCGTCTCCGCTCTGAGCGAAGCTCGCGAGACGCGCCTGGCTCACGACCCCGATCAACGCGAACGCCAGCCCGACCCCGCCGACCCCCGCGCCGTCGACCAGTTCCTTCGCGGACGCCAGTCGGATCGCCGCCCACAGCCCCGTCGATACGACGAAGGTCAGATAGGCGCGACCGATCGGCGTCTTGCCGACGCGCCAGGACGAGAGACCGATCAGCGACAAGGCGGTCGCAGCGATGGCGAAACTGAATTCGATCATGTGCTCGAATGCGAGGCAGGGAAGGCCCTGCCCCCGTGAAATCAGACGGAAGCGTCTTCTCTATCGTCCCGTCGCGGGCCCGCCCCGATCGGGTCATCCCCTGAGCAGCGTTGCTAGGGTCTACGCCGGGGGGTGCCATGGCTCGCGACGAGATCCACGTCTGCTTCGTTTGTCTCGGCAACATCTGTCGTTCGCCGACCGCGGAAGGCGTCCTGCGACACCTCGTCGCCGAGCAGGGTCTGGAAACGCGGATCCGCGTCGACAGCGCCGGCACGGCGGCCTACCACGTGGGCGAGCGCGCCGACGCGCGGGCGCGGCAGGCCGCGCGCAACCGGGGTGTCGCCCTCGAGAGTCGGGGCCGCCAATTTCAGGACGCGGATTTCGCGCGCTTCGATTTCGTGCTCGCGATGGACGGCGACAATCTGTCCGACCTGAGAGCGCTGCCGAGCGCCGAGGACTTCGCGGGGACGCTCGGCCTGATCCGGGACCTCGACCCTGCCTCGCCGAAGGGGGCCGACGTACCGGATCCCTACTACGGCGGCGACGGCGGCTGCGAACCCGGCCTCGATCGCTGCGAAGCCGCCTGCCGCGGGCTGCTCGACCACCTGCGCGACGCCGTCCGTCCGCGAGCTCGACGCGCGCGCTCTCGCCGATGTCGCCGCCGCCGACGGGGCGGCGCGATCGCGGGGCCGAACCGAGCGCGGCTTCGAGTGCGGCCTCGAAGCTCAATCGAGGCGGCCG
>JBCCZJ010000325.1:0-6293 GCA_039187915.1 Myxococcota bacterium
AGCAAAAACCCGTTAAAGCCTACGAGATGATTGACGTCTTGAGAGAAACAGGCGTGGGTGCAGCTAAGCCAGCCACTGTATACCGAGCCCTTGATTATTTGGCTGGCCATGGGCTGGTGCATAAAATTCATTCTTTGAATGCCTATGTCCCCTGTCAGGACCCTGCTCGTTCTGAGGATTGTCAGCTTCTAATATGCGATCAATGTGAAAAAGTTCTTGAGTTTTGCGATGCTCGGTGGCCGGGGTGATCCGGGTCTCCGGCCCGGCGATCTCGAGGGCGCGGGCCCGGGCGGCGACCACGCGGTCGATGCTGCCCCCGCTCGACGAGTCGAAGAACGGGGATCGACCGGCGAAGACCGGATCGCCGGCGTGGAGCATGTGGCCTCGAGGAAACGGACGAAGGGATCGCCGTCGATCTGCGCGAGAGCCACGCGGAAGACCTCGATCGTCTGTCCGTTCGGGTGGAGCGTGAACCCGTCGTCGTAGGTCGTGACCGGTCGAGCCTCGGGCGGCGAGGCCTTCACCCGGCGGTCCATCGCCATCATGGACTGATCCGTCGACATCCGGGCGCGGAGCGGGTCGTGGGCGAGGACCGGAACGCGGGCGCGCCCCGGGTTCTCGTCGTCGCCGGTGTGATCCCCGCGCTCGTGCGCATTCGAGAGGAAGCGGATCGGCTCGCTCGACCTCTCGGCGACCGCGGTGCGGGTCCTGTCCGTGAGGGGCGGGAACGGGTCGTCGATCCGGACGACGCCGTAGGCCCCGTCGAGACGCCGACGTTTCCGCCCACGCCGATCTGCATGGCGAGCCCGTCGCCGAACTCGACGGTCTCGATCTCGACCGCTTCGAAGTCCGCCTACGCCCGGGCGGCCGTCGCCCATCCGAGCGCGAGGCCGACCGCGATCGCGGCGCACGCGACCCGAAGCTTCCTCCGGTCCACTCTTCCCCACCTCGCCGCGATCCATGGGCGGGCTCACGAAGATTGTCCCACCCGGATACGATATCGTCCGGGCATTGGGGGGAGGATGCCCGCGAACCGATGACGTCGAACGCGGACACGACTGACGAGTCCGGCACGGACACCGCGCCGGAGCACGACCGCGAGCACGACCACGACCGCGACTACGACCGCGATCTGGGCGTGGTCGAAGCGATCACGTTCGTGACGCGTTCGTGTCCGAGCGGCGTGGTCGTCTCGGTCGCCGAGAAGGCGCTCGAAGCGATCGCGCAGGGGGGAACGGAAGTCATCCCCCAGCAGGCCTACTTCGTGCTGACCTCCATGAAGGGTTGGCGCGGCGACCGGGCCCGGCAGGTCCACCGTTCCCTCACGAAATACCTCGAAGAGCGCGAGCGCTCTTCCTAGCTCCCGAGTCGAGAAGCCATGTCCCGCAAGGAAGTACTGAAGATCGCCAAGACGTTCGAGGACCTCGACAAGCTCCTCGCTCGCATCGAGAGCGGGAGCCTGTCGAAGCCCGACTGGATCCGCCTCCAGGGCGATTGCGATCTCGAAGACATGACCGAGTCGCAGCGAGTAGCCTTCCTCGGACGGATCCACAAGTGCGTGCTGCGCGGGTTCAAGGACGCCTGCGGCATGCCCGACGACCGCAAGGAGCGACTCGCGCTCTGGCAGTCGATCGCGCGCTGCGGCTTCCACGACTTCAGCGAGCTCGGCTGGACCAAGAACTACGACTCGCCCTTCGTCGAGAACTACGACTACATCCAGGCCTACCAGACCGGCGGGATCTCCGCGCTCGACCCCTACAAGGTCTACTCGTCGGTGCTCGGGACCTTCGACTTCGGCGTCGAGGACTTCGTCGAGACCCGGATGTGTCGCGACGTGCGGACGATCGTCGAGCCGATGGCCGGGACGGCGGAGTTCTGTTACTCCGGCCACTTCCGCTATCCGGACTTCAACTACCTGATGATCGACCTCGACGAGGAAGCCGCCGAGCTCGTGATGGGCCAGAACTGGCTGCCGCAGGCGAAGAAGGAGTACATCGTCGGCGACGTGCTCGCGCCGAGCATCTGGGATCAGGTCAAGTCGAAGAGCGAAGGCGATTCACTCGCCTACATCGGCAAGCAGAGCCACCACTTCTTCGACGCCAAGCAGATGATGCAGCTCATGAAGGTAGCGACGGAGCACGTCGACTACCTGATGCTGGAGACGCCGCAGATCTGCCTCGTCTCGGAGATGGGCGACACCGACGAGCTGACCCGACACGAGCAGGACCACGCCGGCATCAAGCGCGAGCTGACCGGCGAGAAGGGCGGCGACCCCAACCCGCTCACCAACCAGCTCTCCTTCCGGCTGCAGGCGACGAACGGCCGCCGGGAGAAGACGATGTTCAACTATCACGGCTGGACGTCCTGGGCCCACTCGACCCTCGTCGCCTTCGCCGATCTGCTCGACCTGAACTCGTTCTACTACCACTCCGAGGACGAACAGTTCACGACCGTCCGCGAGTGGGACGAGGACGCGGACTGCGAAGAGAACGTGACCTTCATGCTCTTCACGGCGCGCAACGTCGAGCCCGACGGGAACGACTAGCGTGTTCCCGGACGGCGCCGGCCAGGGGAGTCCCTCGTGAACTGGGACGCCGTCGGCGCGATCGCCGAGCTGCTCGGCGCCCTCGGCGTGATCGTCTCCCTGGCCTATCTCTCGGTCCAGATCCGCCAGAACACGGCGCAGATCGGGGAGCACAGCCGCGAGCTCCGGATCGCGGCCCTCGACGCGATCGCGAGCTCCTTCTCGCGCTTCCGCGACCCCTTGATCCGGGATCCGGAGCTCGCCGCGCTCTGGCTCCGCGGGATCGAGGACTACGACGCCCTCGATCCGGTCGAGCGCGTGCGGATCGGCCGACTCTTCCAGGAGCTCTTCTTCGCCCACCAGAACACGTGGACGCGTTATACGGAGGGCGCGACGACGGCGCGATCGTGGCGGGATCAGCAGAACGCGATCGCCGCGAACCTCCGCCATCCGGGCATCCGGACCTGGTGGGGTCGGACGCGGGCGATCTACGCCGACGAGTTCGAGGAGGTCGTCGAGGAGCTGCTGCGCGAGAACGATGCCCGGGCGGAAGCGGACGCCGACGCCCGGACGGATCCGGAGCCCGCCGCTTCATGAGCCTGTCGAACGCTTTCTTCAGCGCCCTCAACGTCGTCATGCGCCCGCTGCTGCGGACCGGCCTGATGCAGTCGAACCTCTGCATCCTCCACTACACCGGCCGCAAGTCCGGCAAGCCGTACGAGACGCCGCTCTCGTACGTGAGGGAGGGCCAGACCGTCCGCCTGCTGTCCAGCTACAACACGCGCTGGTGGACGAACTTCGTCGCCGAGGCCCGATCGGTCGAAGTCGAGATCGGCGGTGTGCGTCACGCCGGCGAAGCGCGCGCGATCACGACGGACGGCGACGCGTTCCGGGACGCCGTCCGCGCCTTCCTGACCGCGTTGCCCCGCGACGCGAGCGTCTACGGGATCGCGCTCGAAACGGATCGGACGCCGCGCGAGTCGGATATCGAGACCTGTGCCAGCCACGTCGTGCTGATCGAGGTCGCGCTCGGGCCCGTTTCGCCGGCCGCCTAGCGGCTCTCCCTGGCGGACCGGCCGAGCGGGGCCGGCCTAGCGGGGACTGCGGGTCCCGTGGGTCCGCACGATCTCGAGGATGTCCTCACCGAACTTCTCGATCTTCGCGGGCCCGAGTCCGGGGATCCGGGCCAGCGCATCGAGTGTCGAAGGCTCCTCGCGATCGATCGCGAGCATCGCCTTGCGCTGGAATACCATGTAGGTCTTCCAACCGAGCTTGCGGGCGCTTCGCTTGCGGTAGTTGTCGAGGGCACGGGCGATGTCCCCGCCGTAGCGAGAAGAGCGCTTGCTCGCGCCGCTCGAGCCCGCCGAGTCCGCGCCGCGCGTGCGGGCCGCACGGACCGGCTTCCCCGGGATCCAGACCGTCGGAAATTTCTTCCCCGTCCGCTCGAGTCGCCCGCGCGCGAGTAGTGTGTCGATCCCCGCGACGAGCCGATCCTCCTCGTAGTCCGAGAGGGTTCCGTACTCCGGCATCGTGAGCAGCCCGCCACGGGCGAGGCTCTTCGCCCGCCCGCCACGGAGCGCCTGGGCGAGATTCTTGCGCCCGACCGGGCGTGAGAGCCGATCGACCGCCGAGACGATCACGTCCTCGACCGCTTCGGGTAGCGGCTCGAGCGGGACGGATCGGTCGGGCCCGTTCGCATCGACGTCGACGTCGCCCGCGGACCCGTCGCAGACGTCGCAGCGCCCGCAAGCGGGTTCGTCCCGCCCGCCGGTGAAGTGCCCGACGAGTCCCGCGTGGCGACAAGCCATCTCCGTCGCGTACCGCTCGATCTCACCGAGCGCGTCCTCGCGACGCTGGTCGAGCGCCGCGCTCGAAGGACCGCTCTGGGCGAGACGCCGCTGGGTCTGCAGATCCGCGCGGCCGAAGAAGAGGATACAGCGCGCCGGATCGCCATCGCGGCCCGCGCGGCCCGCTTCCTGGTAGTAGGCCTCGAGGCTCCCCGGCGTCTGATAGTGGACGATCAGCCGGATGTCGGGCAGGTCGAGGCCCATCCCGCAGGCGTTCGTCGCGACGAGAATTCGCGTCCGACCCTGTTCGACGGCCTGCTGGGCGCGCTCGCGGGCGAGGGCCGTGCGCCCGCCGTGGTAGTGCCCGACCCGGAGCCCCGAAGACCGCAGGGACTTCGCGACGCGCTCGGTCACCTTGCGGGTCGAGCAGTAGACGATCACCCGCCCGGCGCCGCCGCGGCCCCGGATGCCCGCCGCGTCGATCGCGGCGAGGGTCGCCTCGGTCCGCGCCTTTTCGGTCCGGAGGCCCTGGACGGCGAACGACAGATTCGGTCGATCGAAGCCGGTCCGAATCCGCGCGGGCCGGGCGAGTCCGAGCCGCGTCTCGATCTCCTTCAGGACGACCGGCGTGGCCGTCGCGGTCAACGCGATCATCGGCCCGTCGACGACGTCCCGGAGCTCCCGCAGCAGCATGTAGTCCGGACGGAAGTCGTGGCCCCACTGCGAGACGCAGTGGGCCTCGTCGATCGCGACGAGCGCGACGTCGATCCGGCCGAGCATGCGCCGGAAGCTCGCCTTCGCCGCGCGCTCCGGGGAGACGTAGAGGAGCGAGAGCCCGCCGGCGAGCAGATCGCGGACCGTGTCCGACTGTTCGTCGTCGTCCTGGTGGGAGTGGAGTGCGCCCGCGGCGACACCGCGGCCGCGCAGGGCGCCCACCTGGTCCTGCATCAACGCGATCAGCGGCGAGACCACGATCGTCGTGCCCCGTCCGGCGCGCGCCAGCACGATCGCCGGGACCTGATAGCAGACGGACTTGCCGGAGCCCGTCGGCAGCAGGACGGCCGCATCGCGCCCCTCGAGCACGGCCGCGACCGCTTCCGCCTGCCCCGGACGAAACGATGCATGGCCGAAGACCTCGGCGAGGACGTCGCGCCCCGCCGCTTCGGACGTCCCGCTCGGCGTCCCGCGATTCCCCCCTGAATCGGCCATGAGGAAGGGGTATCACGAAGCGCGGGCCGGCGCCGCGCGCAGCGCTACATCCCGACGTTCGGGTTCGCGCGCGGCGCGGTCGTCTCGTCGAGATGCGCCGTGCACGCGAGGAGCTCGATCGAATGCGCGAGACCGTCGCCTTCGCCGGGACGCGGCGCGAGGATCGAGACGGCGGTGTTCGCGATGGCGACCTGACCGTCGGCGTTCGCGTGCGAAACGAGGCCGTCGGCGCCGAGCAGTCGCCGTTCGAAGAGGGAGCGGAGGACGAGACCGTGGGTGACGATGCAGAAGTGGTCGTCCGCAGCGGCGTACTCGGCTCGCCAATGCTCCTCGATCCGGGCCCAGACCGCGTCGACGCGGGCATGGAAGACGTCCCAGCTCTCGCCCTCCGGCGGGACGTAGCCCGGCGCGAAGGGGTCGAAATCGAGTTCGGCGTAGGGGCGGCCCCGGAGCGCGCCCAGGTTCCGCTCGGCCAGATCTTCGACGACCGAGAGGGCCGCGCCGGTCGACTGCTCCACCGCCCGCGCCGTCTGGTGGGCGCGCGCATGGTCGCTGACCCAGATCTCCCGGATCGGCTCGGCCTTCATCCGGTCACCGAGCCGCGCGGCCTGCTCGCGCCCACGGTCCGAGAGGGGCGTGTCCGGGAACTGGATGATCCGGTCCCGGTTGCCCGGAGTCTCGCCGTGTCGAATCAGGAAGATCGCCATGACGCCGCACGGTAGCAGTCACCGATCGACCCCACGCGCCCCTCGAGCCGCGCGAAGCGCGGCCGG
>JBCCZJ010000326.1:0-6289 GCA_039187915.1 Myxococcota bacterium
GCGCCGCGATCTCGGCGCGGGTTCGGTGACCCGCCGCGGCGAGGATTTCGGCCAGCGTCGTGTGCTCCGGCGCGAGAGGAAAGCCGTGGTTGGCGCGGGCCCCGTGTGCGAACGGGTAGAGCCCGGTCATGATGCTCGCATGGGAAGCGACCGTGTGCGGTGCGGCGCTGGTCACGTCGGCGAAGAGCACGCCCTCCTGCGCGATGCGGTCGAGGACGGGAGTCGTGGCCCGGGGCTGGCCGTAGGCGCCGAGCGCGTCGGCGCGGACGGTGTCGAGGGTGACGAGCACGACGTTCCAGTCGGCCGGGGAGCGGACCGTGGACGCCTCACGGCAGGCGAGGCCACTGCCCACGATCAGCGCGACGGCGAGAACCGAAGCGACGCCCCGCGGCGGTCGACGGGACACGCGCCCCGGCACGCGGCGCGCCTCGTGCGGAATCCGATCCTGGGTCGAGGAAGGCAGGGCCATCGGGCGACGAGTCTAGGCGACCGGCCTTCGGGACGCGGTTCCGTCCTCGGCGGCGAGGGCCCGGACCCATTCGAGCAGCGCGCCGCTCTCGACGCTCGCGTGGAGCGGGTGGTCGTCGTCCACCTCGAGCAGGCGCACGCGATCCGGTGAGCCGGTGGCCGCGAGGCGACGGCTGTGTTCGACCGGGATCAGCGTGTCGCGCGTCCCGTGCACGAGCCAGACGCTCACGTCCGGAGGCAGCCGCGCCTCGGCGTCATAGTGGATCGCTGCCTGGGCGAGCAGGAGCGTCGGCCCGCGCCAGGCCCGCTCGGCCAGCAGCGCGACCGCGACGGCGCCGCCGAAGGAGCTCCCGACGACGACGTCGGGCCGGAACGACGCGATCGCGCGGCGCTGGACCTCGACCGACGCAGCGAAGTCCGCGGTTGCCATGGCCGGCGTCCGGGCCTCGAAATGCGCCGCGAAGAGCTTCGCCTTCGCGCCCTGTGGACTGCCTTCGAGCCCGTGGATGAAGAGCACCTTCGGATCGGCCATCTCGCCCCCGTGTCGACTGGATCCCACCGTAGCGCTCGACCCGGCGCGGATCCGGAGGCATGCTCAGGGGGCGGACGTCGCCGGGGCGACGGCCGGGGAGGACCGGGACATGAGCGAGGCCGGCGCGCGAGGATGGACGGCGACGGCGCGTCGGGCGTGCTTCGCGGGGCTCGTCTCGTCGCTGCTCTGCGCGTCGATGGCCTTCGCCCAGAGCCGGGGGCTCTCGTCCCTCGATCGGCTGGCGCGCTACGACTGGGACATCGAGCATTTCGGGCTCACCAACGTGGTCGAGCGCGATCTCAAGAAGGCCTACCGACGCGGGATCGAGGATCTGAAGGACGGCAACTGTCGGGACGCGGCGCACAAGTTCGAGTTCATCCTCGAGCACATCGACGACGACGCCACGATCTACTACGTCGCCGCGACCGCGGCCCGCTGCATGCGCGCGTTCCGGTCGGCCGCGGGCTACTACGAGAGCTCGATCGAGTTCGAGCCCACGAACTACGAGGCCCACCGCTTCCTCGGCGTCTCGCGCCTCGCCCTCGGCGAGATCGAGGAGGCGAACGACGTGCTGGCCTCGCTCGACCTCGAACGCATCGAGTGCGGCGACGCCTGCGCCCCGGGCCTCGAGGAGGCCTACGCCGGGCTGCGCGGCGCGCTCGAAGTCGTGCAGGAAGGGCCCGTCGCGGAGTGATCGCGCGGCGCGGCGGTCGCGGTGGCCGTCGCGGTCGCCCTCTCAGTCTCGGGTGACGCGCGCCAGCAGGTCGCCGAAGATCGCGTTGCGACGGGCGCCGTGGGCTTCCTGCATGGCGGTGCGCGCGCCCGGCACGGGCTCCCAGGTGTGATCCGCCCGCACGCGGGCCCTCGGCACCTCCTTCGTGGGCACCCAGTCCGACTCGAGGAGCCAGGCCGTCGCGATGATGTCCCAGATCACCCAGCTCTTTCCGGGCGTCCCCGGCTCGGGCTCGATCGGGTTGTGCGTGTAGGCGTCGTACAGGAATTGTCCGAGGCGTCCGCGCCCCTCGAGCCACTCGCGCGCCGCCGGCAGGGCGAGCTGCAGGACCTCGGCGACCTGGTAGCCCGGCATGTAGAGCAAAGGGACGTCGCTCTCGAAGAGGACGTTGCTGGCATGACGGTCCTGCACGAGATTGAACGAATCGTCGGGCAGGCCGGCGCCGGAGGGATAGCCGGCCAAGAAGAGCACGTGGAGGTTCGGTGCGATCGACGGATCGACGAGGAGCGCCGAGGCCACGTTGGTCGGCACGCCGATCGTGGCGACGTGGATCGGATCGGCGGGACTCGCGGTCTTCGCGAGCGCGATCAGGTGCTCGACGGCCTCGCTCTCGACGGGGGTGTGGGGATCGGGCAGGTATGCCGTCGCGCCGTGCTTCACCCGCGTGCCCGGATCGACGCCGGCGGCCTCGAAGACCCGCAGGATCTCGTCGAAGCTCCGCTGCTCGGCTTCGGCCAGCGACGTCCGTTCGCGAAGCGCGGCGATCCGCTCCGGCCCGAGCTTGGCTGCGAGCTTTTCGAACTCGGTGCGGGCGCCGCCGCGCTTCTCGGCGGCGTCGGCGACCGCGCCGAAGAAGACGGCGTGGGAGTAGGGCGCCGCGTGCACGGCCTCGATCCGGAGGCGTTCGGGCGCGCGCAGGGCCCAGGCGAGGGCGAACTGATCGTCGATCTCGTTGGCGGTGTCGGTGTCGAAGACGACGCGGAGCGGCTCGCTTTCGGGCATGTCCCGAGCGTACCGGGGCGGGGGGCGCCTGCGCACCCGGACGGGTACGCTCGGACGCCCTGATTCCTCGACTCGGAGTCCCCGCATGGCGAGCCCGCCCGACGAACTCGAAGCCCGCGTCGATCGCTTCTTCCGCGCCGCCGAAGAGCGCGACTTCGCGGCGTTCCGTGCCGGGTTCGCCGAGGACGCCGAGATCTTCCAGAACGGCGAGGCCCTCACGCTCGACGAGCTCGTGGCCTTCGCGGAGCAGGGGACCCGGTCGGTGCGTTACGTCGACGTCCGCCGCATCGTGACCCGCGACGCCGTCGTCGAACAGCACCGGGCCGAGATCGTCTTCCCGGACGGGACGCCCTACGCGAGCCGGGACCTCTGTGTCGTCTTCCGCTTCGACGCGGACGGCCGCTTCACCCGGGTCGAAGAGTACGCGCCCACGCAGGGTGTCCCGCGCTAGGCGGGCGCCGACACGAACGGAGCAGAGAACGATGATGAAGGTCACGGCCACCATGGGCGCGAACGTCCCGCTGCGGGACGTCGTCACGCACGCCCAGCGCGTCGAGGGGCTCGGTTACGACACGCTCTCGGTCGCCGAGGCGGTCCACGACGGCATGCTGTCGGCGATGGCGGCCCTCGGCGCGACGAGTCGCCTGCGGGTCAGCCAGGGGGTCCTCGTGGCCTTCGCCCGCAGTCCGATGCTCGCGGCGCAGGGCGCCTGGGATCTTCAGCAGTACTCCGAGGGCCGCTTCCAGCTCGGCCTCGGCACGCAGGTCAAGGGCAACATCATCGGTCGCTTCGGCATGCCCTGGTCCGCCCCCGCTCCGCGCCTCACGGACTACGTCGGGGCCGTGCGCGCGGCCTTCGATACGTTCCAGAACGGGGTGCCCCTCGACTTCGAGAGCGAGAACTACACGCTCAACCGGCTACAGCCCTTCTTCAACCCGGGTCCGCTCGAGTGGGGGCCGCCGTCGATCCTGATGGGGGCGGTCGGGCCGCTCATGACGAAGGCGGTCGGCAAGGTGGGCGACGCGATCCAGACCCACCCCACCAACAGCGAGCCCCGCTTCCTGCGCGAGGTCACGCGTCCGCGGCTCGAGGAAGGGACCCGCGCGGCCGGTCGTGACGTTCGGATCGAGCTGACGGCCGGCCCGATGATCGCGACCGGTGCCGATGCCGCGGAGGTCGAAGCGCAGAAGCAGGCGGCCCGGGAGAGCCTCGTCTTCACGCTGTCGACGCCGGCCTACTGGCCGACACTCGAGTATCACGGCATGAAGCACGTGGGCGAGCAGCTCCGCGACTATACGCGCGCGGGAAAATGGGCCGAGATGAACGACCTGGTGACCGACGAGCTGCTCGACATCTTCGTGCCCCAGGGCACCTACGACGAGATCGCCGACGTCCTGCTCGAGCAGTACGACGACGTCGCGGAGCGGATCCTCTTCCCCGTGCCCGACGACCCGAAGAACGACGAGGCAGCGCGGAAGGCGATCGCGAAGCTCCAGGCGGGATAGGCGCCGGTCGGGTTCGGTCGCCGGACGGCGCGCGTCAGGTGCCTTCCTTCATGGAGTCCGAGTCGAGGGCGGCGTAGCCGGGATCCATCATGGCGGCGTCGGTCGAGCCGTCGAGGGCGATCTCCGGATCGCCGCCGGCCATGACCCGATCCCAGTGGTCGCGAAAGGACTCCGGGCGGTCGTCCTCGGCGCGAAAGCCCGGATAGACGTTGGTGGTGGCCCGGGCCGCGCGGCCACCGCCGACGGTGAAGAAATCGCCGGAGACGGGCACGTCCTGGTGGCAGAGCCAGGCGACCAGCGGCGCCACGCGGTGCGGCGGGAACGTCGTGCGCATCCAGTCGCGGATCGCCTTGTTCGGCACGCCGGCCGCCATTCGCGTGTAGGCGAGGGGCAGGATCGCATTGACCTTGATCCCGAGCTCCGCGCCCTCGCGCGCGAGTGAACGCGTCAGCCCCAGCAGCCCGGCCTTCGCGGCGGGGTAGTCGAAGCTCCCGTCGACCCCGAGCGCGGTCGACGAGCTGGTCGTGACGACGCGGCCGTAGCCCGCCGCCTTCATGGCGCGCCAGGCGGGCCGCAGCACGTGGATCGCCCCGTAGAGATGGGTCTTGAACACGGCGTCGACGTGCTCGTCCCGGATGTCCTCGAAGGGCCCCGTCCCGCCGCCGATGCCGGCGTTGTGGATCACGACGTCGAGACGGCCCCAGGTGTCGAGAGCCTGCTCGACCATCGCCGCGCCCTCGACGCTCTCGGCGACCGAACCCGCATTCGCCACGGCTTCCCCGCCCGCGGCGCGGATCGTCTCGGCGACCTCTTCGGCGGGCGCCGCGGACCGCCCGCGGCCGACGGTGTCGCCGCCGTAGTCGTTCACCACGATCCGGGCGCCGCGGGACGCGAGGAGGAGGGCGTACTCGCGCCCGAGGCCGTGGCCCGCGCCCGTCACCAGCGCCACGCGATCGTCGAATCGAAGCTCGTCCATGCCGCGAAGATGGCATGTCGGACGAGGCTGCCAATCCCCATCGCGTTCGCATAGACTGATCGGACAGACCGCATCGAACGGAGACCACACCCATGGCCGCTGCCGAACTCGATCCCGAACTCTTCCTGCCCGACCCGGAACCCGCGGTCGAGAAGTACACGATCATCTCGGTCGACGACCACGTCGTCGAACCGCCCCACCTCTTCGAGACCTACGTGCCGGCGGCGCTGCGCGACGACGCGCCGAAGCTGATCGAGACGCCGCAAGGCCACCAGGTCTGGGCCTTCGAGGGCGAGGTCTTCACGCAGGTGGGGATGAACGCCGTGGCCGGGCGCAGGCCGGAGACCGTTCAGCTCGAGCCCTTCCGCTTCGAGCAGATGCGCCCGGGCTGCTACGACATCGACGCCCGCATCAAGGACATGGATCTCGCAGGGATCTGGGCGCAGATGAACTTCCCGTCCCAGATCACCGGCTTCTGCGGCCGCATCTTCGCCAACGCGAAGAACACCGACGTGGGCTACGCCTGCGTCCGCGCCTGGAACGACTGGCTCTACGAAGAGTGGTTCAAGCCGAACCCCACGCGGATCATCCCCTGCGGCATCACCTATCTCCAGAACCCGGCATGGGCGGTCGAGGAGATCCACCGCAACGCCGAGCGCGGCTTCGTCTCGGTCACCTTTCCGGAGCGCCCGCACGCCGTCGGCATGCCGAACCTCTGGGACCGCGCCCACTGGGACCCGATCATCCAGGCCTGCGCCGACACGGATACGGTGATCTCGCTGCACGTCGGCTCATCGGGCATGTATCCCTCTCCCGAGGGCTCTCCCATGCTCCAGCTCGGCGCGACGATGTTCGGACAGCTTTCGCTCGCCGCCTGCTCCGAGTGGCTCTGGAGCGAGTACCCGAAGAAACACCCGAATCTCAAGATCGCCATGAGCGAGGGCGGCATCGGCTGGGTCGCCATGCTGATGGACCGCCTCGACAACATCATCGACCGCTCGGGCTACGGCATGGGCTGGGAGGAGCGGCCGGCCGACATCCTGAAGCGCAATTTCTGGTTCTGCACCCTCGAC
>JBCCZJ010000327.1:0-6281 GCA_039187915.1 Myxococcota bacterium
ATGCGCCTGCGCCGGGACGCGCCGGATCTCCGGATCGCGCTCCTGCTGGTAGACCCGACGCGCCGGCGCAGCGGCGGCGCACTCCTGGGCGATCGGATCCGGATGAACGCGATCGGCGGCGAGCAGGTCTTCGTGCGCTCGATGGCGACCCGCCGTGCGAACCTGTCCCTCGCGGCGGCCGTGGGCGATGCGCTCTCGGTGCTCCGGGCGGCGGCCTTCGACCTCGTCTTCCTCGAGACCGCCGGGATCGGGCAGAGCGACTCGGAGATCGTCGATCAGGTCGACACGTCGCTCTACGTCATGACGCCGGACTACGGGGCGCCTTCCCAGCTCGAGAAGATCGACATGATCGACTACGCCGATCTGATCGTGCTGAACAAATGCGACCGACGCGGCGCCGCCGACTCGTTGCGGGACGTGCGGAAGCAGTGGCGGCGCAACCGCAACGCCATGACCACGCCGGACGCCGAGATCCCGGTCTTCCCGACGGTCGCGCGCAACTGGAACGATCCCGGGACCGAGCATCTCGCGCAGGCGCTGGAGGCCCGGCTCGGCGAGCTCGGCCTGCCCGCCTTCGCGGGCCGAGCGGCCCCGGCGCTCGGCGGCATCGAAGTCTCCGAGGCGAGCGGGCTCGTGCCCGCGTCGCGCCAGCGCTACATGGCCGAGATCGCCGACGCGATCCGGGGCTACCGCGCGCGCGTCGAGCAGGACGCGGCCGCGGCGGCCAGGGCGGACGGATACGCCCGCGTACTCGCGGCCGAGGGGTACGCGCCCGAGGCGCCGCTCCAGCCGGTCAGCGTCCCCGAGAAAGACCCCGTCGCGGCCGCGCTCGCCCGTGGCTACGCGGAGGCCGCCGGCCAGGTGGACGGGCGCCTCGCCGCATCGCTCGGCGAATGGCCGGCGAAGCGCGCGGAGTACCGCGCCGAGAAGCAGAGCTACACCGTGCGTGGGCGCGAGATCGAGGTCG
Organism: Myxococcota bacterium; assembly: GCA_039187915.1. Lineage (GTDB taxonomy): Bacteria > Myxococcota_A > UBA9160 > UBA9160 > UBA4427 > UBA4427. The sequence continues at coordinate 968 of JBCCZJ010000327.1, forward strand.
AGAACCGCACGACGACGCTGTCGGGCAACCCGGTCCCGAAGGTCGCGATCCCGCGCACCGACGACTGGGGCGACCTCGCGCGCTACCTCGCGCTCGAGAACGTCCCCGGCGCTTTCCCCTTCACGGCGGGCGTCTTCCCCTTCAAGCGGAGCGGCGAGGACCCGGCGCGGATGTTCGCGGGCGAGGGCGGTCCCGAGCGGACCAACCGCCGCTTCCACTACGTATCGGCCGGTCAGCCGGCAGCGCGGCTGTCGACCGCCTTCGACAGCGTGACGCTCTACGGCCGCAACCCGGCCGAGCAGCCCGACATCTTCGGCAAGGTCGGCAACTCGGGCGTGTCGATCTGCACGCTCGACGACGCCAAGAAGCTCTACTCGGGCTTCGATCTGGGCGCTCCTTCGACCTCGGTCTCGCTCACGATCAACGGTCCGGCGCCGACGGTCCTGGCTTTCTTCCTGAACGCGGCAATCGATCAGCGCGTCGAGCGTCACCTTCGCGAGACCGGGGAGCTCGAAGCCGCGGTGGCACGCTTCGCCTCGACCCTCGAGGCGAAGGGCGAGGCGCTGCCCGTCTACGACGGCGAGCGCCCCGAGACCCACGACGGCCTCGGACTCGGGCTGCTCGGGATCCCGGGCGACCGCGTCGTCGATGCGGAGACCTATGCGCGGCTGCGGAGCGAGGTGCTCCGGTCCGTCCGCGGGACGGTCCAGGCGGACATCCTGAAGGAGGACCAGGCCCAGAACACCTGCATCTTCTCGACGGAGTTCTCGCTCAAGCTCCAGGGGGACATCCAGGAGACGTTCTGCCGGGAGAAGGTCTCGAACTTCTACTCGGTGTCGATCTCCGGCTACCACATGGCCGAGGCCGGGGCGAACCCCATCTCCCAGCTCGCGTTCACCCTCGCCAACGGGTTCACGTTCTGCGAGTACTTCCTCGCTCGCGGGATGTCGGTCGACGACTTCGCCTCGAACTTCTCGTTCTTCTTCTCGAACGGTCTCGACGCCGAGTACTCGGTGATGGGCCGGGTCGCGCGGCGGATCTGGGCCGTGGCGATGCGCGAGAAGTACGGCGCGTCCGAGTCGAGCCAGAAGCTCAAGTACCACATCCAGACCTCCGGCCGATCGCTGCACGCGCAGGAGATGGACTTCAACGACATCCGGACGACGCTGCAGGCGCTGACCGCACTCCAGGACCAGTGCAACAGCCTTCACACGAACGCCTACGACGAGGCGGTGACGACGCCGACGGAGGAGTCGGTGCGCCGCGCGCTCGCGATCCAGCTGATCATCAACCGAGAAGCCGGGCTCATGAAGAACGAGAACCCGATCCAGGGGGCGTTCGTGATCGACGAGCTGACGGATCTCGTCGAAGAGGCGGTGCTCCAGGAGTTCGAGCGGCTGTCGGAGCGGGGCGGCGTGCTGGGCGCCATGGAGACGCTCTACCAGCGGGGTCGGATCCAGGACGAGTCCATGCACTACGAGCAGCTGAAGCACACGGGCGAGCTGCCGATCATCGGGGTGAACACCTTCCTGCCGGACGATCCGGCGGATCCGGTGCTCGACGACGACAAGCTCATGCGTTCGTCGGACGCGGAGAAGCAGGCCCAGCTCGATTCCCTGGCGGCGTTCCACGCGCGCTGGGCGGACGAGGCGCCCGCGGCGCTGGCGCGACTGCAGGAGAAGGCCCGGAACGGAGACAACCTCTTCGACGAGCTGCTCGAGACGGTCAAGGTCGCGAGTCTCGGCCAGATCAGCGAAGCGCTCTTCGAGGTCGGTGGGCGCTATCGACGCGCGATGTAGGACTTGCCCCTTCCGGGGTAACTCCGCGAAAACGAAAAGGATGTAGGGGCGGGCGGGGCTGCTAGACTCGGCCGCCGCGCGGGTCCTCCGGGGCTCGCGAGCGTGACGCGGACCCGTTTCGCACGGGCCGCGATCCCAGCACAGGAGCCGAAGAGATGGCCGAATCGAAGGGCGGCATGCGCGCCGCCGACCAGCTTTCCGAGTGGAAGGATCTCGCGGGCAAGGAGCTCCGGGGCAAGAACGTGGACGACCTCGTCTGGAGCAGCCCGGACGGGATCGACGTCAAGGCGCTCTACACGGCGGCCGACCTCGAGGGACTCGACCACACGGACACGCTCCCGGGCATGTTTCCGTTCCTGCGCGGGCCGCGGGCGACGATGTACGCGAACCGACCGTGGACGCTCCGCCAGTACGCAGGCTTCTCGACCGCCGAAGAGTCGAATCGCTTCTACAAAGCCAACCTCGCAGCGGGTCAGCAGGGCCTCTCGGTCGCCTTCGACCTCGCGACCCACCGCGGCTACGACTCGGATCACGAGCGCGTGACCGGAGACGTCGGCAAGGCCGGCGTGGCGATCGATTCGGTCGAGGACATGAAGATCCTCTTCGACGGCATCCCGCTCGGCGAGGTGACCGTCTCGATGACCATGAACGGGGCGGTGATCCCGGTTCTCGCTTCGTTCATCGTGGCCGGCGAAGAGCAGGGCGTCGACCGCAAGGATCTCGCGGGCACGATCCAGAACGACATCCTCAAGGAGTTCATGGTCCGCAATACGTACATCTATCCGCCGACGCCGAGCATGCGACTCGTCGCGGACATCATCGAGTACACCGCGAAGGAGATGCCGAAGTTCAACTCGATCTCCATCTCCGGATATCACATGCAGGAGGCCGGGGCGACGACGGTCCAGGAGCTCGCCTTCACGATCGCCGACGGGCTCGAGTACGTCCGCGCGGCCCTCTCGAAGGGAATGGACGTCGACAAGTTCGCAGGCCGGCTCTCCTTCTTCTGGTGCATCGGCATGAACTTCTACATGGAGATCGCCAAGATGCGCGCTGCCCGACGGATCTGGGCCGAGCGCATGCAGAAGGAGTTCCAGCCCAAGAACGCGCGCAGCATGATGCTCCGAACGCACTCGCAGACCTCCGGGGCTTCGCTCACCGAGCAGGACCCGATGAACAACGTGATCCGGACGACGGTCGAAGCGATGGCCTCGGTCTTCGGTGGGACGCAGTCGCTCCACACCAACGGGTACGACGAAGCCGTCTCCCTCCCGACGGACACGGCGGCGCGGGTCGCGCGGAACACCCAGCTCATCCTGCAGGAGGAGTCCGGGATCCCGGCGGTCGTCGATCCCTGGGCGGGCTCCTACTTCATGGAGAACCTGACGCAGCAGGTCTACGACGCGGCCAACGAGCTGATCGACGAGGTCGAGGCGCTCGGCGGCATGACCCAGGCGATCGAGCAGGGGATGCCCAAGCTCCGGATCGAGGAGTCGGCCACGCGGCGCCAGGCGCGCGTCGACTCGGGCGAGGACGTGATCGTCGGCGTGAACAAGTACCGGCTGGCCGAGGAGGACCCGATCGAGATCCGTGACATCGACAACACGGCCGTTCGCGAGTCCCAGTGTCGTCGGCTCGACGACATCCGGGCGGCGCGCGACCAGGCCGCCGTCGATCGGGCGCTCGCGCACATCACCGAGCTCGCCGAGAGCGGCGAGGGGAACATGCTGGAGGCCGCGGTCGAAGCGGCGCGGGTCCGCGCCACCGTCGGTGAGATCACCGAAGCGATGGAGAAGGTCTACTCGCGCCACCGCGCCGAGGTCCGCTCGGTCTCCGGCGTCTACCGCCAGATGTACCGGGACGAAGACGCCTTCGAGCAGGTCTCCCAGGACGTGGCTGCCTTCGGCGAGAGCCAGGGGCGCCGTCCGCGCATGCTGGCGGTCAAGCTCGGCCAGGACGGGCATGATCGCGGCATCAAGGTGATCGCGACGTCCTTCGCCGACCTCGGCTTCGACGTCGACGTCGGCCCGCTCTTCCAGACCCCGGAAGAGGCCGCGCAGCAGGCGATCGACAACGACGTCCACGTGATCGGCGTCTCGAGCCAGGCGGCGGGCCACAAGACCCTCGTCCCGCAGCTGATCAAGGCGCTCCAGGACGTGAACGCGTCGGACATCGCCGTCATCGTCGGCGGCATCATCCCGCCGCAGGACTACGACTTCCTCCGTGAGGCCGGGGTCTCCGCGATCTTCGGGCCGGGGACGCCCGTACCCGACGCGGCCGCCGAGGTGCTGCAGGTCCTGAAGGACCGTGCCGCCTGATGGCTGCGTCCTCTGATCCTGCCGAGATCGCCCGTGCCATTCGCGCGGGCGATCGGCGCCAGATGGCCCGCGCGATCACGAAGCTCGAGTCGACCCGCGACGACGACTACGCGGCGGGACAGGCGATCCTCGAAGAGATGATCGAGGATGCAGGCAACGCGATCCGCGTCGGGATCACGGGTCCGCCCGGCGTCGGGAAGTCGACGTTCATCGAAGCGCTCGGGCTCTACCTGGTGGAGCAGGGCAAGCGCGTTGCCGTCCTCGCGGTGGACCCGTCGAGTCCGGTCACGGGCGGCTCGATCCTGGGCGACAAGACGCGGATGGAACGCTTGACCATCAAGCCGGAAGCCTTCATCCGACCTTCGCCCTCCGGCGGCTCGCTCGGCGGCGTCGCCCACCGGACGCGCGAGGCAATGCTCCTCTGCGAGGCGGCGGGCTACGACGTGATCCTGATCGAAACGGTCGGGATCGGGCAGTCCGAAGTCGCGGTCGCGTCGATGGTCGACTTCTTCCTCGTGCTCCTGCTGCCGAGCGGGGGCGACGAGCTCCAGGGCATCAAGAAGGGCGTGATCGAGCTCGCCGACGCGCTCGTCGTGAACAAGGCCGACGGGCCGATGGAACAGACGGCCCAGCGCACGCGGGTCGACTACGCGAGCGCCCTCGATCTGATCCGCGCGGCCAACGACGAATGGCGCCCGGTCGCGCTCGCCGCGAGCGCGCTCAACGAGGACGGAATCGCGCCCGTCTGGAACACGGTCGAAGAGCACCACGAGATGATGCGCCGGAGCGGTCAGTTCGAGCAGCGCCGACGTCTGCAGTCCCGCGATTGGATGTGGAAGCTCGTCGACGAGGGCATGGCGCGCGCGTTTCGCGAAGGCCCCGGCATGCGCGAGGCGATCGCGCTCCAGGAGCGCGACGTCGAGGCCCAGAAGACCACGCCGGCGGCGGCCGCGAGGGCCTTGCTCGAACGCTTCTCCGGATAGCCCCGACGCACCTGCGCTCGATTCCGAGCAGGGTCGGGCCCGCGTAGAGGCGCCGGCCGCAGCGCTCTTCCGCCGGCAGTGGGCAGGCAGCCGGCGCGACGACGCGCGTCGCCCCCGCGTCCTTTCGGCAAGGCGCTCGCATCTCTCGCGCCCGGCGATGGGTCATGCGAAGTCGGCGGACACAACGCGCGGGGCGGCACCACGAACGGGAAGA
>JBCCZJ010000328.1:0-6270 GCA_039187915.1 Myxococcota bacterium
CCCGTCGACTACGAGATCCCGGCCGGCCTCGAGATGGACTACGCCGGGCGCGACGGCTACGCCAAGGACGATTGGCCCGAGATCCAGGCGAAGATCGACGCCTGCGACATCCTGATCCTGGGCACGTCCGTCTGGCTCGGCGAGAAGAGTTCCGTCTGCAATCGCGTCCTCGAGCGCATGTACGGCTACACCCACCAGTTCAACGACAAGGGGCAGTACCGGGACTACGGCAAGGTCGGTGCCTGCCTGATCACGGGCAACGAAGACGGCGTGAAGCACTGTGCCATGAATCTGCTCTTCTCGCTCTCGCACATCGGCTACACCGTCCCGCCCCAGGCGGACGCGGGCTGGATGGGCGAGGCGGGCCCGGGGCCGTCGTACATGGACGAGGGCTCGGGGGGGCCCGAGAACGACTTCACGAACCGCAACACGACCTTCCTCGTCTGGAACTGTCTGCATCTCGCGCGCATGCTGAAGGACGCAGGCGGCATCCCCGCCCACGGCAACCAGCCGGAAGCCTGGGACGCCGGCTGCAAGACGGACTTCCACAGCCCGGAGCACAAGCGCTAGGCGACGACGGGGTCGTTCCCCGCTCGGGCCCTGCGCTCCTGCGTGGCCGAGCTTCCAGCGTCCTCCGCTTCGCCCGCGCAGTCCGCCGCGCGCGCGTCGTCGAGCGCCGTCGTCTCGAACGTGATCTTGCCGCCCACGAGCCAGCGCAGGAGATCGGCGCGGACGTCGCGGCCGCCGTACTTCGCGCGGAAGGCGGCGTGGATCCGCTCGAGCGCGGAAGGCGCCTCGACGATCCGGACCGCGACGGGCGTCTCTCGATCCTCGAACCGGAGACGCGCCGTGCCTTCGCGGCGCGCGTTGCGGCCCCATGTGGCGAGCGGCGTGGTCCGGACGTAGATCGTGCCGTCGAGCTCCGCCCACCAGACGATCCGCTCGTGGTTCTCGCCATCGGGGCCGCAGGTGATCACGCGGATCTCGTCCGCCGGTGTCGGGCTCGCGCCGCGCGCCGTTCCGGCGGAAAGCGCCGAAATGGCCAACAGGAGGGCCAGAGCGGCCCCCGGGATCTTCGACATGAGAGAGGCTCCTTGCAATCGAGTGCGACTCGAATATAATCGTGTAGCACTCGATTGATGTCAAGGAGTCCTCGTGGCCGGTCGTCCCGCTCGTTCCCCGTCTTCGAAACGCGCCTCTCGCCCCGCCGCCGCGCGCCGCCGCAAGCGCCGCGCGGGCCGACCCGTCGACCACGGCGAGGTGCTCGCCGTCCGCCGCGAGATCGTGGCGGAGGCGGCTCGCTGCTTCGCGGAAGAGGGCTACGCGCGCACGCGAACCGCGGCGATCGCCCGCGCCGCAGGTTGCTCCGAGGGCACGCTCTTCCACCATTTCCCGACCAAGCGCGCGCTGCTCCGCGAAGTGGGCCGCGTCGAGGGCGCCCGGGTCCTCGAGACCGCCTTCCGGGGGCTCGACGCCGAGACGGGCCTCGTCGACCCGCGCATCCTGCTCGAGCGCCTCTTCGACTACGCCCGCGAGCGGCCCGATCGCTATCGCCTCTTCGTCATGGACGGGGAGACCGAGGATCTCGAGTCCGGCTTCGGCGCGAAACAGCAGAGCGTGGTCGCGGGCCTCGAAGTCTGGCTCTCGCGCTGGGTCGAGCGCGGCGAGCTGCGGGAGATGGACTGCGCGCGCGTCGCGCGGCTGGTCTTCGCGATCGCCGACAGCGCCGTTCGGCGGCTCGTCCTCGAGGCGCGCTGGGACGAGGCGACCGCCTCGCTGGACGAGGCGAGCTTCGCGATCCGGGCGCTGCTGGCGCCGGATCGGCCCCCCGAACGAGCGCTCGGCGAGGAGGACGGATCGAATGGCTGAAGACTACGCCTTGCGAACGACGGAACGACCGTCGACCCGAGGCCTGGCGCGGCTGGTCGCGGGCCTGCGCGGCCAGCGCGCTCGCGTGGCGTGGTGCCCCGAGACACCGCGCCTCGACGGCGCGGTCGCGCTCGTTTCCGGCGGCAGTCGCGGGATCGGCTGGGCGACCAGCCTCGGCCTCGCCGCGCGGGGCGCCGAGGTCGTCTCGGCGTCTCGCGGTCGGGAAGCAGGCCACCGGCTGACGGAGGCCATCGCCGCCCGGTCCTGGGCGCCCGCGCACGCCGTCGAGCTCGACCTGTCGGCGCCGGACTCGATCGCCGCTGCACTCGACGCGCTCGAGAAGATCCTGGCCGGGCGTCGACTCGACGTCCTGGTCGCGAACGCCGGGCTCTGGCCGAGTCGATACGGCACCTCCGCCGAGGGCTTCGAGATCGCCTTCGCGACCAACGTGCTCGGCCACCATCGCCTGCTCGCCGGCGCGAGGGCGCGGGGCCTGCTCGCGGACGGCGCGCGCGTCGTGATCGTCACGGGTGACATCTACATCCTGTCGGGCGAGTGCACGCCCGACTACCGCTATCGCGGCGCGCTCGGCGGCCAGCTGGCCTACTGCCGAAGCAAGCTCGGCAATCTCTGGTACGCGCGCGAGCTCGCACGGCGCGACGCCACGCTGCGGGTGCACGCGGTCCATCCCGGCGTGATCGCTTCCGAGCTCGCGGGGCCCAACGTGGGGTGGATCGGTCGGATCAAGCGGGCGGTGCTGCTCTCGATCGAGGAAGGCGCCCAGACTTCGCTCTTCTGCGCGACCCAGCCGGGGCTCGCGAGCGGCACCTACTACCACAACGTCCTCGGACGGATGGAGCTCGCGCCGAGCGATCCCGCGGCGGACGACGCCCGCGCCGGAGCGCTCTGGGAATGGCTCGAAGCCGTGGACGCCTGAACGACTCGAACGCCGGGCGACGCTCTACACCGCGCTCCGGGAACGAAGACGGGAGAAGGAAATGCGGATGAACGGAAGAAACGCGATCGCGGTGCTCACGATCCTGATGTGGGCCGCGGGGCTCACCGTCGCCTCGAGCGCCGACGGCGACGCGCTGCTCGGGCGCTATTGGAATCCGGATCGATCGCGGCAGGTCGAGATCACGCGCGAGGGCGAGATCTACGTCGGCCGCGTGATCTGGGAGGCGCGCGAGGAAGGCGACGAGAGTCATCTCGGCCGCGAGATCATCCGCGGCTTTCGCTACGCAGGGAAGGGCGAGTGGACCGACGGCGAGGTGGTCGCACCCGAGGGCGGTCGCGTCTATCGGGGGCGACTCTGGCTCGAGGACGGGGATCTGATGATGCGCGGCTTCGTCGGCTTCGATCTGCTGGGACGCACGGCGCGTCTCGAGCGGGTGCGCTCCGCCTCCGCGTACCGCGGCTGAAACGCGTGCGGCGCGGACCCGGACCGGATCCGCGCCGCGGGGACGACGCGTCTCCGTTCAGGCGGTCGGCGCCGGCTGCGGGCCGCGGATCAGGCCGCCCGGCAGCGCGCCGGTCGGTTCGCCCGCCTCGTAGGTGATCTCGCCGCTCTTGATCGTATAGACGTAGCCGTCGATCTGCTGGATCAGCCGCTGACCGTTCGCCGGAAGATCGTCGACCATCTCGGGCGCGTGGATCGTGAGCCCTTCGAGGTCGATCACGTTGACGTCGGCGAGCATGCCCGGCTCGATCGTTCCGCGGTCTTCCATGCCATAGAAGCGCGCCGTCTTCTGCGTCTGCTGGTGCACGATCCACTCGATCGGAAAGCGCGCCCCCTTCTCCCGGTCGCGGACCCAGTAGGTCAGCAGGAACGTAGGCGTCGAGGCATCGGTGATCAGCGCGCAGTGGGCGCCGCCGTCCGACAGGCTGAAGACCGCCTTCTCGTGCTCCATCATGGTCTTGATGTCCTCGAGGCTGCCGTTCGCATAGCCGAGGATCGGCATGTAGATGAACTCGCCGCGGAGCATCAGGTCGTAGGCGTACTCGGCGGGCGACACGCCCTCCGCCTCGGCCTTGGCCGCCACCGAGTCCTCGGGGCCCGGCTCGTAGACCGGCGGCGTGCCGAGCGGGAACATGCGATCCCAGGCGCCGGTGACGAGCGCGTTCATGCCGGGCACGTTCCCGAGCGCCGAATCCTGCTCGAGGATGGCCCGCCGCACCTCCGGCTTGCGCAGCTCGGCAAGGCGTTCCTCGGAGGAGAGCGCGAGGAGCGGACGGAAGGCCGGCTTGAGGCGGAACGGGTGGAGAGAGCTGTCGAAGCCGAAGAGCAGACCGGCGGGGCGCTGGGCGACCTGCGGCGTCAGGCAGCCGCCCTCCGCGGCGTCCTTGTCCACCGCTTCGAGCAGGCGCTTGAACTGGTCCGCGTCGATCGGGTTCTGCAGGCACGCGAAGCTGACCGGGCGGCCGGTCTCCTTGCCGAGTCGGCTCATCCAGTCGAGCTCCTTGCCCTCCGGCGCGAGATCGCTGGCGCACTCGAAGACGCCGTGGCCGACCTCGCCGAGGGCGCGGCCGATCCCCATGAGCTCGTCGTCCTCCGCGTAGGTGCCGGGGACGACCTCGCCGTCCTTCGCGCGGTGGAGCATCGTGCGCGAGGTCGAGAAACCGAGCGCGCCGGCTTCGAGGCCCTCCTTCACGATCTGCGACATGGCGTCGATCTCTTCGGGTTCGGCCTTCTCGTTCTTCGCCCCGCGCTCGCCCATCACGTAGGCACGAACGGCGCCGTGCGGAATCTGGGTGCCGATGTCGACGGAGCGGGGGAACGCCTCGAGCGCGTCGAGGTACTCCGGGAAGCTCTCCCACTTCCAGTCGATGCCCTCGTGGAGCGCCGTGCCCGGGATGTCTTCGACGCCTTCCATCAGCTGGATCAGCCAGTCCTCCTGGCCGGGTCGGACCGGCGCGAAGCCGACGCCGCAGTTGCCCATCACGACGGTCGTCACGCCGTTCCAGCCCGACGGGGTCAGGTGCGGATCCCAGGTCGCCTGGCCGTCGTAGTGGGTGTGGATGTCGACCCAGCCCGGGGCGACGACGTGGCCGGTCGCGTCGAGCTCGCGGCGCGCTTCGCCGAGGTCGGTCCCGCCTGGCGCGACGGCGACGATGCGATCGCCCTGGATCGCGACGTCGGCGCGACGCGGCGGCTGACCGGTGCCGTCGACGAGGGTGCCGTTGCGGATGATGAGGTCGTGCATGGGTGGGTCTCCGGGTGGGCGTCCGGCGGCGAGGCCTGCCGGCGCGGGGTGGGCTTCCGGGCTCGCGGCGAGCCCCTACACCGTATCAGAGCGAGCGCGAGGCGAGCGAACTGCGGGTCGAGGACCGGCCGCGTGTCCTACTTCCTGCTCTTCTTCTCGTAGGGGACGATCTCGAGGCCGGCTTTCTTCCAGGCGCCGAAGCCGCCGTCGAGGTGGGCCGCGTTCTGCAGGCCCATCCGCGTCGCCACCTGACAGGCGAGCGCCGAGCGCCAGCCCATCGCGCAATAGAAGACGAAGCGCTTGTCCTCCTGGAAGATCGGTCGCGCATAGGGACTCTCGGGCGCGATCCAGAACTCGAGCATGCCCCGCGGCATGTGCACCGCGCCCGGCAGATGACCTTCGCGCTGCAGCTCGCGGACGTCGCGAAGGTCGATCACGACGAGATCTTCGGCGCCGAGGTCCGCCTCGAGTCCCTCGACGTCGACGACTTCGATCGCCGCCTCGGCTTCCGCGACCAACGTCTCGAGCGGGACTCCTTCTCCGATCGTCATGGCTTCGATTCCTCCGGCAGGTGACGGCCGTCGCAGATGCTAGCAACCGGGAGAGGCGTCCAAGTCCTCGTCGCGGGTAGGGAAATCCGATAGCGGTCGGGTAACGGGCAGGTCGGAGAATGAGATCGTCGCCGCGCTCCCCCGCGCGGACGTCGCCCGACGGGTTCCCGAAGCAGCCCTCGGAAGCAACGGAGCCGATCATGCCGCATGTCTTCCTTCTTCGAACACTTCTTCCCCTTCTCGCGATGGCGGTCCTGCTCGGCGCCGGATCGGCGGTGCAGGCGCAACCCGTCGCGCCCGCGGGATACGTCCTCGAGCCGATCGCGACGGGACTCGGCGACGCGGGAAGGATCGCGGTCGCACCCGCGAGTTTCGGGTCCTTCGGCGGACAGCTCTTCGCGGCCCGTCCTTCGACGGACGAGATCCTGCGCATCGATCCCGCGACCGGCACGGTCTCTTCCTTCGCGACGACGATCGGTGAGACGGGCTTCTTCGTGGAGTTCGGCACGGGCGGGGGCTTCGGCGAAGATCTCTACGTGTCGAACTCCGTCGATCCGGCGAACCCGACGCAGGGACTGATCGAACGGATCGATGCGAGCGGTGTGTCCGCGATCTTCGGCAATCCCTCACCGCCGCCGGGGCCGCCG
>JBCCZJ010000329.1:0-6249 GCA_039187915.1 Myxococcota bacterium
CGCGGCGAAGGCGAAGACAGCCGCCAAGAAGGCCGCGCCCAAGAGGACGGCGGCCGGAAAGACCGCGAAGAAGGCCGCCGCGAAGACCGCCAAGACCGCCAAGACGAAAGAAGAGCCGAAGAAGGCCGCCAAGGACAAGACCAAGGACAAGGCCAAGGACAAGGCCAAGGCGAAAGCCAAGGACGAGACCCAGGGCAAGACGCAAGGCAAGGCCTCGACCAAGGCGAAGGGCAAGGGAGACGCCGCGCCCGCGAAGAAGGCGAAGCCGAAGAAGCCGATCCAACCCTCCGGACCCCGTCACCCGAAGCTCGGCTACAAGTGGACCTGCTTCGAGTGCGGCGCCAAGTTCTACGACCTCGGCAAGGAAGAGCCGGTCTGCCCGAAGTGCGGATCGGATCAGCGCGATCGGCCGCCGGAGGATCCGAAGCCGGTCTCCGAGGTGCCGAAGCCGAAGGTCGTCCGTCCGATGGCCCAGTTGCTCGACGACGAGGAGCCGCAGTCCTCGCCGGACGACGAGATCGCCGAGAAGAAGGCACCCGGCGAAGAGATGTTCGACGACACGGAGGCCGACGACGGCGGTCTCGACATCGACGACGACTCGGGGCCCGATGAGGGCGTCGACCCGCCGGAGATCGACGAGCTCTAGTCGGCGGCCCGTGGTCTGCCGGCCCGTCTGCGGGCCGAAGGCAGGCTCGGGGTCAGATCGTCGTGAGCCGCTTCACGTGCCGCATGAGGCCCTGGCCGAGATTCGCCCGGAGCGCGAGCTCGCGATCGAGTTCGCTCAGCTCGTTCTGGCGTTCGGCGACGCCCGCCGCCGCGGCCCGGATCGCTCGACTCGTCTGCGCCGTCTGCGCGAACTGGTCGATGTTGCCCGAGATCGAGCCGACGTCGCCCTGGGGTCGGGATCGCCGCTGCTTCGCCGCCGCGAACTTCGCCTCGGAGCCGACGAGCTCCGATTCGAAGGCGTCGCGCAGGGCCTGGATGTCCTCGGTCGAGTAGCTCTCGTAGGGCCGATGTCCCTCGGACTGACGTTCGATCTCGAGGTTGCGGTGGTAGTTGAAGCCGCCCGCCCCCATCAGCAGCACCAGCAGAAAGAGCAGCGAGCCGCTGGCGCGACCGGCCGTTCGACGCGCGTCGTGTCGGGAAGAAGACATGCGGAGACCTCCGGAGCGCGCTCTGGCGCGCAGGACTCTCCGCCTCATCGGCGCCCGCCCCGCGCACCTCAACCGGACCCCGGGGTTTTTCCGGAGCGGCCCGCAGCCCTGGCGCAGATCGAGGGCAGCGCGCCGGAAGCAGGCCGCGCGGACCCCGTTCAATAGAGCAGTCGGTAGGCCTGCAGGCTCCGCATCACGCGCTTCACGTAGCTGCGCGTCTGGGAGTACGGGATCGCCTCGACCCACTCGTCGTCGGGCCGGACGTCGCCCTCGACCCAGTCGGAGACGACGTGCGGGCCGGCGTTGTAGCTCGCGATGGACGCCGACAGCTTGGTCGGGAACTGGGCCGAGAGCTCGGCCAGGTAGAACGAGCCGAGCTCGATGTTGGTCCGCGGGTCGAAGAGGTCGTCCGGATCGAAGCCGCTCCGGCCGCTCCGGTCCGCGAGGCGCGCCCCGGTCTCGCGCATGATCTGGAGCAGGCCGCGCGCACCGACCGGCGAGACGACCTTCGGCCGATAGCCGCTCTCCTCGCGCATGATCGAATAGACGAGCTCGGGATCGACGCTGCCCTCGTCCGCCGTCGCCTCGTCGACGAGGCCCGCGAAGGCCGACGGCCACGCGTACCACCAGAGCTCCTCGAGGCCCGCGATCGGGCCGCGCGCCAGGTTCGCGCTGTAGGCGTCCACGATCACGCGCTGGGCGCGGTTGAAGTCGCCGGCGGAGGTCAGCAGGCGCGCCAGCTCTACGCGGTCGTCGAGGCCTCGGGCCCGTCGCGTGAGCGCGGCGGTCTCTTCGGCGCCGGCGTCGGCGAGACCGGCCTTCATCAGGATCCGCACGCGTTCCAGCGCGCTGCCCGCGAGCGCGGAGCGCCCGACCTGGATCGCGTGTTCCGGGCGCGCCACGTCCTCGCGGCCCGTCGCGATCCGGGCGCGCCATCCGTAGTACGCGAGCGGATACGCCTCGGCGAGCGACTCGAGGATCGCGGTCGCCTCCTCCGGCCGACCCGCCTTCTCGAGCGCGCGGGCCTGCCAGTACCGCGGCCGCAGCCGATCGATCGGATGGCTCGTCGCATCGGCCAGGGCTTCGAAGCGATCGGCGGCCGCTTCGTGCCGTCCGAAGCGATAATCGCTCCAGCCGAGGCGCCAGAGCGCGGCTCGCTTGTTCCCGCTGCCCTTCGGATCGTTGGCGAGCACCTCGAAGTGGGCGCGCGCCTCTGCATCCCGATCGCGCCCGTCGAGGAGCAGCGCCGCCAGGTAGTGGGCCCGCATCTGATTCGGCCCGGACTTCTTGGCGAGCTTCTCGAAGGCCGCGATCGACTCGGGCACGCGATCCGCCCGCGCCATCGAGCGCGCCGTCCAGATCGGCGTGTCCCCGGTCTGCGGCAGGGCTTCGAACGCCTCGACCGCCTCGGGGTAGCGGCGCATGCGGAAGAGCGTCTGCGCGCGCTGCTTGCGGGCGCGGCGGGTCTCGGCCTTGGGCAGACCCATCGCCAGCGCTCTGTCGTAGGCGACGAGGGCCTCGTCGTTCATGCGCTGGCGGAAGAGTCGATCGCCGCGGCGGCGCCAGTCGCTCGCGCGACGAAGCGTCTCGCCGAGGTGCGCCTCGATCACGTCGAGGCGATGGCTCGCCTGCTTCGCCTCGTCGGTCGCGGGATGGGCGTACCAGAGCAGGCGCCAGGTGATGCCGGCGGCGCGATCCTCACCGGAACGCTCTTCGCTCCGCGCGACCTTGCGCAGCAGCGAGGCGCGCTGGTCGTCGTCGTCGGTCGCCGAGAGCGCCGCCGCCCAGGCCTCGCGCGCACCGGCCTCGTCCCGGGCCCGCACGAGCGCCTCGCCGACCAGCGCGTGCAGCGCGGCTCGCAGCGGCGTCTCGCTGAAGTCCGAGAGCGTTGTGTTGGCGATCTCCCGGGCCTCCGACGGGCGGCCGCGGTCGAGCTGGAGCCGAGCGCGAAGCAGGCCGGCGTGATCCCCGACGATCGGATGGCGACTCCCGATCTGGGCGTAGAGCCAATCCGCGTGGGCATAGTCCTCGGCTTCGATGGCCTCCGCGGCCGCGCGGAAGAGCGCCGCGGGATCGTCGAGCATCGCCTGACTCCGGGCGCGCAGGACCGCGTCCGCCGGCGGCGCGGGCAGCCCGTCGGGCAACGCGACGGCGGCGTCCGGGTTCGGCGAGGACGCGGGCGTCGACTCGGCCGCGTCCGGGACGTCGGAGGTGTCGGAGGCGTCGGAGGTGTCGGAGGCATCGCGGCCATCGGCGCTTCGCCCGGCTTCTCCCGGGGAAGCCGCGGTCGCCGCGCCGGATTCGAGCGGGGGCTGGACGACCGCCCCGTCCGGCGACTCGACGCGCGCGATCGTCGCGGGCGGGCGGAGCGCGACGAGCGCGAGCACGACCGTCGCGGCTGCGAGGCCGCGCCACGCGATGCGCTGGGCCTTCGTCTGCGTCGCTCGCGTCATCTCGACCATCCTCGCCGACTCCTCGTCCGTCGCGACATCCAGGGCCTCGATTCTGGCCTCGGACGCGTCGCTGTCAATTGGACCGAACCCATACGGCGATCCATTCCCGGAAACGGGCCGGCGCGCGCACGGCCTTCCTGGAATGAGTGGCCCGCATTGAGGTGAAGGGCACGCAAAGTTACCGTTTCTCCGCTTTGCTTCCCCACTCGTTCCATTCCGCGTTGCGGAGGCCCCTCGTGGGGTTGGCAGGCCTGCTTGCCGGCCTCCTGCTGGCCTGTGCCCCCGAACCGCCGCCGCCCCCGGCGGCCCCTTCGACGCCTCGCCCGCCCTCCGCGGCCCCAGAGCCGGAGAGCGGCTCCGCGGAAGCGACACGGCGCGCGCGGGGCCTCTGGGTCCTCGCCGAGGGGAGCGAGCGCGTGCTCGACGCGCCGCGCGAACGGCTCGTCCCCCTGCTCGACCGCGCGACGCGGCTCGGCGTGACGGATCTCTTCGTCCAGGTCTATCGCGGCGGACGCGCCTTCTACGCCGCCGGCCCGGGCATCGAACGCAGCCCCGCCGCCGAGCGTCTCGCCGCGGAAGACGTCGACGGCCTCGCGCTCCTGCTCGAGGCCGCGCACGCCCGGGGGCTGCGCGTGCATGCCTGGGTGAACGTGCTCTCGCTCTCGACGCGGCGCGAGGCGGCGATCGTCCAGCAGCTCGGGCGCGACGCGATCCTCGTCGATCGGCGCGGGCGCTCGGTGCTCGACTATCCGGATTTCGACGTTCCGGAGCCCGATCGGCGCTACTACCGGATGGGGACGCGCGGGATCTATCTCGATCCGGCGGTGCCCGCCGTCCGCGACCGGCTCGTCGCGACCTACGTCGACCTGCTGCGCCGCTATCCCGCGCTCGACGGCCTCCACCTCGACTACATCCGGCATCCTGGCGTCCTGCCCTTCGCCCCGGGCTCGCGATTCGGAGTCGGCCTCGAGTTCGGGTACGGCGAAACCGCGCGCGCCCGGTACCGCGCCGAGACCGGGCGCCCCGATCCGATCGACGGCGCCGGGCCCGGTGTGGTTCGCAGCGCGAACGCCTGGGACGCGTGGCGCCGCGAACAGGTCTCCCGGCTCGTGGCGGAGATCGCCACGAACGCACGGGCGACGCGGCCGGGGATCGAGATCTCGGCGGCGGTGATCGCCTACGACGACCGGGCGTATCTTTCCCTCGCCCAGGACTGGCGCGGCTGGCTCCGGTCCGGCGCGCTCGATCGCGCGATCCCGATGGCCTACACGCTCGACGACGCGCTGCTCCTGAATCAGCTCGAGAGCTTCGCGGGTTGGCCCTACGCGGATCGGATCTGGCCGGGGCTCGGCGTCTGGCTCTTCGACGACGCGCCGTCCCGGGCGACGAGACAGCTGGACGTGCTGCGCGCGCTGGGTTTCGCCGGTGAGGTCCTCTTCTCCGACGACGCGATCGCCCAGAGCCCGGCGCTCCTCGAAGCGCTCGCAGCGACGGCGCCGCCGGGTGCGCCCGAGCGCGCCCGATGACGGCCACGGCCCACGACGCGGATCCGCTGGCGATCCTCGACGACTACGACTTCACGCTGCCGGAGTCGTCGATCGCGCAGACCGCGTTGGCCGAGCGCGACGCGGCCCGCCTGCTGCTCCTCGATCGGGATTCCGGCGCGCGCGTGGCCGCCGAACGCGACGTGCGGGTCCGCGACCTGACCGCGTGGCTTCGGCCCGGCGACCTGATCGTCGTGAACGCCACGCGGGTCCTGTCGGCGCGGCTCGTCGGGCGCAAGGCCAGCGGCGGCGCGGCCGAGGCCCTGCTGCTCGGTCCCGACCCCGAACGACCGGGCGCCCACCGCGCCCTCGTGAGGTGCACCGGTCGCGTGCGCGCGGGCCTCGAGCTGCGGCTCGGTCGCGGGGCCGGCCTCGCCGCGACCCTCGAGGCGCTGCACGGCCGCGGCGAGGTGTCGCTCCGCTTCGCGCCCGGCGTCGATCCCTATACGGAGGGGCAGGCGCCGCTCCCGCCCTACATCCGTCGGGACGGTGACGCGGAGACGGACGCCGATCTCGATCGCTATCAGACGGTCTACGCCCGTGAGCCCGGCGCGATCGCGGCCCCGACCGCGGGGCTCCACTTCACGCCGCGCCTGCTGGACGCGCTGTCGGCGCACGGCGTCGAGCGGGCCGAGGTCGTGCTCCACGTGGGGGCCGGGACGTTCCGCCCCCTCGACGACGCCGCGATGACGAGTGGTCTGCTCCACGAGGAGACCTTTCATCTCCCGCAAGAGACCGTCGCCGCGATCGAAGCGACCCGCGCCCGCGGCGGCCGGGTCGTGGCCGTCGGCACGACGAGCGCGCGGGTGCTCGAGAGCCGCGTCGACGACGCGGGCCGGCTGGAAGCCGGCCGGGGCAGCACGCGGCTCTTCCTGCGGCCCGGCGGCGCGCCCTTCCGCGCGATCGACGCTCTGCTGACCAACTTCCACCTGCCGCGCTCGTCGCTGCTGCTTCTCGTCGCCGCATTCGTGGGACGTGAACCGATGCTCGAGGCCTATCGCCAGGCGATCGCCGAGGGCTTCCGCTTCTACTCCTACGGAGACGCCATGCTGATCGCGTCGGGGCTCGCGGCCACCGCCGAGGCCACGCCATGAGCCG
>JBCCZJ010000330.1:0-6243 GCA_039187915.1 Myxococcota bacterium
CGAGGCGCTCGGCGCTTTCGCTTCGCTACGGATCGACGCCCTGGAGCCCGGGCTGCTCCTCGACGCGCTCTGGCCTCGCCTAGACGCGGGCGGCATAGTCCGCGGTCCGGTCCCGGGCGAGCGCGGCCGCCAACCAGGGCACGCGATCTTCGGGGCCGCCGAAGCGGTCCGGATCGAGCAGGAATCCGAGGAGAGAGGTCGCACCGGGGCGCTCGCGTGAGGGCCAGCCTGCTGCGCGCGCGCGCAGCGCGTCGACCAACGTCGGATGGCGCGCCGCGACGTCGCGTTCCTCCGTCGGATCCGAGTAGACATCGTGGAGTCGCGGCGGATCCGAGAGGGTGAGCTTCCAGGGCGGGCGGTAGAGCGCGTCGCCGTCGGCCCCGGACACCAGATAGTCGGGCCGCGCGCTCTCTCCCGTTCCGACGAGTGCCGCCCACTGACTCGCGCCGTCGAGGTCCGGCGGAATCGCGTCGGCCGCGCCGATCGCTTCGAGCAGCGTCGGCAGGACGTCCGAGGCGGAGACGAAGCCCGTGTGCCGACCGCCTTCGAGGCGGCCCGGCCACCAGATCGCCGCCAGGACGCGACCGATCGCCTGGTCGAGCTCGTCGACCATCGCGGCGTGAACACGCCTCGCCGGGTCCGCGATCGAGCCGTAGGCGGCGATCGTCTCCTCCGGCGCCTCGTTCGGGAGGTGCGGCGCCCCGAACGCCAGATAGCGTCGGCCTGGCTCGCGAGCTGGTCCGTCAGGTCGCTCAGCCGCTTCGCGAGGGCGGGGTGCCGAAGCAGCACGCGGTAGAGCGACAGCCCGGCCTTCCCCTCGAAGATCCCGATTTCCTGGGCGATCTGCTTGGCCTCCGCAGTCGAGAGCAGGCGGAGGCGAGGGGGGGCATCGAGGTGTCCTCGTCGGCGGGTGGACCCAAGGGCAGCGGGTCCTGGGGGAGGGCGTCTTCGAGCGCGACTAGACCATCAGGCTCTGGATCGGCTGTTCGAGCTTCGTCCGGCCGTAGTCGGCGAAGCGCGACTCGCGATCGAAGATGATGTGGTTCGATCCGGTCGTGATGTCGCGCAGCGCGCGTTGGATCGGGCTCTCCAGCCGGGCGCCGCTCGCGCCGGAGATCGAGACCACGTCCTGGACGGCGCTGCGGCACATGAACACCGCGTGGGCCATGCGTGTCACCCAGCCGCTGCGCGTCTCGCGGGAGGCCTGGTTGCGCTGGGCCATCACGTCGCGCAGGACGTCGCGCAGGATCAGCTCGGCGGTCTCCACGCGCAGCGCCGCGTCGGCTGCGACCGAGGGCTTGCCTTCGTCCTTGACGGTTCCGCCGCCGCGCAGCTCGTTCGCGGCGATCTTGGCCTTCGTTCGCTCCCAGTAGGCCTCGAGCGCCGCCTGCGCGGCGCCGAGGACGGGCAGCGCGGAAGCAAATCCGAGGATCGGGACCAGCGGCGTGCGATAGAGCGGGCCGTCGTGGAAGCGGCTCGCGGCGTTGGCCTCCATCAGGTCGAGCATGTCGACGGTGCGACCGATCGGGACGAAGACGTCGTCGATCTCGATGTCGTAGGAGCCGGTCGAGCACATGCCAGCGACGTACCAGGTGTCGACGGCCTTCACCTCGTCGCGGGGCAGGGCGAAGAAGAGCGGCGCGACATGGCCTTCCTCGTCCTTCATGTAGGCACCGACGAAGACCCACTCGGCGTGCACGATCCCGGTGCCCCACTCCCAGCGTCCGCTCAGTCGGTATCCGCCGTCGGTCTTCGTCGCCGATCCGCCGGCCATGCTGAGCGAACCGGGGGCGAGGACATACGAGCGATTTGCGAAGAGCTCCTTCTGGAAGGGCTCCGGGAAGCCGCAGAACCAGAACGAGTGCTCCATGTAGAAGGAGAGCAGCCAACCCATCGACGCGTCGCCGCGGGAAAGGGCGAGCGAGACCTCGAAGAACGTGTCGAGATCGGCTTCGTGGCCGCCGTAGCATCGCGGCACCATCAGGGAGAAGAGACCGGACGCACGGATCGCGTCGATGACTTCGTCGAGCGGACGGCGGGCGATCTCGGCCTCGCGGGCCTTCTCGCGCAGCAGCGGGATGAGACGCTCGGCGGCTTCGATCAGGGCGGCCGGTTCGAGGGGCGCGTTCGACATCGTGTTCTCCTTGGGAAGCGACTGCGGGGCGGCCCGCGGGTGGGTGGAATCGGGTGGACCCGGCGGCGGGTTCGCGTCAGTGGAGCGTGAGCGGTTCCCGCGCGAGCTGCGCGGCCTCCTCGGCCGAGATGCCCAAGACGCGCAGCACCAGCTCGGTCGTGGCCTCGGCGACGGCATCGACGTCGCCTTCCTCGCCGATCGACGAGATCACCCCGACGAGGGCGCCGTCGATGAAGCGCTCGGTCGCTGCGAAGTCCGGGACGCTGAATCGGCCGCTCTCGAAGCCGCGGGCGGCGTCGTCGAGCGGGACGCTGCCCATGTCCGCGATCAGGCCGCGGAACGTCTTCCCGGATCGAGCGTACGCGCGCCAGAGCTCGTCCTCCGCGATCGCCCGCAGGAGCAGTCGCAAGCCCAGCGAGACGCGGAGGGCGGGGTCGCCCGCCCCGCGCGCGGCGCGATCGACCTGAGCGTGGACGCCCTCCGAGAGGTGTTCGATCACCGGCTGGAGGACGTCCGCCTTGGTCTTGAAGTGGAGATAGAACGTCCCGTGGCCGACGTCGGCGGCCTCCGTGATGTCCTGGATCGAGACGGCTTCGAGGCCCTTCTCGCGCATCAGGCGTTCCGCCGCGTCGACGATCCGCGCGCGGGTCGACGCCCGGCGGCGCTCGACCCGCGTCATCCGCTCAGGATTGGGCTCTCCGGTGTCCATGCTGCCATTATGACTACAGTCATTTCTGGCGCAAGACTTAAAATGACTAGAGTCATTACTTTTCGGGATCTGCGATCCGGCGCCGGCCCGCGGAGGGGCTCCCGTCTTCCGGTGCGCGCGGGGGCGTCCGCGTCCAGCGCGTCGCGAGGAGCGGGGCGACGATGCACCCTTGGCGCCATGGAACTCCGCGATCTCGAAGACTTCCTGGCCATCCTCGACCATGGCAGCATCCTCGGCGCAGCCGAGGCGCGAGGCGTGGCGCAGCCGGGTCTGAGCCGTCGGATGCGCGCGCTCGAGACGTCGCTCGGGGTTCCGCTGCTCACGCGCAGCCACCAGGGCGTCACCGCCACCGTCTACGGCGCGCTCCTCGAGCGCCACGCGCGACTCGTCCTGCGCGATCGCCAGCAGGCGCTCGACGAGCTCCGATCGCTCCGGGACGGCGTGACCGGCCATGCGCGGATCGGCGTGGCGCCCGCGCTCTCGGGACTGCTGCCCGGCGCGATCGAGCGACTCTCTCGCGCGCGCTCCGGGATCACGTTCAGCGTGATCGAAGGCACCTACGATTCGCTGGTTCGCGCGCTTCGCGAAGGGGAGATCGACGGCGCCTTCTCGCTGCTCGTGCCCGGCGAGCCGAATGAAGGACTGACCGTCCATCGGCTGGTCGAGGAGCCCGTCCTCGTCTTCTGCCCTCCGGCGCATCGACTTCGCAAGCAGCGGAAGGTGACGTTCTCCGCCCTCGTGGACGAGCGTTGGGCGCTGATCAGCCGGCCGCCCTCCATCCTCGAGATATTCCGGCGTCAGGCGGCGGCCCGCGGCGCGACGTCCGGGGCGGTCTGCGTGGAGACCGATTCTCTCGATCTCCTCAAGTCGCTCGTCTCGCGCGAGGGCTTCCTGACGGCGCTGCCGCGCGGGGCGATGCGCGCAGAGCTCGAGGAGGGAAGCGTCGCCACGCTGGCGGTCGAAGCGCTGCCGACCCTCGCGGCGGGCTTCCTCCACCGACAGGAGGTTCTTGCGCCGGCGGTCGAGCTCCTCCTGGAGGAGGTCGGAGCGTCGTCTCGGCGCTGAAGGGCCGCGGCGGTGGGCGCCGCGAGGTATGCGATTCAGGCATACGTCAATCCGTTGGCGCCATAGCTGGACATACCTGGGCCCGGCACCCTGCCTTTCGAACCGAAGGAGGAGCCCCGTGATGGCCCAGATGATGAACACGCCCGAAACGCGCCGCGAATTCGTCCAGCGCAACCACACCTGCGTCGTGTCCTACGCGCGCAAGGCGGCGCCGCCGTCGATGTCGATCGTCCACTATGCGATGGACGGCGACGATCTCGTCTTCCTCACGATGGCGGAGCGGCAGAAGGCCAAGGCCGTCCGGCGCCTCGGTCAGCTATCGGCCTGCGTGCTCGCCGGGGAGCCGGGCGGGCTCAGCTGGCCACCGGAGTACCTGGTGGTCGACGGCAAGGCGACGCTCTCGACGGACATGGACGAAGTCGTGGCGATCGCGGCGAAGATCGTGCCGATCATGATCGGCAAGCCGCTCCCCGACGCCGCGTTGCCCGGCGTGCGCAAGGTCATGGAGAAGGAGAACCGGGTGGTCGTCCGGATCACCCCGGAGTCGACGTTCCACTCTCCGTCCGTGCACGATCTCGAGAAGGCCGATCCGGACTCGGACGCGCCGCTGCACGGCCTCGGGGCGAGGTTGCCCTGGCACTAGGCGCCCGACGCGCCCGACGCGCCCGTGCGGCCCGCGGGATCGCCGTCTTCGACGCGAAGGCGGTCCGCGGATCCCTCAGTCTCCGCCGGTCAGGATCGTCGAAATCGCCGAGCAGAGCGCCGCTTCCGGATCGTCCGGCTGCGTTCGGGCCCGCCACGCGACGTGCTGATCCGGTCGCACGAGGAGCGCGCCGTCCGACTCGACGCCGCAGCGCGCGCGCCACGCGTCGTCCGGGAGGCGAGCGTCGTGGCCCATGCGGACGTGTTCGAGGGGCAGCGAGTCGATCGCGTCCGCGGCGGCGGCCCACGCGTCGTGGGCGCCGAAGCTCAGCAGGGTGAAGCGGGTGAGGGAGGTCAGGTCGAGGGTCGATCGCCCTTCGTCCGGATCCGCGAGCCACGCGTGCGGGAGGCGTGCGCCCGGATGGGCGGTCGGCACGTACGTCCGCGCCGACGCGAGGGCCGGTGGTTCGCCCTCGGAGACGAGCGCGCCATCGGCATAGACGAAACCCAGCTGGAGACCGAGCATGTCGAAGTGCTCCGCCTGCTCCTGGATCGCCGCTTCGACGGCGGGGCGACGCGCGGGGTCGGCGAGCGTCGCGGCCATGCGCGCGGTCGTCGGTTCCTCGACCGTCCCGAGGGCCTGCGGAACCATGACGAGCTTGAGCGCGTTCTTGAGGCTCTGCTGTGTGTTCTGGCGGGCGACGTCGAGGCGCTCGGTCGCGTAGGTCTCGAGGAGTGCCTCGTCCGCCCAGCCCGAGAGGTTCGCGGCGAGCTTCCAGGCCAGGTTGTGCGCGTCCTGGAAGCCGCTGTTCAGGCCGAGTCCGCCGGTCGGCGGAAAACGATGGGCCGCGTCGCCGGCGAGGAAGATGCGGCCATCGCGCATGCGGTCGGCCACCTGGGAGCTCATGTGCCACGTGCCCTTGTGCAGGATCTCGAGCGGGACGTCGCGGCCGATCGCCCGGCACACGAGCGCGGCGCAGCGCGCGTCGTCGAAGTCGGCCTCGGACTCCGTCTCGCCGTCGATGTCGTGCATGTACACCCACTCGCGATCGATGTCGTGGGCGATGAAGGCGCCGCCGGCTTCGGGGTCCATCACGAAGTGCAGCACTCCCGGACGCGCGCCGATCATCTCGCGCAGGTCCGCGCCGAAGTGGATCGTGAGGAAGCTCTGGATCCGCGGCGGGCCCTGCATCTCGATCCCGAGCGAGGCGCGGACCCGGCTGCCGGCGCCGTCCGCGCCGACGACGTAGGCGCTGCGGACTTCCAGCGACTCGCCGGTCTCGCGGTTCCGGACGACCGACGTCACGCCCGCTGCGTCCTGCTCGCTTCGCTCCCACTGCCATCCGTAGCGGAAGTCGATCTCGGGGCGTTTTCCCGCGGCCTCCGCGAGGAGCGGCTCGAAGCGATGCTGAGAGAGGTTGCGGAGCGGCGTGGGCGTGAAGCGGAGGCACTCGTCGCCCTGGCGCTCGTAGGGGAGGGTGCCGATCACGTCGTCTGCGAGCCGCGTCACGAAGCGCACGTGTCCGGCGTCCTCGGGCGGGATGCAGGCGGCCTCGATCGCTGCGCGGTCGACCCCGATCTGTCGGCAGATCTCGAAGCTGCGCGCGTTCACGACGTGGGCCGCGGGCGCCGTCTGGGGGCCGGGGCGGCGCTCGACGACGAGCGAGGCTCGCCCGGCTCGGACAGGCCTCGC
>JBCCZJ010000331.1:0-6209 GCA_039187915.1 Myxococcota bacterium
CGCGGGTATTTGATCAAGCTTGATTGACAAAGTCGGCAGATTCCCTTGAGGGAATGGGGCTGGCTGGACAGGACCGGCCGCGCGACCGTTCGGGCGGACTCGAAAGGGAGAGGGAGCGCGGGATGCAGGATTTCGAAGGCAGAACGGCGGTGGTCACCGGCAGCGCGAGCGGCATGGGCCTCGCCTTCGCCGAGAGCTTCGCGCGGGTCGGCATGAACGTCGTGATGGCCGACATCGAGGAGGAGGCGCTGAAGAGCGCCGCCGCGCGGGTCGAGGCGCTGGGCGCTTCGGTGCTCCCCGTCGTGACGGACGTCGGCGAGGCCGCTGCGATGGACCACCTCGGGGACGCGACCCGCGAGACCTTCGGTGCCGCGCACGTGATCTGCCTCAATGCGGGGGTCTCGGCGCCGACGATCCCGATGGAGCAGCTGTCGGCGAACGACTGGCAGTGGACCCTCGACGTGAACCTCTTCGGGGTCGCGCACGGGATCCGCGTCTTCCTCCCCGGACTGAAGGCCCAGGACGAGGGCTGCGTCGTCGTCACCGCCTCGGTCGCCGGCCTGACGTCGCATCCCTTCCTCGCGCCCTACAACGCTTCGAAGCACGCGGCCGTCGCGATCGCCGAGACGCTCTACGCCGAGCTCGCGAACGCGGGCTCGAAGGTGACGGCCCACTGCCTGTGTCCGGGCATGGTCGCGACCAACATCGGGACCTCCGAGCGAAACCGACCGAAGGCGTTGCAGGACGAGGTCGCGAACGTCTCCGATCCGCAGGCGATGGGAGATCTCGCGGAGTACGCCGAGGAGTTCGTGAAGATCGCCCAGACGCCAGAGGCCGTCGCCGAGCGCGTGCTCGAGGCGGTCGTCGAAGGGCGGTTCTGGATCGAGACCGACGCCTACTATCGCGAGACGATCGAGGCGCGACACCGGTCGATCGAGCATCGAACCGCGCCGCCGGTCGCGCAGAGCGTCATGGATCCGTACTTCACGAAGAAGTAGAGGGGTGGGAGACGCGCCGGCAAGGCCTGCGCCCGGCCACTAGGCGCGCGGCGGCCGCGGGAAGAGGACGGCCGTCCGCTCGCGGTAGGCGCGGTATTCCGGATCGTCTCCCCAGCGTTCCTTCGCACGTGCCCGGAGGAGCGGGATCCCGCTGATCCGCGTGAGCAGCACGTAGACGAAGACCGGCGAGATGAGCGTGGCGAGCTGCGTGCCTCGGAGCGTCGGGAGCGCGATCACCGCGATGCCGAACCAGAGCAGGATCTCTCCGAAGTAGTTCGGATGCTGAGACCAGGACCAGAGGCCGCTCGTGATGAAGCGGCCGTCGTTGGCGGCGTCGTGTCGGAAGACGCGCTTCTGGTGGTCGGCGCTCACCTCGATCGTCCAGCCGATGATCCACAGGGCGAGGCCGATCAGCGCGGGCAGTCCGAGCGGCACGGGGTCGGACGTCGTCATCGCGACGAGCCCGCAGGCGAGGGTGAGGAAGACCCACAGGCCCTGCAACGTCCAGGTCATCAGGAAGCGCGCGAAGTCGGGCTTCAGCTGGTCGAAGCGTCCATCGCCGCCGTCCTGGGAGATCCGGCGGAAGAGGAAGGTCCCGAGGCGGAGCGCCCAGAGGATCACGCAGCCGCCGATCAGGAGCGCGCGCGGGTCCCGCGGTCCGAGCGCGAGGGCCGCGATCGCGAGCGTGAGGTAGGTCAGGCTGCCGGTCGCATCGAAGAAGCGTTCGGTCTGGGCGGCATAGGCGTGGGCGAAGACGGCCCAGTTGACGACGAAGCTCGCGAGTCCGCAGAGGGCGAAGAGCGGCAGCCCGAGCGCCACGGCGGGTCCGGCGCTGCCGGCCCAGGCGATGCCCGCCCCGATCGCCAGGATGAGGGGGAGCGCGAGCCAGGCCTGGCGGGTTCGCGGGTGCATCGGGTCGTCCTCTCTTCGCGCGCATCGGCTCCGCTGGATCGGGGGGCGACGCGCTTCGGCTGGGCGAGTTCCGGACCATAGCGGCCCGGCGGGGCAGGGCGGCGCGGTCGCTGTTTGGGCAAACGTCGTTTGATTTCAGCGTGTCCGTCGATCTTCCGGGGCCGCATCGCTCTGCCGGGTCCCGCTCGAAGCGCGGTCGTCCCTTCGGACGAAGTGTAAAGCAGACGTCATTCGATGCGGTCCGCTTGCGGTAGAACGAGACGGAGCCGTCGTCGTGAAGGACCGAAGCGTGCGAATGATTCCGAGCAAGAACATGGGGTCGGTCAGCGAGCTGACCGTGTTGGCGGACGTCCGCCCCGAACTCTGCGAGATCCGGTCGACGATGACCCACGGCACGCGGCTTCGGATCCTGCTGCGGACTCTCTACGGCATCCGCCGGGCGGCGGTCGAGGAGAGCGTCGAGGGTCGGCTGCCCGGCCCCCTCGAGGCGCTCGAGTTCCTCCACTTCGTGCGCTTCGCGCTGCTCGACAACGACACGAAATTCCTGCTGGGCGTGACGTTCGACGGGGCCTGGGAGCCCTACATCCGGGCGATCGCCGAGCGCGCGGGGCCGCTCCTCGACGTGATCTTCTGCCACACCGTCGACTACAACGCCCACGCATCGGACAAAGGCTATCTGCGCTTCTCCCAGTGGGTACGGGCCCACCAGGTCGAGGCCGACTTCTTCTTCGCGGACTCACCCGGCACGACCGCGAAGGACGTCCGGCTGCTCGCCGACTTCCACCAGCGGATGATGGGCGAGACGCGCTTCGCGCCGCCGACCGCAGGACCGGACGACGTGCGCCGCGGGATCAAGGCCCTCCACCAGCTCTATGGACTCGACGCCTACTTCCCGGCGGAGCACGAGAAGAACTTCCTGCGCCGTACGGCACAGATGATCCTGTCGCCGGTGATCGACGGCATCAAGGCGCGCTTCGACGAGTACGAAGCCTTCGGGACCGGGCAGCAGCGGGTGCACGCCCGCCAGATGGACTGGATCCGCCGGCAGGACGAGGCACCCGGCGCGCCCGTCGACCCGGTCGCCGTGCCGTGGCCGCCGATCCCGCCACGCGATCCGCTGACGACCGAGCCGGAGCCGCTGAACGATGTCCAGGGCAACATCCTGACCGGCTACGACGGGATGACCCACGGCGCGACGCTGCTCATGCAGGTGACGGATCTGGCGCGTGCCCAGCGCTTCCTGCGCGCGCTCGAGCTGACGCGCGAGGGGGATGACGTGCCGGAGGTGACCTGCAACCTCGGCTTCACTCATCGGGGGCTCGCGCGACTCGGTCTCCCCGAGGAGGACCTCGAGCGCCTGCCCTTCGAGTTCCGTCAGGGCATGGAGCAGCGGGCCGGCTGGCTCGGAGACCTCGGCGTGAACCACCCGAGTCGCTGGGACCTGCCGCTCCGCAACTGGCCCGTCGACTGTCCGGAGAAGGATCTGCGCGTGCGGCTCTCGAGCGTGGACTTCGTGATCCAGCTCCAGACGAGCGTCGAGGACGGGACGGACGACCACGCCGTCTTCGGGAAGTCGCACCCGCTCTACGCCACGATCGAAGCGCACTACGCCGACGAAGGGGGGCTCGGCGTCCGAATCCTCGCCGTCGAGGCCACGCGCCACGTCGGCGTCGCCGAGACCCGCGGGCGACGCTGGGGGATGGAACACTTCGGGTTCCTCGACGGCGTGAGCCAGCCCGCGGTCGAGCATCTGGCCGACGACGCGACGCCGGCGCGCGATCGGATCGCCCTCGGCGAGCTCCTCCTCGGCTACGGCGACGACAAGGACGGCGTCGAAGCCGCGTGTGCGCCGGGCTTCCTGCGGAACGGCAGCTTCCTGGCCCTTCGCAAGCTCTCTCAGGACGTCGGTCGTTTCTGCGAGATCATCGACGCCCACGCGGCCTCGTTCCCGGGGCTCGCCGCGGCGATGATGGGGCGTCCGCTCGCCCGGTCGATGTCGGGGCGCGCGCTGTCCGCGGAGGAAACCGATCCGCTCGTCGGCGCGGCACCCGAAGGCGTCGGTCCGCTGCTCGACTACGACTTCGACCGGGACCCCGAGGCGTCCGACCCCGCATCCCCGACGCGGGGCGCAGGCGACGCGACGGCGGACTCGCACGTTCGCCGCTCGAACCCGCGCAACGATCCGCCGGATCGAAACGATCGCGTCCGCAACCGGCTGCAGGCTCCGCTGCCGCGCATCGCGCGCCGCGGCATGTCCTACGGGTCGGATTATTCGCCGGCCACCGCGGGCCAGGAGCGCGGACAGCTCTTCGCTTGCTTCAATGCGAGTCTCGCCGACCAGTTCGAAGTGGTCCAACGCTGGCTCTCCGGCGCGAACAGCTCGGGTGTCGTCGGTCTGCGCAGCGATCCCTTCATGGGCGTGCCGAAGCCCGGACAGCACAAGCACTTCGCGCTCTTCGACGACGACGGACGCGTGATCGAGTCGACGAAGGTCGACCTCGGCCCGACGCCCCTCGTCCAGCTGAAATGGGGTCTCTATCTCTTCACGCCCGCGCCGTCGGCGATGGCCACACTGACCGGCGTCGACCCGGTGGCGCTCGCGATCGCGGATCGCGCCTCGGAGGCGGACGTGCGGGAGGGCGAGGCCGTGATCGGACGGATGGAGCGCCTGCTCGAGGTCGAGCGCGCGCGGGATCCCGAGCGCGCCCATTTCGTGATGGCGCTGCGCTGGAAGGCGCTGATCGAGGACCTCTCGGCGCGGGAGACGATGCGCAAGGTCTGGGCGGCGATCCGCGCCCGCGGCGGCGCGCTCGAGACGCCCTACGGCGTGCTGGTCGGTTCGCGCGAGCAGATCGCGAGGATCTTCGCCCATCGTCACGACTATTCGGTCAGCGGCTACTGGGCTCGCATGCGCGACTCCCTGGGCGAGCACTACCTCGGCATGGATCCCGAGCCGGACGCGATGGCGCCGCATGCGAACGCGCCCGCGCGCGTCCAGCAGGATCGCTTCGTCGCCGTCGTGGACCGCGATCGCTATGCGCGGGAGGCGACCCTCGCGAATGACTGGATCTCGCGGATCGACGAGCAGGCCGCATTTGATCATGCGTACGCGGAGGCGAAGAAGGTCCTGCACGTGATGGTCTGGGCGGGCGCGCCGATGGAGGTCGACGTCCCGATCACGCCCGACTCGACCGTGGTCGACGTGGGGCGCCTCGTCGACCAGACCGTCGCATCGATGTGTACGAAGTGGTTCGACCTGCCGGTTCCCCACCGTCCCGACGTCATGCAGTACGGCGTCGAGCCCCCGGCGCGCGCCCACAATCCCGACCACTTCAAGTCGACGGCCCGCTACATCTTCTCGCCGAACCCGACCGCGTTCGTCCAGAAGGACGGTCAGGACAAGGGCACGGAGCTCCTCGAGGGCGCGACGCGCTACGTGGGCGAGGTGCTCGCGGGGGAGACCGATCCGCCCGAGGGCACGCTGCTCGCGGCGCTGCTGGGCGCCCGGGAAGACCTGATCGCTTCGGGCATCCCGGTCCGGGGCCTCGCGAAGTTCTGTGCCGGGATCCTGCTCGGCACGATCCACGGCTTCGTCGGGCCGGTCGGAGGCAGCCTCACGTCGCTGCTCAACGAGTGGATCAAGAGCCGCGAGCTCTGGCGCCAGCAGCTCACGCTCTTGCGGGCCTTTCCCGACCCGACGACGCCCCTCCGCTGGGACGACGTGGCGCCGCTCGTCCTGGCAGACGTCGAAGAGGGCATGCGCATCCAGCCCTTCCCCTACGTGCTGCACCGCTTGCCCGTCCGCGACGTCGTGCTTCGCCAGAAGCCGCTCGCGCGCGGAGATCGCGCCGGAGGCCCTCCGGCGGCCGAGCACGACCTCACGATCGAGGCGGGCACGAAGATCGTGCTCGGCATGGTCTCTGCCGCGCACGACTCGACGCGACCGACCGGCGACGACGACATGCCGATCGGCGACCTGCTCTTCGGCGGCGCGTATCCGCGACCCGGCGCGAGGTACGGTCGGGACAAGACGGGGCTCCATGCCTGTCCCGGGAAGGCGATCGGGATGGGCACGATCCTCGGGGTCCTCGCGGCGCTCCTCCAGCACGGCAACCTTCGTCGCATCGCGCCCTTGAAGCTCGAGCTCACGCCCTTCGCGCCCTTCGCACAGCGGGTCGGCGAGGGGCAGGACCTGCTTCGGCTGAAGTGGGCGGCGCAGGTCGCCGAAGGCGAGGCGGCGGAGACGGAGCGCGAAGCGCGCCGGCGGACGAACGCGCAGGCCGCGGCCGAAGCCGAGGC
>JBCCZJ010000332.1:0-6205 GCA_039187915.1 Myxococcota bacterium
CTTGACCCCCAGTCAAGCGCGCTACCAGACTGCGCCACGGCCCGAACAGGCGCATGGTTTAGCCCAGGCGGCTCGGGGCGTCGATGCCGGAAGCCCCGGAAACGACTGGGAAATCCAACCGATCGCCCGGTCTCGCGCGGGGCGCGCGCGAAGACGATGGGCCGACGGGGCGGGCTCAGCCTTCGAGGTCGAAGTCGATCGGGCGCCCCATCCAGTCCTCGCGGCGGCGCTTCTCTCCGAGCGCCTCGGTGCCACCGACGGCGGCCATCGCGTCGAAGCGGTCGGCGGCGATCGCGTGGATCGCGCGGGGCAGCCCGTTCGACAGGGCGAAGATCCGCTGGATCTCGTCCTCGTCGACGCGTTCGAGGAGCGCGTCGGGGAAGCCCGCCCAGCGCATGCGCGTGCGCAAGTAGGCGCCCGTCTCCGCCAGGTCGAGTCGCTCGCGGTAGGCGAACTCGCGCGGCGCGAGCGCGTGCAGCGCGGCCCGCAGGCGACTGCCCTTCGAATCGGGATTGACCGCGACCAGCCACCGCAGCGACCCGGACTCCGGCGCGAGACCGGCCGTGAGCGCGGCGATCGTCTCGGGCGGCATGGAGTCGGCGTCGTCGAGGAGCAGCGTGAACGGCGCCCCCTTCGGATCTCCGAGCGCGAGGAGCGCCTCGACCGCTTCGCGCTCGCTCTCGATACGCGGCCGCGCGCGGCCGAGCAGGCCGTACACCCAGAGCGCCAGGTCGGTCGGGGCGAGCCCCGCGTAGGGCAGATAGAGCGCATCCGGTCGCGCGGCGGGCGTATCCGCTGCGAGGGAGCGCCGATTGAGACGCGCTTCCACGACGCGCAGGAGCATCGTCTTCCCGAGCCCCGGCGTCGCCACGAGGGCCCCGACCGAAGTCGCCCCCTCCGCCTCGTCGAGCCACGCCTCGATCTCCCGGAGCGTCGCGGCGCTCGCCGCACGTTCGACGTAGGCGGCCGGGTCGGCCGTCTCGGAGAAGGCCCGCCGACTCGCTTCGGTCAACGCACGGAGTTCGCCCTTCGCGTCGGACGGCGGGTCGGGCGGCGGATCGGGCGGCGCCGTCGCGCTCATGATCCTTCCTGGAGGACTCCCCGGAGCGCGACGAGCTCCGACTGCATCTCGTCCAGCGCGGCGCGGAACGACACCCACTGCTCGCTGCTCGCGGCCTGCACGGCCGCCTCGACCTCGGACTTGGTCGCGCTCGTCCCGGGCGGCTGGTCGAGGAGCGCGAGCGCGTCGTCCACGCCGAGCTCCTGGATGCGCTGACGCGCGCCGGCGATCGTGTATCGCTCGTCCCAGAGCAACCGCTTCAGCAGCCAGACGAACTCGATGTCGCGCTTGCGATAGAGCCGCTGCTTCGAGCGACTCTTGGGCGGCGCCATCCATCGGAACTCGGTCTCCCAGTAGCGGAGGACGTGCGCCTTCACGCCGGTCAGCTTGCTGACTTCGCCGATCCGGTAGTAGCGCTTGTCGGAGGCGAGGAGCTTCGCGCGCGCAGCGGCATCGCCCTCGTGATCGACGGGCTCGATCCCATCGACGTCTTTCGTGCCCTTCGACCCCGTCCCTCGCGGCATGCCTTCCCCCCGAACGCTCCAGGTAGCCCCGTCACGATGGCACGCACGGCCAACCGGCGCACGGGAAAAGTCACGACGAACGCGGGCGTCGGCAGGGGACGTAGGTCCGGGCGGCCGCCGCTCGCCTAAGCCCCGCGCGCGAAGCAGGTGGACCTGCGGACCGGTCGATCCCGAGGACCGGGTCGAGCGTCCGACGCGCCCCGGAGTCGCACGCGGACGGCAGCCGACGCACGCCGGTCGCCGCGCGGCTGCGGCGCCTTACACCCCGCCGCGACGCAACCGGACTCGCCGCGGCGCCTCACACCTCGCCGTTCTGGCGAGCCTCCGCGGCGCGGTCTTCGTCGGTCACCTCGGTCTCGTTCAGCACGTTCTTGAGCACGAGACTGGGCTTGAACGTGAGGACGCGACGGGCATCGAGCAGGATCTCCTGCCCGGTCTGCGGATTCCGCCCCTTGCGCGCGTTCTTCTCGCGGACGACGAAGTTGCCGAAGCCGGAGATCTTGACCTTCTCGCCCTCGGCGAGGGTTTCCTTCATGATCTCGAACACCTTCTCCACCAGCTCGGCGGCTTCCTTCTTGGAGAAGCCCACCCGCTCGTAGATCTGCTCGACGATCTCGGCTTTGGTCATCGTCCGCTCTCCCGCTTCCGGTCCCTCGACCGGGACCCCGGAGTTCCGATTCCCTCAATGACTACGCCTAGTTGGCGCGCCGTCGAAGTCTTCGCCCGGGCAAGCCGGGAGGCTCGCGCAGCTCGGCGCGGCGCGCAAATCGCGCCGCGCCAGAGCGCGAGGACTAGAGGCTGGCCTTCGCCTTGTCGGCCAGCGCCGCGAAGCCCTGCGGGTCCTCGAGCGCCAGCTGGGCCAGGACCTTGCGATCCACCTCGACGTTGGCGGCCTTGAGGCCGGCCATCAGGCGGCTGTATGAAACACCGTTCTGACGAGCAGCCGCATTGATGCGCGCGATCCAGAGACCGCGAAATTCACGCTTGCGTTGGCGACGGTCGCGATAGGCGTACTTCTCGGCCTTGTCGACGGCCTCGGTCGCCACGCTGTGGAGTTTGCTGCGCGCGACGAAATAACCTTTCGCGCGCTTCAGGACTCGTTTTCGTCGCTTGGCGCCGGGGACGCCCCGCTTCACTCTCGGCATCTTCTTCTCGCTTTACTTCGACCGCTCGACCACCTCGGGTCGGGGTCCTTCCAGTCCGGCAGGCGTGCCTCGGCCTCCTCGGACGGTTCGGATCCAGGCGCCGCTCTCTGCGGCCCTGGTGACTCTCGGCCTCTTCCTGTCGTCGAGCGCGCGCCGGGCGGATCCGAGATCGACACGGCGCTCGCAGCGCTCGACTAGAGGTAGGGCAGGAGCCGACGCACGCGCGGCGTGTCGTCCGCCGACACCAGATCGTGCTGGCGCAGCTGACGCTTCCGCTTCGTCGTCTTCTTCGTCAGGATGTGCTGACGATTGCTCTTGTTGCGCTTCAGCTTGCCGGTTCCGGTCTTGCTGAATCGCGTCGCCGACCCGCGGTGGGTCTTCATCTTGGGCATCGGAACCTTTCCTTCGCCTGGGGTTGGGGCCGAGGACGTCGCGTCCTCCGCCAGGTGGGTCTCAGCTCGAAGCCGGCGAATCTTCGCTGGCTTCCGTCGCGGCTTCCGTCGGCGCCGCGGCGGCTTCACTCGTCTTCGCCTCGTCCTCGGATCCTTCGGCGCCCGCGGCTTCCTCGGCACGCTTCGCCTCGGCGACCGCCTCGCGATCGGCGACCAGGATCATCGACATGAAGCGCCCCTCCATCCGAGGGGTCGACTCCACCTTCGCGATCGGGCCGAGCTGTTCGATGACGGTGTTCAACTGTTCCCGGCCGCGATAGGTGTGGACCATCTCCCGGCCACGGAACATCACCGTGACCTTCACCTTGTCGCCGGCCATGAGGAACTTGCGCGCGTTGCCGAGCTTGAAGTTCAGGTCGTGCTGGTCGGTCCCCGGTCGGAGCTTCACCTCTTTGAGGCTCGCCGACTGGGTCTTCTTGTTCGCACCCTTCTTCTTCTGCTCGTACTTGAACTTCCCGTAGTCCATGATCCGGCAGACGGGCGGACGCGAGTTCGCGGCGACCTCCACCAGATCGAGACCGTCCTCACGCGCGATGTCGAGGGCGGCTTCCGGCGGCATCACGCCGAGCTGCTCCCCGTCGGCGCCGATGACGCGGACCTCACGGACTCGAATCCTCTCGTTCACCCGGGTCTGATCTCGCTCGGGCTGAACGATCCTGAATCTGGATCGGGCAGGTATCTGACTTCCCTCCTCAGTCCAACGGGGCTTTGCGACGTTCGGCGTTCGCCTGGGCGAGCGCTTCGACGAGCGCCTCTGCCGACATCGCGTCGTTGGCCTGCTTGGATTTTCGCAATCGCGGAGAAACCGTTCCCCGCTCGACTTCTTCGTCTCCGATCACCAGGGTGAGCGGGATCTTCTGGGTCTGACCCTCTCGGATCCGGAACCCGAGAGTCTCGCTCCGATCGTCGACTTCCGCACGCACTCCCTTTTCGGAGAGTGCGGACGCCAGTTCGTGCGCCCGCGGCCCGTGCCGGTCGGCGATCGGCAGGATCACCACCTGAATCGGGGAGAGCCAGAACGGGAAATCCCCGCCCGTGTGCTCGATGTAGATGCCGATGAAGCGCTCGAGGGAGCCCAGGATCGCCCGGTGGAGCATGGCGGGCTGGTGGAGCGCGCCGTCGCGGCCGACGTACTTGAGGCCGAATCGACCCGGCATCGCCATGTCGATCTGGATCGTCGCCAGGGTCCAGGCCCGGCCGAGCACGTCCTTGAAGTCGGCCTCGACCTTCGGCGCGTAGAACGCAGCGTCCTTTTCCTTGATGTGGCAGTGGAAGCCCGCCCGCTCGACCGCCTCGATCAGCGCCTTTTCGGCCACGTCCCAGTCGGCCGGATCGCCGAGGAACTCGTCGGGCCGGGTCGACACCGCCATCTCGACGCCGTCGACACCGAGCTTGTCGTAGATCTCCGCCGTCATCTGGAAGAACGAGTCGATCTCCTGCGGGACCTGCTCGGGCTCGCAGTAGATGTGCGCATCGTCCTGGGCGAAGGTGCGGACGCGGGTGATGCCGTTGAGCGTGCCGCTGCGCTCGTTGCGATGGAGGCGCGTGAACTCGGCCCAGCGGACCGGCAGCTCGCGGTAGCTGCGCTTGCCGGTCGAGAAGAGATGGCAGTGGCCCGGGCAGTTCATCGCCTTGACGCCGAGTTCCTCGCCCTCGTCGCTGCCCTCGAACCAGTACATGTCGTCGTGGAACTTGTCATAGTGGCCCGACGTCTTGAAGAGGTCCGAACGGAAGAGCTGCGGCGTCATGACCTCCTTGTATCCGTACTTGGGATAGAGGTCCTGAACGAAGCGGACGAGCTCGTTGTAGAGCGCCATGCCCTTCGGCAGGTAGAACGGCGAGCCCGGCGCGAGCGGGTCGAGATGGACGAGTCCCCGGGCGGCGCCGCCCCGGCGGTGGTCGCGCTTCGTCGCTTCTTCCAGGCGGGCCAGGTGGCTCTTGAGGGCCTTCTTGCTCTCGAAGGCGGTGCCGTAGATCCGCTGGAGCTTGGGGCCCGCTTCGTCTCCGCGGAAGTAGGTCCCGCTCGATTCGAGGAGCTTCACGGCGCCGATCTGCTTGGTCGACTGCACGTGCGGACCGCGGCAGAGATCGGCGAAGGCGCCGTGCCGGAAGACGGTGATCTCGGCGTCGTCCGGGATGTCGCCGAGCCGCGAGAGCTTCAGCTCTTCGCCCATCGACGAGAAGAGTGCCTCCGCTTCGTCGCGGGTCAGGACTTCACGGGTGAAGTCCGCGCCCTCCGAGAGGATCTTGTTCATCTCCTTCTCGATCGCCTCGAGGTCCTCGGGCGTGAAGGGCTCGTCGACGAGGAAGTCGTACTGGAACTTCTCGCTGTGGTCGGTCCGGCCGGCATCGACCTGCGCGTTGGGGAAGAGCCGCTTGACCGCGTCGGCCATGACGTGCTCCGCCGAGTGCCGGATCACCTCGCCGCCGGTCTCGTCCTTGGTGGTCACGATCGCGACCGCGGCGTCCTGATGGATCGGCGCCCGAAGGTCGACGATCTGGCCGTCGATCCGACCGGCGAGCGCGGCCTTCGCGAGTCCGGGGCCGATCTCGGCCGCGACGTCGAGGACGGTCGCGCCCGCGGCGAGCTCGAGCTGCTTGCCGTCGGGGAGCGTGACGACGATGGCGTCACTCATTCTCGTGGGCCGTGCAGGTCGACGGGCGTGCGGGATCCGCGCCGCGGCCCGGGTTCGGGCGCAGCCGGAGGCGATCCATGCCGAGCATGTCGGATTCGCGACGATCCACCGCAGACCTCGAACTCAGGGAACGCGTCCTCTGCGGGAGTCGCGCTCCGAAGCCACGGCGCGGCATCGGCGTCGAGGGTTTCCAGCGAAGACGCCCCCCAGCGCCACCGGAATCCGGCCGTGGAAAAAGAGGCTGGTAGACACGGGCGGATTTGAACCGCCGACCCCCGCCATGTCAAGGCGGTGCTCTAGACCCCTGAGCTACGTGTCTATGACCAGCTAAAGCGGCGGTTTAATTAGCCTTTTGATCCAGAGGCGTCAACCGTTTCCGGCGGGGCCA
>JBCCZJ010000333.1:0-6170 GCA_039187915.1 Myxococcota bacterium
ATCGCGCTCTCGCTCTGAAGGCCATGCGGGCTCGCTTCGAGCGCGGGCGCGCTCCCTTCGCGGCGCATGCGTGCCGTTACCCGCCCCGTCAGTCGCCGCGCGGTCCGCCCGTCGCAGGCGGTTCGACGCCGGGTGCTGCTTCGGCCCGGCGGACCGCGAAGGCGAGCAGCGCCGTCGTCGCGAGCAGCGCGACGATGGCGCGCCCGGACGCGCCGACGAGCAGCGCGCCCGCCGCCACGATCGCCGCGTAGATCCCCGCGGTCGCCGCCAGGACGTCGAACCACGGGCCCCACCCGAGGCGCTTCGCGGGCAGGCCGAGCTTCGCGGCGACGGGATCCCACGCGCCCGCCGGCCGTACGCGCCGGTAGAAGCGGGCAAGGACCGCGTCGTCCTCCGGTGGCGTCGCGAACGTGACCGCGAAGGCGACGGGCAGCGAGAGCGCGACGACCAGGACGAGCGAGAACGGAAACGCGATCTCCGTCGCGACTTCGATCGCGTTCGCGAAGACCAGGCTCGCGGTCATGACGGCGATCTCGCTCCACGCGTTGATCCGCCACCAGAGCCAGCGCAGGAGCAGGATCAGGCCGGTGCCCGCGCTGATCGTCGCGAGGAGCTTCCAGGCCTCGGCGACCGAGTCCATGCCGAGGGTCGCGAGAGCGCCGGTGCCGGCGAGCCCGACGACGCTCGCCCGCGCGACCCGCACGAGGCGCGCATCGTCGGCGTGCGGATCGAGGAAGCGCGCGTAGACGTCGTGGGTCAGGTACGAGGCTCCCCAGTTCAGCTGGGTGTCGATCGTCGACATGAACGCAGCGAACATCGCCGCCAGCAACAGCCCGAGGAGACCCGGCGGAAGCGTGTCGAGCATGACCCGGACGTAGCCCTCCTCGGGGTCCGAGAGGTCCGGGTACTGCACGACGGCGACCAGGCCGACCACGATCCACGGCCACGGGCGCAGCGCGAAGTGCGCGATGGCGTACCAGAGCGAGGCCAGACGCGCGTCCCGTTCGCTGCGGGTCGCGAGGATGCGTTGGGCGGTATAGCCGTTGCCTTCGGTGTTGCCGCTCGACCAGCTCTTGACGGCGACGAAGGCGAGGAAGGCCCAGAACGCCTCGCGATCGGCGACGGACGGCACGACGGCGAGCAGGTCGCGGCGCTCACCGAGCGCGTCGACGAGCGCACCCAGTCCGCCGCGATCCCCGACCGCGAGAATCGCCAGCAGGATCGAGCCGGCGAGGGCGAGGCCGAACTGAAGGAAGTCGGTGAAGACGACGCCGATCAGACCGGCGAGGAGCGTGTAGGCAACGGTCACGAGGAAGAGCGCGAAGAGCAGCCAGAGGCTCTCGGTGTCGTCGAGGCCGAGCACGAGGGAGAGGATCTTGACCATCGCGAGGTTCACCCAGCCCATCACAATCGCGTTGCGCAGGACGCCGAAATAGAGCGCCCGGAAGAGGCGCAGGCCGGCGGCGGGGCGTCCGCCGTAGCGGAGCTCGATGATCTCGTTGTCGGTCAGTACGCCGCTGCGTTTCCAGAGATGGCTCACCAGGAAGGCGCCCATCACGACCGGGAGGACGTCCGCCCACCAGAACCAGTTGCCGGCGACGCCCCCGGTCGCCACGAGCCCCGCGATCGCGAGCGGCGTGTCGGCGGCGAAGGTCGTGGCGACGATCGACGTGCCGGCGAGCCACCAGGGCAGGCTCCGGTCGGCGGCGAAGAAGGCTTCGATCGAGCGGCCGGCGCGACGGGCGTGCCAGGCGCCCCAGCCGAGGGCGATCGCGAGGAAGGCGCCGAAGACCGCCAGGTCGAGGCCGGTCAGGAGCCGACCTCCGGGTCGGGGGTCGGTCGGGGGGCGCCCGGGGCGGAGCGTCCGACGGCTTCGCGCGCGCGGCGGAAGGCGCGCTTCGCGCGCTCCTCGAACGAGGCGAAGCTCGCGTAGCTGAGCGGGATCACGAAGAGGGTGCCGACCATGGCGAAGAGCAGTCCGAAGGCGATCGCCGCGGCGAAGGGGCCGTAGCTCTTGGACGAACCCTGGAGCCCGAACGCCATCGGCAGCAGCGCCACGACCGTGGTCATCGTCGTCAGGATGACCGGCCGCAGCCGCTGCGCGCCCGCCTGGGCGACCGCCTCGAGCAGTGGCGTGCCGCCGCGCCGCGCGCGGTTGATGAAGTCGACGAGCACGAGGGAGTCGTTCACGACGACGCCGGAGAGGCCGACCGCGGCGTAGA
Source organism: Myxococcota bacterium (assembly GCA_039187915.1). Lineage (GTDB taxonomy): Bacteria > Myxococcota_A > UBA9160 > UBA9160 > UBA4427 > UBA4427. Next base: position 2,223 of record JBCCZJ010000333.1, read on the forward strand.
GCAGGTTGAAGCTCACCTTGTAGTCGAGGGTCAGGACGCCGAAGATGATGCCGGCGAAGCCGAGCGGAACCGAGGTCAGCACGATCAGCGGCTGCGTGTAGCTCCGGAAGAGCGTCGCGAGCAGCATGTAGATCGCGAGCAGCGCGACCGGGAACGCGGCCAGGGTCTCCCGCATCGACTCGTTCGATTCCTGGTACTCCCCCCCGTAGACGAGATCGACCGCCGGGTAGCGCTCACGGATGTCCGCGAAGCGCGCTTCGAGGTCGCGGTTGACCGAGATGCTCGTCGCGAGCTCGTCGTCGACGTCGGCGAAGACGGTCACGGCGCGTTTGCCGTCGACCCGCCGGTAGGCGAGGTAGCCGCGGGTGACTTCGAGGCGGGCCACGTCCGCGAGCCGGACGAGCTGGCCCTGTCTCCCGCGGACCTCGATCTCGAGCAGATCGAGGAGCCGATCGCGCTGGCCGGGTTCGAGGAGCACGCGGATGTCGTCGTCCTCGACCGCCGTCGGCGAGCGGAAGCTCGAGCTGACGACGCCGTCGTTGGCGCCGCGGAGCGCGCGGGCGAGATCCTCGAAGGTCAGGCCGAACTGGGCGGCGCGTTCGTCGTCGATCTCGAGCCGGATCTCGCGCGGCCCCTCCTTCAGGTTGTCGTCGATCCCGTCGACCCCGGGAAGCGTGGCGAGATAGACCTTGATCTCCTCCGCGATCTTCTTGTTGACCGCGAAGTCCTCGCCCTGGATCCGGACCTCGACCGGGCGGCCGACCGGCGGGCCGTAGCGCTCCGACTCGACGCGCAGGTTCACGACGTCGTCTGGATGCGCGGCGGCGAAGTCCCGAATCGCTTCGCGCACGCGTTCGAGCACGTCCTGGGGGCGGAGCTGGTTCTGCTCCGTCTGGGGGATCGCGACGGTCGTCATCGCGAGGTTCGGGGCGATGATCCGGTCGTAGTTCAGGTCGACCGCGAGACCGACGATCGTGTTGAAGTCGAGGACGTCGTCTTCGGGCATCGAGAGCAGGAGCGCTTCGATCTCCTGCGTGACCGCGGACGTCTGTTCGAGGCTGAAGTCGGGCGGCGACTCGAGCGAGATGTTGAAGGTCGCGAACTCGCCCGGGAAGAGCTCGAACTGGAGGCGGGTCCCGGCGGCGCAGGTGAGCATCAGCGAAGAGAGGAACAGCACGACGAAGGAGGCGCGGTGGCGGATGACCGGGGCGAGGACGACGAGGTAGCCGGCGCGCAGCGCGTCGAATCCCTTCTCCATGCCGATCCGCAGCCGCTCGAAGAGCCCCGTGACCGAACCGACGATTCCCTTCCGCGCGCGATCGCCCGCCGCCGCCGCTTTCGCCCGCGCGCTCTGCCGCGAGCCGAAGTCCAGGTAGTGGGCCGGAAGGATCAGCAGGCACTCGAAGAGGGAGGCGACGAGGCAGACCACGACGCATTTCGGCATGACCGAGACGAACTTGCCGGCGGTGCCGCCCACGAGGAGGAGCGGGGCGAAGGCGGCGATCGTCGTGGTGACCGCCGTCGCGACGGGCCAAAGGACCTCGTTGGAGCCGACGAGGACCGCCTGCTTCAGCTCCATCCCCTCCTCGATCTTCCGGTAGATGTTCTCGAGCACGATGATCGCGTCGTCGACGAGCATGCCGGAGACGAGCAGCATGCCGACCAGCGTGTTCGAGTTGACGCTGATGTCGAGGATCGGAAAGAAGATCATCGCGGTCAGGAACGAGAAAGGAATCGCGATGATCGTGAGCATCGCGTTCCGGAACCCGATCGTGAACCAGAGCAGCCCGGCGACGAGGAACATGCCCGTCGCGAGGTTCTCCAGGAGGACCGAAATCCGCGGCGTCACGAAGTCGGAGCTGTCGACCGTCGTGTTGACCTGGATGCCTTCGGGCACGAGAGGCACGAACGCCTCCAGGAATCCGTCGACGCGCTCGATCAGATGGCGAACGTCCGTCTCGTCCTTCTTCGCGACCGAGAGGACGACCGCGGGGCGGCCCAGGTAGCGCGTGATGAAGGTGGCCTTCTCGAGCCCGCGTTCGACGCGGCCGACGTCCCGGACGCGGACGAGCGTGCCGTCCGGCTCCTCGACGACGACGGTGTCGAGGATCTGGTCGATCGTGCGGTAGTCGCCGGTCGCCCGGACGGTCGCCTCGCCGAACTCGTCCTGGAGGGTACCGGCGGGAAGGTTCTGATTCTGACGGCGGACGCGGTCGGCGATGTCCTCGATCGTGAGGCCGTGGAGGTTGGCACGGGCGCGATCGACGAAGACCCGGACCTCACGCTCCTGGAAGCCGCGGATGTCGACCTTCGAGACGCCCTGGATCTCGCGGACGCGGGACTCGACCTCCTGTGCGATGTCGCGGAGGGCGAGCGGGCCGACGTCGCCGGTATCGCTCACGACGATGAAGACGACGTCGGATACCTCCTCGGAGATGATCTCCCGGAGGCTCGGCTCCTCCGCGTCGAGGGGCAGCGCTTCGGCCTGCTCGATCGCGCCGCGGATGTCGTTGACGGCCGACTCGTACTCGACCGTGTCGAGCGTCTCGTCGATGTCGAGGCTGATCATCGAGAGATTCGACTGGGAGGCCGAGCGCATCTCTTCGATGTCGCCGATCGTGATCAGCTCCTCTTCGAGCTTCGCGGTCACGAGCCGCTCGACTTCGTCCGCGGATGCGCCGGTCCACGACGTCGTGACGACGACCTGGTTCAGCACGACGTCGTGGTAGTACTCGACCTCGGTCAGCTGGAGCGCGTTCCAGCCGCCGATCATGCAGACGAAGAAGAGGACGTTGACGAAGACCGTCTGCCGGACGCTGAATTCGGGGAGCGTCATCGGACGAGCACGCGCATGCCGGTGCGGAGCTGGTCGACCGCGGTCACGACGACGCGCGCTCCGTCTTCGAGTCCCTCGGTGACCTCGATGCGATCGGGGCGGAAGGGCACGGGGCGCGTCGAGACGCGCACCCGCTCGGCGCGGTCCTCGCGGTCGAGGACGTAGACGTACTGGAGCTCGAACTCGTCGAGCACGGCGCGGGCCGGCAGCCGGATCGCCGAGGCGCGGCCGACCTCGAACGCGACGTGGGCGACCATGCCGGGGCGCGGGCGTTCGGTGGCGCCTCCGCCTTCGCCGGCCTCGAGCTCGACGATCACCGGATAGCGGCTGCCCTCGTCGACCGGAGCGCCGGCGACGCGCGCGATCCGGCCGGCGTAGGGCACCGCGCCGAGCACGTCGACGCGGACCTTCGCGTCGGCCCCGGGGACGAGCGAGCCCACCTGGCGATCGCCGACGAGCACGGTGACCTCGAGCACCGACGTGTCGAGGACTTCCGCGATCTGGGTGCCGGGCTGGACGTAGGTGCCGGGGTCGAGATCGAGGGCGTTCACGAGCCCGTCGAAGGGCGCGCCGATCCGGGTGTGCGCGAGCCGCGTGCGCGCCTCGAGGAGCGCCGCGTAGCTCCGCCGTTCCTCGGCCCGCGCCGCGTCGAGCTCCGCCTCGCTCGCGACGGACCGCTTGCCGAGGCGCTGCTGTCGTTCGAGCTCGGACTGCGCGAGCAGATGGCTGGCTTCGGCGCGGATCAGCTCGGCGCGCGGCAGCGACGAGTCGAGCTCGACCAGCACGTCGCCCTTCGACACGGGCGCGTGTTCGGTCGCGGGGACCGACACGATCCGACCCGCGATCTCGGCGGACACCCAGGTCGAACGCACGGGCTCGAGTCGACCCGCGAGCTCGACGATCTCGGCCGCCGGCACGGCGCGCGCGACCTCCGTTTCGACTTCGAGGGTCGGCGCGAGCTCCCGACCGGCGCCTTCCTCCCGCGCCGCCGCGAGTCGCGCGTCCCGCTCGCGGGCCTTGGCGGCGCCGTCGGACGAATAGAAGCCCCAGACGGCGGCGACGCCGATCAGCGCCGCGACGATCAGGACCAGCTTCGGGGTGGAACTCTTCTC
>JBCCZJ010000334.1:0-6167 GCA_039187915.1 Myxococcota bacterium
GCCGCGAGGCTGCAGGGGTTTCCTGGATCGGAGTCTCTTGCGGGGCGCACGCGGCAGGCGTCGCCCAGCGGATCAATCGTCGTCTTCGTCGACGATCTTGGACTCGTACTTCTTCTTGAGTTAGGCCGTCGTCTCGGCGGGGACCGCCGCGTACTTCTCGAACTCCATCGTGAACTCGGCCTTGCCCTGGGTCATCGACCGCAGATCGGTCGCGTAACCGAACATCTCCGAGAGCGGGACCTCGGCCTCGACCGTGGAGAAGCCATCCTCCTCCTGCGATCCGCTGACCTGACCACGGCGCTGCATGATCGTCTTGAGGATCGCGCCCTGGAACTCCGACGGGCCTTCGACCGCGAGCTTCATGATCGGCTCGAGGATCTGCGGCTTCGCCCGCGCGTAGAACTCCCGGAAGGCGCCCTTGGCCGCGGCCTGGAACGCCATCTCCGACGAGTCCACCGAGTGGGACTGGCCGTCGTTGATCTCGACCTTCATGCCGATCACGGGGAAGCCGATCAGACGCCCCTTGTCGAGCGAGGCACGGAAGCCCTTCTCGACCGCCGGGATGTACTCCGTCGGAATCGCACCGCCCTTGATCGAGTTCACGAACTGGAAGTCCTTGTCTCCCTCGTCGTCGTCCGGGATCGGGGTCACGATGCCCGCGACCTTGCCGTACTGGCCCGAACCGCCCGACTGCTTCTTGTGCGTGTACGAGAAGTCGGTCGGCTTGGTGATCGTCTCGCGGTAGGCCACCTGGGGCGCACCGGTCTCCACCTCGCAGTTGTACTCGCGCTTCATGCGCTCGACGTAGACCTCGAGGTGGAGCTCGCCCATGCCCGAGATGACCGTCTCGTTGCTCTCGGGATCCACCTCCGTCCGGAAGGTCGGATCCTCACGGACGAAGCGACCGAGCGCCTTGCCCATGTTGTCCGTGGACTTCTGGTCGACCGGCTTGATCGAGAGCGAGATGACCGGCTCCGGGATGTGCATGGAGGTCATGGCCACGTTCACGGTGCCGTCCGTGAAGGTGTCGCCCGAGGCGCAGTCGACGCCGAAGAGCGCGACGATGTCGCCCGCGTTGGTGTCGTCGATGTCCTGCATCTCGTCCGAGTGCATGCGGATCAGACGCCCGACCTTCACCTTCTTGCCCGTCCGCATGTTGTAGACGGTGTCGCCCTTCTTGAGCGTCCCCTGGTACACGCGGATGTAGGTGAGCTGGCCGTAGCGGCCGTCCTCCAGCTTGAACGCCAGCATGACGAGCGGCTTGTCGTCGTCGATGTGGACCTCGACCTCGGCCTCGTCGTTGTCGAGGTCGACGGCCATGTTCGTGACCTCGGTCGGGTTCGGCAGGTAGGCGTTGACCGCGTCGAGGAGCTTCTGCACGCCCTTGTTCTTGTAGGCCGAGCCGAGGAAGACGGGCGTCAGGTCGAGGGAGAGCACGCCGGCACGCACCGCTGCGTGCACCGTGTCTTCCTTCACGTCCTCTTCGAGCATCTGCTCCATCAGCTCTTCCGAGAACATGGAGACCGCGTCGAGCATCGTCTCGCGATACTCGTCCGCCTGGTCCTTGAGCTCCGCCGGGATCTCTTCCTCGCGGATGTCCTCACCGTTGTCGCCGTCGAAGTAGTACGCCTTCATCGTGATCAGATCGACGACGCCCTGGAGGTCGTTCTCGAGACCGATCGGGATCTGGCACATCACGGCGTTGTGGCCGAGCTTGTCGCGGAGCTGACTCGTGACCTTGAACGGGTCGGCGCCGGAGCGGTCGAGCTTGTTGATGAACGCGATGCGCGGGACGTTGTACCGCTTCATCTGGCGATCGACGGTCATCGACTGGGACTGCACGCCGGAGACGCCGCAGAGAATCAGGATCGCGCCGTCGAGCACGCGGAGCGAGCGCTCGACCTCGACGGTGAAGTCGACGTGGCCGGGCGTATCGATGATGTTGATCTGGTTGCCCTTCCACTCGCAGTAGGTCGCGGCGGAGGCGATCGTGATGCCGCGCTCGCGCTCGAGCTCCATGGAGTCCATGGTCGCACCGACCTCGTCCTTGCCGCGGACCTCGTGGATCGCGTGGATCTTGCCGGTGTAGAAGAGGATGCGCTCGGTCAGGGTCGTCTTCCCCGAGTCGATGTGCGCGCTGATGCCGATGTTTCGGACCTTGTCGATGTCGCCGAGCATGGTTTCTTCCTTCGAGGCGCGGGCCACGCGCCTCTTTCCTTGGCTTTCTGCCCTGTACTCCGCCCTTCGCGAGCGGTGGAAACTTTCTGCTGTCTTCAGGTGGCCCCGGAAGCCGGCACCGTGATGGTCCGGGGGCCTCTCCGCGGTTCACTTGCCGCCCCGCTGCGCACCGCTGAAGTGCCTCCTTACGACCGATCCACGCTCGCGCTTGAGCCCGGGTTACACAGAACGCTGTCGCCGTTCCGGAACGCGAAATCAAAGGACACCGGACGCCGAGCGGCGGGCTCGACGCGATCGGTCACGAAGCTTGGATGGAGCCGGCCCGGAGCCGGCGCGGGTCCACGGGAATCAGCGAGACGGGGGGACCTGATGCGCGCGCAAATTAGCGGACAAATAGGGAAAATCGAGCCCCAGCCCCTCGCCCGCCTCGCTGGAGGAGCGGATTCCCCAAGGGGATCAATCTCGTCGTCCAGGGCGCGTCCTCAGGCGAGTACGTCCCCCGCCGAGAGACCCGAATCGGCCGCCGCGACCTTTCCGGCCGCCCCCCGGACCTTCTGGATCCGGAGCGATCCGCCGCGGACGGCGATCACCAGGCCATCCTCTCCGACCGAGCGCACCGTGCCCGGCGCGTCGCCGGTCTCCGAGCGGGACTCGACCGCGCAGCCGAAGAGCCGCAGCCGGGTCTCGCCGTGCGAGAGCCAGGCCCCGGGGCTCGGATCGCAGCCGCGGATCCGCTGCTCGACCCGCGCGAGATCCCAGCCGAGGTCGATCCGCGCGACGTCGTCGTCGACGAGCCCCTGGTGACTGGCGCCCTCCTCGACCTGCGGCGTCAGGCGCGCGGTCCCGGCGGCGATCGCGTCGACGACCTCCACCATACCGTCGACGCCCATCGGATAGAGCTTGTCGAAGTAGAGGCTCGCCATCGTGTCGGTCGGCTCGATCGGGACGCCCGCCTTCTGGAGATAGAGCGGTCCCGTGTCGACGCCCTCGTCCGGCTGGAAGATCGAGATGCCGGACTCGGTGGCCCCCTCGAAGATCTGCCAGGAGAGCGCCGCGCCGCCGCGGAAGGCGGGCAGCACGGAGGGATGGAAGCAGACCGAGCCGTGCTTCGGCGCGTCGGTGATCTCCGGCGGAAGGAGCACGGTCGTGAAGGGCATGACGTTCAGGTCTGCCCCGAGTGCCCGGTACTCGTCGACGCGCTCGGGAATCGCGGCGCCCTTTCGGCGATAGCCCTTGTAGCGGAAGAGCGGCCAACCCTTCTCGTCCGCGGCGACGGCGAGCGGATCCGGACGGCCCCCGCCGTCCGGCGGCACGTGGACGCCGACGATCTCGTGACCGGCCTCCGCGAGGCGAAGGGTCACGTCCCGCCCGAAGGGCGCCTGTCCGAAGATCGCGAGTTTGAGCGGCATGCGCGGACGGTACCACGCGCCGGCACGCCGTTCCCCGCCTCGGGCCTCCCGACGCCGCGCCGGTGAAGCGATCTAGAAGACCGGCGCGGGCAGCTGGACGTCGGCGCGGTCCCAGACGGTGGCCCGCTCGGCCTCGGCGACCTGCGCCTCGCTCGCCTTGCCCTGCCCTTCGAGACTCGTGACGAGACCGGACAGCGACCAGCCGTTCCGGGGCGTCTTCGTCAGCTCCTTCCGGAACACCGCCTCCGCCTCCGCGAAGCGCCCGCTCTCGAGGAGCGCGTGGCCCAGCGCCTCCCGCGTGGGGAAGTACCAGGGCGGAGGCTCGGTGTAGGGCAGCCCGTCCTGCATCTCGACCGCCTCGCGCACGAGGGGAATCGCGCGGTCCCAGCGCGCCGCCTCCCCCTCGATCCGCGCCGCGAGGACCCGCGCGCCGATCGTGAGGAGCTGCGCAGCGGTCGAGCCCGAGGCGAAGGTCAGCTCCTCGAGATCGGACGCCTTCGCGAGCGTTTCGAGGGAAGCGAGCGACGCCACGGCCGCCTCGTCCGCCCCGGTCGCGGCCTGCGCCATCCCGCGCGCGAAATGCCAGGCGCCCGTCGCGTAGCGCCAGTCCGCGGGCGGCCGCGGCGCCGCGAGGAGCTCGTCCCAGCGGCCGAAGCGGACGAGCGCGTAGAGCTCCATCGGCACGAACTCCTCGACGATCGGGACGGCCCCGACCATCTCGGGCGTCATGTTCGCCGACAGCTTCCGCGCCGCACCGATCGAGACCGCGCTTCGCCCCTCGAAGGCAGCCGAGGCGTACAGGAAGTGCACGTTGTGCGGATAGTAGGCCGCCGGGTAGAAGCCCTGTGCACGACACTGCGTGATGTAGGACTCGTCGGCGGCGGCGGCCTTCTCGTTCGCCGCCGACGCGTCGGCGTACCGGCCGATCCGCAGGTAGATGTGGGACGGCATGTGGACGAGATGTCCGGCGCCGGGCGAGAGCGGCCCGAGCGTGTCCGCCGCCTGCTCCGCGCGGCCCGGCGTCGTCGACGGTTCGACGGCGTGGATGTAGAGATGGAGCGCACCGATGTGGTCGGGATCCCGGGCCATCACGGCTTCGAGCGCCGCCACGACCTCCTCGGTCTCCGGCTTCGGTGTCGCGGGATCCGTGTAATAGTCCCAGGGCATCGTGTCCATGACCGCCTCCGCGAAGAGCGTCTTCACGTCCGGGTCGCCCGGGAAGCGCCGGGCGACCGCGCGCATGGCGTCGGCATAGGCGCGGTCGAGGCCGCTGCGATCCGCCGGCGGCGCCTCCGCGTAGCGCGTCGCGAGCGCCTCGATCAGCGCGACCTCGACCGGAGCGGCGCCGCCGCGCAGCGCCATCGCACGCTGGGCCGCCTCCCAGGCCACGTCGGCATCCGCCGGATCCATCGGCTTGTTGATGTTGGGCCCCAAGACGAGCGCTTCGCCCCACGCGCACATCGCGCAGGCGGGATCCTGGGCGGAGGCTTCCTTGAAGGAGCGATGAGCCTCGGCGTGATTGAAGCCGTAGGCGAGGACGAGGCCCTGCGTGAAGTAGCGAGGGGCGAGGCCCTTCGCTTCGATCTCGCGCGAGAAGTCGCCGAGATCGTTGAAGAGCGGCGCCCCGGCGCCGTCGGGAACGACTCTTCGCGGCACGTGCGTATGGGCGTGGTCCGCGCCGTGAGCGCCGTGGGCATCATCGGCATCATGAGTGTCATGGGCGTCGTGGGTGTCGTGGGCCGAACCCGAACGCGGCGTCGTGTCCGGCGGGCCGGAACAAGCGAGCGCCCCCATCATGATCGCGAGGGCCATCGTCTTCGCGCGTTCCCTTCGCTTTCCCATCCGGCCACCCTCCCCACTCGTCGCGTCGTTCGTTCGTCCACGGGTTCGTCGCCCCCCGGAATTCTCGCTCGTCCGCGGAACGCCGCAACCGGCGAGCGACGGCGCGCGCGTCACCGTTAGGCGCGCTCGACCCGCGGCCGGGCCGCAGGCAGATCGCAGCGCGCGGGCGTCCCGACGCCGAGGCGGATGAACTCCTCACCGCGGCGAAGCGGGCATCCGATGCCCCACCCATGATCGCCCGCGCCTCAGAGCCCCGGAACGCCCTCGCGCGACGCATGCTCGTCGTCGCGCTCGCGGCGACACTCGTCGCCCCAGCCCTCGTCCCGCGCGAGGCCGAGGCTCAGGCTCAGGCGAGGAAGCGCTCCGGCGCCGGTTCGATGAACCGAAGCGCCGGCGCCATGCGACGGAGTTCGGGCTCGGCATCCCGCGAGGCGGGCACGCGGCGCGGCGGAGATCTCTCGAGCCGCATGGCGGGTGCCAGCGGTGACGCCCGGCCGTCCGTCACGACCTCACGGCCGACCTTTCGCGCGCCCGGCGCCAACGCCGCGACGGCCGACGACGCGATCGGAACGGCCACCCTCTCCCCGTCCGGCGACGATCCTGCCGCGCCGGCCCCCCGCCTCGCGTCGGCGGAGGCGCCCGAGGACGAAACCGACGCGCCCGAAGTCGCCGACTACGGGGCCCGTACCCTCGGCAAGTCGTGCATGTACGGAGCGCGCGGCGAAATCATCTACCGAC
>JBCCZJ010000335.1:0-6165 GCA_039187915.1 Myxococcota bacterium
CCGCCCATCGTCTGCTGATCCGCGCCACCGAGCTGGACGGGTCGAGTCTCGACGGGCACGCCGCCCGGACGCGCATCGCCGGCGCGCTCGAGCTCGACGCCGAGACCGAGCAGGAAGCGATCACGACGCTCGAGCTCGCGCGGAGCGCGGACGACGAGCGCCGACTCGACGACGCACTCCGACTCGAGGTCGCGGTGCTCGGCGGTCGCGCCGCCCGACGGCTCGGCCACGGCGACGACAGCCGACGCCTCTTCGAGGAGGCGCTCTCTCTCGACGGGGATCAGATCGAGGCCCTCGAAGGCGTGGCCTTCGCGCACTTCGAGGACGGCGAGCCGGCCGCGGCCCGGCCGCTCCTCGAGCATCGACTCGAGCAGCCGGGCGAGAATCCCGATCGCGCGACGCACCTGGCGATGATCGCGCGCGGGCTCGAGGCCGAGGATCTCCTCGACGCTGCCTGGGCCCACTTCGAGGACGCGATCGACGTCGAACGCGGTCTCGAGTCGGCCCACGAAGGGCTGGTCCGCGTCCACGAACGTGCGGGGCGACCGGAAGAAGCGATGCGTGCGCTCGAACGCTGGAGCGAGGCCTCGGCGGATCGCGAGACCCGCGCGGCAGCGGCCTTCCGCGCAGCCGAGCACGCGCTCGCCCTCGATCGCAAGGACACGGCGGCCAACCACCTCGACTACGCGACCGAAACCGACCCGCAGCTGGCACCGGCCTGGCTCCTGCTCTGCGAGCTCTCCGCGGAACGCGCACCCGACGACGAGCTCCGCGCGCTGTGCGCGAAGGCCCTCGATGCGATCGAACCGAGCCCGCTCTCGGCGCAGATCTCGCTGCGCGCGGCCCGCCTCGCAGAGGTCGCCGGCGATCTGGACGCGGCCCGCGAGCGCTACGGCGAAGCGGCCCGCTGGGATCCCCGCGCGAGCGAAGCCGCGCTCTGCGAGTCTCGGCTCGCGCGACGGGCCGGCGACTGGGTCGATGCCGACGGCATCCTTTCCCAGTTCCTGGAGCGCCACCCGGATCCGGAGAGCCGTACCCTCGCCCACGTCCACCTCGAGCGTGGCCGGCTGCTGTCCGGGCCGCTCGAGGACGTCGACGCGGCGATCGCGGCCTATGAAGAGGCGCTCTCGCTCCAGCCGGACCTCGGTGTGGCGCGCACGGCGCTCGGCAGCCTGCTGCTCCACTCGCCCGAACGCTGGCGCGAGGCCCTCGCGATCCATCGGGAGCTCCTCGAGACGAACCCGACCTCGGGTCCCTCGATCCGCGCGCTGCTGCGGATCGCGGATGGACGCGGCCAGGCGGATCTCGTGGAGGGCGGCCTCGCCGTGCTCCGCGCGCTGGGCATCGCGTCGCCCCAGGAAGCGGCGGACGGGACGAGCCGACTGCGCGTGGCGATCCATCCGGGCCCGCCGATGGCCGAAGACGACGCCGAACGACTGCGGCGCATCGCGCACCTCGTGAGCGACGAGATCGGCGGCGTCCTGCAAGGCTCGATTCCCGATCGTCCGAGCGCCGAGGACGAGGAGACCGACCGGGCGATTCGCCAGATCTGCGAGGTCGAGGACGAACTCTGCGCGCCCGGCGTCGCCCGGCTCGACGCGGAGGATCGCGCTTCCCTCTTCTCGAGCCTCGGCGCGCTCTTCCTCGATCCCGGCGGCAACGGGGCCGATGGTCGCTACCGCGCGCGCCTCGACGAGGCGCTCGGGCGATGGACCCGGCGCAAGGTCCGCCGGATCGTCGAGGAGACGACGATGGCGGCGATCGAATCCCACGATCAGGAAGCCTGGGCCGAGTCCCTGCGCGCGATCGCGGCGGCCCAGGTCGTCGACCGGAACGGAGGCGATCTCGCACCGGTCCTGCGGGCCCTGCTCGTGATGGAGCCCGAGACGGCCGACGCGCCCGCCTTCGAAGGCGCGGAAATCGCGACGCTGACGGCGTCGAGTCCGGCGGCCCGCGCCCTCCTCGTCCGGATCCTGACGCAGCTCTGCGATCGCCTCGAGCGCGATCGCTAGATCGAGAAAGGCAGCCCCATGGCCCGTCGCACTCCCAAGAACACGCGAAAGCATCGGCGCATGACCGTTCGCATCCTGGTCGACTACCAGGCGCAGGGCGGGATCCATTGCGACTACGCGACGACCCTCGGCGCCGGTGGCATGTTCCTCCAGACGGATCTGGCGATGACGCGCGGCGAGATCGTGAAGGTGCGCTTCCGGATTCCCGGAGGCGAAGAGCTTCACGAGCTCGAAGCCCGGGTGACCTGGTACCACGCCGCCCGCGAGGAGCAGGACGGCAGCGTGCGCACGCCGGGCGTCGGCCTGCAGTTCACCGACCCGACGCTGACGGCGCCCCTCGCGCGCGAGCTCGAGGACTACGAGGGCTAGTCGCCCGACGCCCAGCCCGCCGACGCGGGCTTGCGCACGCGGCTCGTCCGCGGCCTAGCGCTGGGCCTCGATCGCTCGCGCCAGGGCGTGATGGAGTCGATGACCCGCCTTGTGCGCGGTCACGAACGCCTGCAGCGGCGCGTCGAGCAGCGCGAGGTCCCCGATCAGGTCGATCGCCTTGTGCCGAACGCATTCGTCGGGGAAACGCAGCGGAGCCTCGCCGACGACGCCCGCCTCGTCGAACACGAGCGTGTTGTCGAGCCCCGCTCCGCCGGCCAGACCGGCCTCACGCAACGCATCGAGATCACGAAGGAAGCCGAAGGTCCGCGCCGGAGCGATCTCCCGCGCGAAGCCCTCCGGGTCGAGCCGCTCGATCTCGATCGCCTGTCGCCCGATCGCGGGATGGTCGAAATCGATCTCGTAGCGGAAGCCGAAGGCGGACGCCGGCTCCGCCCGGACGAAACGATCGCCGTCGCGCACCTCGACGGTCTCCGCGAGCACGATCGGCGCGTGCTCGGCCCGCTCGCTCGAAGTCGGTTCCACGCCGGCCTCGCGCAAGAGCTCGACGAAGGGCGACGCACTGCCGTCCAGCGCGGGCACCTCGCCACCCTCGACCCCGATGAAGACGTGATCCACCCCGAAGGCCGAGAGCACCGCGAGCAGGTGCTCGACGGTCGAGACGTCCGCGCCGTCCCAATCGTCGATCCCGAGGCGCGTGGCCCGCGCGTCGTCGCGAACGGCCCGCACGTGGACGGGGAAGACGACGCCGTCGGTGCGACCCATCGTCCGTCCGTTTCCGAGCGACGGCATCAATCGGACGGAGGCGGGCTCGCCGGAGTGGAGCCCGATCCCGGAGACCTCGACCGGTCTCGCGATCGTCGCCTGCGACACGTGCTGCTCCTCCCGGTCGACGCCCGCTGCGCGGAGCGCGTCGCCGGAAGGTAGCGTGCCCGCCTACTCGTTCGTCTTGTCGAGCCCGACCGCGGCCGGATTCTGGAGCGAGGCCCGAACCTCGGTCAGGATCTCGCGCGCCGACTGGTAGCGATTGGCGGGATCCTTCTCGAGGCAACGCTCGACGATCGACGACAGGACCTCCGGCACGTCGGGCTTCAGGTCCTGCATGCGCGGCGGCGCCGTGTGCACGTGGTGGTAGGGGATGTTCCCCTCCTTGAACGGCACGGTCCCCGTCGCCATCTCGAAGATCGAGATGCCGAGGGAATAGATGTCGGTTCGGTGGTCGATGTTCTTGCCGAGGGTCTGCTCGGGGCTCATGTAGTAGGGCGTGCCCGCGACGACCGTCGTGTGGTTGCGCGCCTCTTCCACGACCTTCGCGAGGCCGAAATCCATGAGCTTGGCCTTCTTGTCCCGGGTCCACATGGCATTGGCCGGCTTGATGTCGCGGTGGACCACCTTCTTCTCGTGGGCGTAGGCGAGTGCTTCGCTGATCTGCATCAGGACGTGAAGGATGCCCGACGGCGAGATCGCCCCGCGACGCCGCAGGATCTCCTTGAGCGTCGTGCCCTCGACGTACTCCATCGCGATGTAATAGCGGCCCGCCTGCTCGCCGGTGTCGTAGACCGTGACGATGTTCGGGTGGTTCAGCTTCGCGGCGGCCTGGGCCTCGCGCATGAAGTTGTTGATCGCCTGGGTGTTCTCGGTCAGCGCCTGGGGCAGGACCTTGAAGGCCACGAGTCGGTCGAGGACGGTGTCCTGGACCTTGTACACGATGCCCATCCCACCGCGTCCGAGCTCGCCGACGATCTGATAGCGGCCGTCGTCGGCGCGCTGGTTCGGCGTGCGGTCGATCCCGGGCGCCTCGCCGCCGGCGTCGGTCAGCGCGGCGATCGGCTCGTTCTCCTGGACGATCGCGCGCGTCTCCGCCAGCCGGTTCTCGACGTCGCGATAGTGATAGTCGAAGGCCATGACCTTCTCTAAGATCTCGAGGGCCTCACGGGACTTGCCGTCTTCCTGGTAGATCACGGCGAGCTTGTAGAAGCCGTCGACGGTCTCCCGCGTGAGCTCGGAGTCGCCGATCGCCTGCTGGAGCTTCGTGATCGCGATCGAGAGCTGGCCGCGGGCGGCGAACACGTCGCCCAGGATCGCCGCGGCGCGCGCGAAGTCCTCGTCCTCTTGCGGCACCTTCTGCAGGACGGCGATCGCCTCGTCGTCCATGCCCTCGCGGTGATAGGTATCCCCGGCGCGCAGGAAGTCGCCCGCCTTCTCGAGCAGCTCGGCCTCCCGCGGCGCGTTGCCCGCGAGAGCGAAACACTCGGCGGCCTCGGTGAACCGGCCTGCCTTCTCGAAGGCCGCCCCCGCGCGTTCGCGATCTCCGGCGAGCTGGTACATCTCCGCGGCCGCCGCGAAGCCGCTGTGCTTCTCGTAGTTGACGGCCGCCTTCTCGTACTGCTCGAGGCTGCGGTAGAGATCGCCGGCCTCCATGAAGTCGCCGGCCTCTTCGAGCAGCGTCGCTGCCCGATCGTTCTCGCCCGCGTCGCGCAGGTGCTGGCCGAGGAGGCGCGCGGCATCCTGGTCGTTGCCCGACTGGCGCAGCGACTCCGCCGCCTTCTCGACGTCGCCCGCCTGGCGATAGTGGCTCGCAGCCGCCTCGTGGTCACCGAGCATCGCCGAGACCTCGCCGGCCTCCGCCGAGCAGTTGCCCCGCACGAAGATCTCGAGCGCCTTGTCCGGCTGCTCCGCCTTCAGGAAGAGCTTGCCTGCCTGACGCACGAGCTTCGCCATGTCGGCGGCCTTCTTCGGATCGAGTCCGGCCCCGCCGCCCTCTTCCACGAAGACGTTCTCCAGGCACTCGGCCGCCAGCTGCCAGTCCTTGCACTTCACGTACATCGCCGCGGCGTGGCGCTGGAAATCGGTCTCGCGATAGCAGTGGGCCGCCTCGCGGTAGTTGCCGGCCTTCTCGAACATTTCGGCGGCCACGCTCTTGTGGCCGCACTTGAGATAGCACTCGGCCGCCTGAGCCCACTCTTCCTGCTGGCCGAAGATCGAGCCGGCGGCTTCGTAGTTCTCGCCCTCGAGGTGGAGCTGTGCGCTCTCGACGAAGCGATTCTGGTCGTGCCGGATCTCGGCGGCGCGGGCGAAATCGCCCGCCTCGATGAAGGCCTCGGCGGCCTCGTCGAGCAGCTCGTGGGTCCAGAGCAGGTCGCCGGCCTCGAGTAGTTCGCCCTGCTTCTTGAGCGCCGCCGCCTGCTTGATGATCTTCTTGGCCGCGCGCTTGTCGGCGCGCGAGGGGGCCTCGTCCTCGGGAGCGTCCTCGGTCTTCTTCTCTCGGGGCGCGACGTCGATCGCGTCACCGCGACCGAGAGCGCCGGCGGCGAAGGCGAGCAACACGAGCCCGGCGGGCAGCAGCACGAAGCGCAGGAAGGTCTCCGCGACGGCTTCTTCGAAGCCGACCGCCGCGTCCCGCGGAACGCCCACGCCCTGATCGATCACCCACTTGTTGAAGGCCTGGAGCTGACGACGGGTCTGGTCGGCGAGCTCGGTGCCGGTGCCGTAGCTCGCGAGCAGGGCGAACGCGCCACAGCCGACGAGCACGAGAGCGATGGGGAGCGACAGGATTCGAGCGATCGTGCGCACGGGACGTTTCCACGCGGGACCCGCCAGGGATCCCGCCGATCCGGAGCCGTCCCGCGCGCGCCACCCGGCGTACGCGCAACGCACTCCAATCCCGTTTATCGGCCGTCCCGGGAGTCGATTTGAGCCCGGAAACGGTTCGGGGGCGGCATCCTGCGCGGCCGCCCCAAACCAGCCCGCCGTGCCGCCGCACACG
>JBCCZJ010000336.1:0-6153 GCA_039187915.1 Myxococcota bacterium
CAAGGGGGGCGGCAAGGTCCTCGTCGAGGTCGACCAGGCGGGCGGGTTCACGTTCGCGTATCCGGACGACTGAGCTTCTCGCGGAGGAGATGGCGCGCCCGCGCGTGCCGCCGTGGGGAGCGTGATCGAGTCGCCGACGTGCCGATTCGCAGCTCGGCCGCGTCGAAGTCCGTCAGGCCGGCTCCACCTCGCGCCACTTCCCGCGCATGAAGCTCGCGCCCATCCAGAGCGTGCGGGCGAGGTGATCGAAGATCAGCGTCGCCCAGAGCCAGACGACGTCCATCTGGAGGACACCGCCGAGGAGGACGGCGACGGGCACGCGGATGCCCCAGTTGCCGATCGCCGCGCCGATCAGTGGCGTGACCGTATCGCCCGCACCCTTGTGCGCGCCGCCGAGGGTGAAGTGCATCTGAAGAAAGGGCTGCGCGATCGCCAGGCAGAGCATGAAGGGCGAGAGCGCGAGCACCACGGCCTGATCGTCCGTGAAGAGTTCGGCCAGGGCGACGCGCTGCCAGGCGCAGAGGAGGCCGAGCGGAATCGCGGTCGCGATCGCGAGGACGAGCGAGCGCTTGGCCGCCCGGAGCGCGCTCGCGCTCGAGCGCGCGCCGAGCGCCTGGCCGACGACCGTCGAGCAGGCCTGGGCGTAGCCGGTCCCCGGGATCCAGGAGAACGACAGGATCGACACGCCGACGGTATAGGCCGCGACGGCCAGCGTGCCGTAGTAGTGGGACAGGACCCAGAAGTAGGAGAGCAGGCCGAAGTTCAGGACGATGCGCTCGGCGACCCCTGGCACCGAGATCCGCACGACCTCCCGCGTGAGCGGGTTGCGGCGCAGCAGGTCGCCGATGCGGAGCGCGGTCGGTGCCTCCGGCGGCGTCCGGAGCAGGACGACCAGGAAGAGGACGAGCCCCAGCGCCTGGCTGATCGCCGTGGCGAGGCCGGCGCCGAAGAGCTCGAGGCGCGGTGCGCCCAGCCAGCCGAAGATCAGCAGTCCGTTCAGGCCGAGCTTCGCGGCGGCGACGGCCATGGCGATGAACATCGGCGTTCGTGTGTCCCGATTCGCGCGCAGCGCGCTCTCACCGATCATCGTGAACGAGAGCATGAGCGAGGCGGCGACGGTCAGCTCGAGATAGGGCGCCGCGACCCGGACCACGTCCGGCTGGGCGCCGAGTAGGCCCAGGGCCTGCTCGCTGCCGAAGAACAGGAAGAGGCCGTAGAAGAGCGTCACCGCGAACGAGACCTGGACCGACGCGGCGAAGGCATGACGCGCGCGCTCGGGGCTGCGCGCGCCGATCGAGCGCGCCATCAGGGCCACGCAGGCCAGTCCGATCGCGAAGAGCGTCGAGTGGATCAGGTGGAAGAGCTGGGTCGCGTAGCCGACCGCCGCGAGCGGCACCGCCGCGCCCCCGGCGTCGGCGAGCCGCCCGATCATCATGCGGTCGACCACGCCCGTCAGGTTCAGCAGGACCTGGCTCGCCATCACCGGCCACGCCAGCCGCAGCAGCTCGGGGTACGCGTCGTTGCCGGCGGCGGACGCGGGTCGGGCCGGCGGGGCCGCCGCGGCGAGCGAAGAGGCCGGAACCGCAGGTCCCCCTTCCGGATCGAGCGGGTCGCCGGAGCGTTCGGCGACCGGCCGCTGGTCCGTCATGCCGCGGCCTGTCCGGCGATCACGGTCGTCGCAGTTCGCGAGGCAGCTTGAAGCGGACGCCCTCGTCGACCTCGGGGAGCGAATCGAGCACGGCTTCGTCCTTGGCGTAGTCGCGCAGGTGCTGGATCACGCCCTGGACGAGGACGTCGGGGGTCGATGCGCCGGCGGTGATCCCGACGCAGTCCACGCCCTCGAGCCAGGTATCGTCGAGCTCTTCGGCCGACTGGATCAGGTAGGCGGGGACGCCGCGGCGGGACGCGACCTCGACGAGCCGGTTGCTGTTCGACGACGCCGGCGCCCCGACGACCAATACGAGGTCCGCGTGCTCCGCCAGGTCCTTGACCGCATCCTGCCGGTTCTGCGTGGCATAACAGATGTCGTCGCGTTTCGGCAGGACGATCTTCGGGAACCTGCGCGCCAGGGCGTCCATCACGTCGCGCGTGTCGTCGACCGAAAGCGTCGTCTGGGTCACGCAGCCGAGCCGCTCCGGGTTCCGCACCTCGAGGCGCTCGACGTCCTCCGCCGTCTCGACGAGGTGCATCGAGTCCGGCGCCTGTCCCATCGTGCCCTCGACCTCGACGTGACCGTGGTGCCCGATCATCACGATCTCGAACCCATCGGCGACCATGCGCCGGACCTCGTTGTGCACCTTCGTCACGAGCGGGCAGGTCGCGTCGATCGTCTCGAGCTGCTGGGTCTCGGCGCGCTCGCGGATCTCCGGTGAGACGCCGTGCGCGGAATAGATGAGCATCGCCCCCTCGGGCGCGTCCTCCGGGTCCTCGATGAAGGTGGCGCCCTTGGCGCGCAGCCCCTCCACGACGTGGCGATTGTGCACGATCTCGTGGCGCACGTAGACGGGACGGTCTTCCCGAGCGAGGGCGAGCTCGACGATGTCGATCGCCCGGTCGACGCCGGCACAGAAACCGCGGGGACTGGCAAGCAGAATTCGCATTGCGGTCGGGAGTCTAGCGGTCCTTTCCAGAGCGCCCCGACCCGGGACGCCGGGTACCCGCAGAAGGGCAGAAAATCCCCGGCAGCCCGTTACAATCGGCGCTCCGGACAACGGGCAGGAGGCAGGTCGACATGTCGGACCTCGAAGCGTTTCGCGCGGAAGCGCGGGCGTGGTTGCAAGAGAACGCGCCGGAGGGCGTGAAGGGAATCAAGGCGGACGAGCTGAACGGCGTCTGGGGTGGCCGAAACCCCGAGTTCGCGCACCCCGACCAGAAGCTCTGGCTCGAGCGCATGGGCGCGAAGGGCTGGACGGCGCCGATGTGGCCGACCGAGTACGGCGGCGGCGGTCTCTCGAAGGCCGAGGCGAAGGTGCTCAGCCAGGAGATGAAGGCCCTCGGGCTCCCGCCGGCGCTGGTCGGCTTCGGCCTGACGATGATCGGCCCGACGCTCCTTCAGTTCGGCAACGAAGAGCAGAAGCAGGAGCACCTCCCGAAGATCATCCGCGGCGAAATCCGCTGGTGCCAGGGCTACTCCGAACCGGGCGCGGGCTCCGATCTCGCCTCGCTCCAGACGAAGGCCGAGCGGGACGGGGATCACTTCGTCATCAACGGCACGAAGGTCTGGACGAGCTACGCCGATCAGGCCGACTGGATCTTCGCCCTCGTGCGGAACGACAACTCGGGGATCAAGCAAGAAGGCATCACCTTCATCCTGATCGACATGGACGATCCGGGCGTGAGCGTGAGCCCGATCCTGCTGATCTCGGGCAAGTCGCCGTTCTGCGAGACCCACTTCACCGACGTCCGGGTCCCCGTGAAGAACGTCATCCACGAGATCGGCGCGGGCTGGACGGTCGCGAAGGCGCTGCTCGGCCACGAGCGGTCGATGATCGCCGACACGTTCGGCTCCTCGGCGGGCGGCACGAAGAAGGCCGGCGAGCGCAGCTTCCTCTCGAGCCTCGCGGTCGAGCGCGTGGGAGAGCAGGGCGGCCGGATCTCCGACCCGATCCTCCGCGACGACGTCGCCCGGATGGAGATGGAGACGAAGGCCTTCGGGCTCACGACCCAGCGCACGGCCGACGCCGCGAAGGCCGGCCACAACCCGGGGCCCGAGAGCTCGATGTTCAAGCTCTACGGCACGGAGCTCAACAAGACGCGCATGGAGCTGATGGTCCGGATCCTCGGACCCGACGCCCTCGGCTGGGAAGGCGAGGGCTTCGACGAGTTCGCCCTCGGCACGACGCGCGACTGGCTCCGCAGCCGCGGCAACTCCATCGAGGGCGGGACCTCCGAGGTCCAGCTGAACGTGATCGCCAAGCGCGTGCTCGGCCTGCCGGCCTGAAGCGCGAGGGAAGTCCCCCATGCAACTGATCCTGGACGAAGACCAGCAGATGATCGCGCAGACCGCGCTCGACTTCGTGGACGAGCACTCGCCGGTCGCGCGCTTCCGCGAGCTGCGCGACAGCGGCGCCGAGCTCGGCTATTCGCCCGATCTCTACAAGGAGATGGCGGGACTCGGCTGGACCGGCATTCCCTTCGATGAAGAGGTCGGCGGCGCCGGCATGGGCTTCGCCGAGCTGGTGCTGATCGTGGAGGCGCTCGGTCGCAAGCTCGCGCCGGAGCCCTTCCTGGGCGGCGTGACGATGGGCGGTTCGGCGCTCGCGCTCGGCGGCAACGCCGCCCTCAAGAAGGAATGGCTCCCGAAGGTCGTCGACGGCTCGAAGGTCGTCACCTTCGCGCACCAGGAGAAGGCCTCGCGCTACGACGCCTACGCGATCTCGACCACGGCGGAGAAGACGCCGGATGGCTTTCGCCTGACCGGTGAGAAGTCGCAGGTCCTCGACGCGGTCGGCGCCGACGCCGTGATCGTGCCGGCGCGCGTCTCCGGAGAAGCGGGCGACCGGGAAGGCATCACGCTCTTCCTCGTCGAGACCGGCACCGCGGGCGTCTCGCTCACGCCGCAGACCCGCGTCGACCATCGCAACGCCGCGATCGTGGCGCTCGACGGCGTCGAGGTCGCAGCGACGTCCATCCTGGGGGGCGAGGGGCAGGGCGCTGCGCTGCTCGACGACGTGCTCGATCGGGCGATCTGCGTGCTCTGCGCCGAGATGCTCGGCGGAATGAGCGAGGCGTTCGACCTCACGGTCGAGTACCTGAAGACCCGCGAGCAGTTCGGCGTCAAGATCGGCTCCTTCCAGGGGCTCCAGCACCGGGCGGCCGAGGTCTTCTGCGAGATCGAGCTCGCCCGCTCCTGCGTGATGGCCGCGGCACGCGCGCTCGACGCCGGAGATCCGGAGGCGACGAAGCTCGTGAGCCTCGCGAAAGCGAAGTGCTCCGAGGCCTACCTGCTCGCCGCGAACGAGGGCGTCCAGATCTTCGCCGGCGTCGGCATGACCGACGAGTACGACATCGGCTTCTACCTGAAGCGGGCCCGCGCTGCGGAGCTCACCTTCGGCGACGCCGCGCATCACCGGAACCGCTGGGCCGAGCTGGGGTCGTATTGAATCCGCGAGAGCGTTTTCTCCGCACCTGCCGGGGTGAGGAGGTCGATCGTCCGCCGGTGTGGCTGATGCGCCAGGCTGGTCGCTACCTGCCCGAGTACCGCGCGGTCCGGAAGGGCGTCACGTTCCTCGAGATGTGCGAGGACGTGGAGCGGGCCGTGACGGTCTCGCTGCAGCCGATCGATCTGGTCGGGGCCGAGGCGGTGATCCTCTTTCAGGACATCTTCACGCCGATCCCGGGCATGGGGGTCGACCTCGACTTCGCGCCCGGACCCGTGATCGCGGAGCCGATTCGCGAGGCCGGCCAGATCGAGAAGCTCCGTGTGCCCGATCCGCGGGAGACCGTGCCCTTCGTGTACGAGATCCTCGGGCGACTTCGTGAGGCGCTCGCGCCCAGGGACATTCCGCTGCTGGGCTTCGGCGGTGCCCCGTTCACGCTGGCTGCCTACCTGATCCAGGGCAGCGGCTCGAAGGACTTCTCGATCCTCAAGTCGATGCTCCAGAAGCGCCCCGACGAGGTCGAGGCGCTGCTCGAGAAGCTGACCGTGCTGACGATCGACTACCTGAAGGCGCAGATCGAGGCGGGGGCGGAAGCCGTCCAGCTCTTCGATACCTGGGCGGGGCTGCTCGATCCCGCGGCGTACGGGCGCTGGGTCCAGCCCTACCACGAGCGGATCGCCGCGGCGCTCCGGGACGAGCCCGCGCCGATGATCCTCTACGTGCAGAACGGGTCGCACGTGGTCGACCGGATCGCGGCGGCCGGAGCGGACGTGATCTCCCTCGACTGGCGCGTCCGCCTCGACGAGGTCGCGAAGGCGCACGGCGACGCGGTCAGCCTCCAGGGCAACCTCGACCCGTGCTGGCTGCACGCCCCGCGCGAGCGGATCTTCGACATGGTGCGGGAGATGGCCGAAGCCGCCGCGCCGGCCCGCGGCCACGTGCTGAACCTCGGCCACGGCTGCCTGCCCGACACCCCCGTCGAGGGCGTGAAGGCCTTCACCGACGCGGCCCGCGCGCTCGGCGCCTGACGGGCCGGTCCTAGCCTCTTTCCGCC
>JBCCZJ010000337.1:0-6106 GCA_039187915.1 Myxococcota bacterium
CCCTACACCGGGAATTCCGCCACCCTCTCCGGAATTCTAGCCTGCCAGTATCGGGTGCAGTTCCAGGGTTGGGCCCTGGGATTTCACACCCGACTTGACAAACCGCCTACACTCGCTTTACGCCCAATAAATCCGAACAACGCTTGCACCCTCCGTATTACCGCGGCTGCTGGCACGGAGTTAGCCGGTGCTTCCTTTGGAGGTACCGTCAGACGCAAGGGTATTAACCTTACGCGTTTCTTCCCTCTCGACAGAAGTTTACGACCCGAGGGCCTTCATCCTTCACGCGGCGTTGCTGGGTCAGAGTTGCCTCCATTGCCCAATATTCCCGACTGCTGCCTCCCGTAGGAGTCTGGACCGTGTCTCAGTTCCAGTGTGGCTGATCATCCTCTCAGACCAGCTATTGATCGGAGCCTTGGTGAGCCGTTACCTCACCAACAAGCTAATCAAACGCGGGCTCATCCTCTGGTGATAGCTTCTTCGAGAGGCCACCTTTTCCCACATCGACCGAAGTCATCGTGGTCTTATCCGGTATTAGCTCCGGTTTCCCGGGGTTATCCCAGACCTGAGGGCAGATTACCCACGCGTTACTCACCCGTGCGCCACTTTACTCGCCACCGAAGTGACTTTCTCGTACGACTTGCATGTCTTAAGCACGCCGCCAGCGTTCGTCCTGAGCCAGAATCAAACTCTCCAGTTTAAATTTGGCTGACTCCCTGCTGCTTGCGAGGCACTCTCCGAAGAGAGACGCCCTGACAGGGCGAGCAAGGGTCATGATCGCAAGCAGGACTGCTGCGTGAAGTGAGCGCGAGGCCCACTCAACGCGTCCTGCTAGGGGACTTTTCTTGAATGTTGTCTCGATCCGCTTCGCCGAGTGTCCCCACCCGACTCTGCGAACCACACGCTATTCAGTTTTCAAAGATCGCTCGAGGTCCTGGGCGCCGGTCAAGAGCGCCATCCAGACTGTCTGTGCGAACACGAACCAAAAACCCAGAGCCGAAGGAGCCCGGCGCCGCGAGGTGAGCGACGTGAAGTCCGGTCTATGGCTTGGGAAACCCCCGCGAGTGATCCCCGCAGCGGGCGCCGGAACTTACGGGACGCCGCCCATCGGCGCAAGGGAAATTCTTGAGCCTTTCGCGCTTTTTCGGCCTTTTTTTCCGGGTCGGTGCATGGCGAGAACGGCCAGAGTTGCCGGTCGCTTCCCCGAAAGGCGTTCCCGGCCGCGCTCAGCCGATCCGCACCCGGGCGAAGCGCCGCTTGCCGACCTGAACCAGATGCTCCCCCGGTTCGACCGGGGCCGTCGGATCGCTCACGCGAGACTGATCGACCGAGACCCCGCCCTGCTGCGCCAGGCGCCGCGCCTCGCTCTTGCTCGAAGCCAGCTTCGCTTCGACGAGTAGCTCGAAGAGCTTGATCCCGTCGCGGCCGCCGAGCGCGACGTCGACCTCCGGAATGTCGTCAGGCATCTCCTTGCGCTGCACGACCTTCCGGAATTGTTCCCCGGCCGCCTCCGCTGCGCTCGCGTCGTGGATCCGCGCCACGATGCCGTGCGCGAGTCGGTGTTTAAGGGACATCGGATCGCCCTGCCCTTCTGCGAAGCGGGCGAGGTCGGCCCCGAGCTCGGCCCAGTCTCCCATCGCCAGGTAGCGATGCCATTCGGACATCGCGGCGTCCGGAATGCTCATCACCTTGCCGTACATGTCGGCCGGCGCGTCGAGGATGCCGATCGCGTTTCCGAGGCTCTTGCTCATCTTTTCGTGCCCATCGAGCCCGACGAGCAGGCCGTGGGTGATGACCGCTTGTGGCGGCTGTCCGTACGCGCGCTGGAGCTCGCGTCCCATCAGGAGATTGAAAGTCTGGTCCGTCCCCCCGAGCTCGACGTCGCATTCGAGGGCGACCGAGTCGTAGCCCTGTACGAACGGATAGAGGAACTCGTGGAGGAAGATCGGAATCTCCCCCGCATACCGCTTCGAGAAATCGTCGCGCTCGAGCATCCGCGCGACCGTCGAGTGGGAGCAGAGGCGTACGAAGTCCGCGGGCCCCATCGCGTCCATCCACTCGCCGTTGTAGCGGACCTCGACCTGCGAGACGTCCAGCAGACGGGAGACCTGATCGACGTAGGTCTTCGCGTTCTCGCGCACCTGGCGCTCGTCGAGCGCAGGCCGCGTCTTGCTCTTGCCCGACGGATCCCCGATGCGTGCCGTGAAGTCACCGACGAGGAAGATCGGCGTGTGACCGAGCTCGAGGAATCGGCGCAGCTTCATCAAGACGACGCTGTGTCCCAGATGCAGGTCCGGCGAAGAGGGATCGAGGCCCAGCTTGATGCGGAGCGGCCGATCCTCCTTCAGGCAGACCGCGAGCCGGGAGGCCAGCTCGGCCTCGCCATGGAAGTCGACGGCGCCCTCGCGCATCACGGCCAGCTGCCGCTGGACCTCCTGCTGGATCGCTGCGTCGGTCATCGAACTCCCTGCTCCCTCGTCGTCTACCCTTGCGATCGGGCCTCGCCGGTTCCGCCCAGGAGGTGGAGCGCCGAGGGCGTCGCCACGGCATCCAATCGGACGTCGTGCGCGTCCATCGGAACGGACGCCACGAGCTGCCGATCGAAGGCCAGCCCGATCGCGCGCGGCGCCACGCGCCCCGCCGCCGTTTCCGACGCAGCCGCGCGCGGCGGGCCGAGCGAGGCGAGCGCGCGGTCATAGTAGCCCGCCCCGCGACCCAGGCGCCCCCCGAGCCGGTCGAAGGCGAGCCCGGGCACGGCGATCAACTGCGCCTCTGCCAGCCCGACGACCGGCGCGCCCTCACCGGGCTCGGCCACGCCGAAGGCCCCTTTCGCCAGCGGCGCGCCGTCGCGGTGTTCCGCGAACACGAGCACGCCCGGCCCGACCACCCGCGGAAGCAGCACGCGATGGCCCGCCTGCCAGGCCGCCTCGATCAACGTGCGGGTCGCGAGCTCGCCGGGCAGGCTCGCGTAGAGCGCGACCGTCGTCGGCGCGGACCAGATCGACAAGGCGGCCACACGATGCGCGACGGCGATCCCGGCCGATTCCGCCTCGTCAGCAGGGACGGTCGCCAGCGTCGCCCGCATGCGCCGTCGGAGCCCGGACTTCGCGTCGCTCATCGCGGCCAGAGAAGCAGAGACGACGACGCCGGCGGGTCGGGGGAGCCGGTGAAAGTGCCAGCGCAGGTGCCCGTGAAAGTGCCAGCGAAGGTGCCCGTGAAAGTGCCCGCGAGAGTTCCAGCGCAGGTGCCCGCGGTGGCGAATCGCGCCGTCAGGACGCGCGATCGCGGCCGCCTGCCGCCACTCGCGGCGTGGCGTGCCCGCCCTCCGCGTCGTCCGCCTCGTCACGCTCGCGCAGACTCTCGACGCTCGGCAGCTCGAGCGTCGTCGCACCGCCCGCATTCCCGCTCTCGTCGGACTCGCTTGCCGCGTCCGGGGCGGCCCCGAGGCCCGCCGGCTTCGCGATCAGGGCCGACTCGACCTGCTCGATCAGCGCGCGGAGCTTCTCGTCCTCGATCGCCGTCGAGCCCTCCGGCGTGCGCGATTCGCGCAGTGCGAGGATCTCACGCGCGAGGTTCAGGCAAGTGAGGACGGCGACGTCGAACGTGTCGACCGTCCCCGTCCGCTCGCGCACCCGGGCCATGGCGCGATCGACGTAGCCGGCGATCTCCTTCAAGCCCTGCGGATCGCCGTCACTCCGGATCTTGTACTCGTGGCCGGCGATGCGGACCGCGACCACCGACGAGGACTTCGCGTCGTCGCTCATGCCGGCCCCGCGGCGGCGGTGGCGCTCGCCTGCAGCTGTTCGAGCCGCGCGAGGATCTTGTCCACGCCTTCCACCGCCGATCGGCGGGTCGACCGCTCGCGATCGAGTGTCGCTTCGAGCGATGTTATGCGGGACTCGCGTTCGACGAGTTCGTCGAGAAGCGCCGCTTTCTCGGAGGAAAGCCGCTCGTGCTCCTCGAGGAGAAAGGCGACGGCGCGCTCGAGTCGCTCGAAGTCGAAGTGCTTCGCGTCCGTCGCGTTTTCGGAAACCGGATCCGTCTGAAGACCTTCTCTCGCCAACGTTCGCGCCCCGTCCTCGCGTTGGATTCACCCGCTCGGCTCTAGACTACACGATTCGGGGAGGCTGGGGACCGAGGAAACGCGCCCGCGTCCGTCCCCAAACAAAAGGTGACGGCGCGCACGGCGAGGTGTCTCGCACGTGTTCCGTCGGCCGACGTTTCGTCGCGATCGCGCGTCCGGCCGAGCAGGAACCCTCGGGTTCAGACCGGGTAGTTGCCGACCGTATTGCGCGACTGGAGGCGCGACTCGCCCATGAGGTAGCGATCGATGGCGCGCGCCGCCTCGCGGCCCTCCCACTGGGCCCAGACCACGAGGCTCTGACCGCGGCGGCAGTCCCCGGCGGCGAAAACCCCCGGCTCGGAGGTGCGGTAGTCGTCGAGGCTCGCCTCGATGTTCCCGCGCGGGTCGAGCTTCAGTCCGAGGTCGTCGATCAGGCCGGACTGGACGGGCCCGAGGAAGCCCAGGGCGAGCAGGACGAGGTCCGCATCCATCTCGAACTCGCTGCCCTCGACCTCCTCCATCACCGGCCGTCCGCTCTCGTCGGGATCGCCGAAGCGCACCTGGACGCCGTGGAGCTTCTCGATGCGGCCATTCGACCCCGAAAAACGCTTCGTCATCATGGCGTATTTCCGCGTCCCGCCCTCGTCGTGGGAGCTGGACCCGCGGGCAATCATCGGCCACATCGGCCAGGGCGTAGACGGATTCTTCCCGTGCGGCGGCTCGTCGAGGAGCTCGAGCGAGGTCACCGACTCGGCGCCCTGCCGGAGGCTGGTCCCCACACAATCGGAGCCCGTATCCCCACCCCCGAGGACGACCACGTGCTTCCCGCCCGCCAGGATGTCGTCCTCCGGCGGCAGCTGGTCTCCGTGCCAGCGCTTCGTCGCCTGCGGGAGGAACTCCATGGCGAAGTGGACGCCCTCGAGCTCGCGCCCGTCGACCGGCAGGTCTCGGGGGTGCTCGGCGCCCATGGTGAGGAGCACCGCGTCGAAGTTCTTGCGCAGATCCGCCGTGCTCAAGTCCTTGCCGACCTCGACGCCCGTCTGGAACGACACCCCCTCCGCCTTCATCTGCTCGAGGCGTCGATCGATGATCCACTTCTCCATCTTGAATTCGGGGATGCCGTAACGGAGGAGCCCACCGATCCGATCGCTCTTCTCGAAGAGCGTGACCGTGTGGCCCGCGCGGGCGAGCTGCTGCGCCGCGGCCAGTCCCGCGGGCCCCGAGCCGACGACGGCGACCGACTTGCCGGATCGGCGCTCCGGGATCACGGTCTTGATGAAGCCGCGGTCCCAGCCTTCGCTCACGATCTTGAACTCGACGTTCTTGATCGTGACCGGGTCGTCGTTGATCCCGAGCACACAGCCGGCCTCGCAGGGCGCGGGACAGATCGAGCCGGTGAACTCGGGGAAGTTGTTCGTCGAGTGGAGCCGGCTGATGGCCTCTTCCCACTTGCCGCGATAGACGAGGTCGTTCCAGTCGGGAATGATGTTTCCGAGGGGACAGCCGCCGCGGCCGCTGTTCGGGTTGCTGCAGAAGGGAATGCCGCAGTCCATGCAGCGGGACGCCTGCGCCTGCAGGTCCTCGAGCGGGATCGTGTTCATCACCTGCTTGAAGTCGCCGATCCGCTCCTGCTTGTCGCGGTAGGTGACGTTCTCTCGCCTCTGCTCGAGGAATCCGGTGGGCTTCGCCATCTGGGTCTCTCTCGACGCCCCGCCTTCTCCGAAGGCCCTGCGTCCTGGGGGTTCGTCGCGAGCACGCCCGGCGCGTCGCGTCGTGTTGCGTTCGACTAGCGGGAGGGGGTGATGCCCTCGGCCGCCATTCTTTCGAGGGCCTCGCGGTACTCGGTCGGGAAGACCTTCACGATCCGGGGCGCGTAGGTGTCCCACTTCTTGAGGATGTCTTCGGCGCGCTGGCTGCGGGTGTAGTCGAAATGCTTGCGCAGCATGTTCTGCACGTATTCGACGTCGTCCTCGCCGAGGGATTCGAGATCGACCGCCGCAAGCGGGTTCAGGCGGGTCTCGAAATCCCCGTCCTCGTCGAGGA
>JBCCZJ010000338.1:0-6082 GCA_039187915.1 Myxococcota bacterium
AGAATGGCTGACCGTCCAGCTCCGCTACAAGGACCCCGGCGAGGACGAGAGCCGGCTCCTCAGCGTGGCGCTGGCCGGCCAGCCGGGGCGCCTCAAGTCCGCCAGCGAGAGCGCGCGCTTTTCGACCGCCGTCGCGCTCTTCGGGATGTTGCTGCGCGACAGCGAGTACACGGGGGCCGGGAACTACCGGCTCGTCGAGCGCCTCGCCGAAGGCGCCGTCGGCGACGACGTGCACGGCGAGCGTCGCGAGTTCCTCGAACTCGTGTCGCTCGCCCGGAAACTCTGACCCGGGCGCCGCCGCCCGACTGCCCCTCTGCGAAGAGGCCTACACCGAAGCGCCGCGTCCACCCGGGTGGACGCGGCGTCTTCATGTCCGGCGCCCGCACCGTGTCGCGCTCCGGGTCGAGGTCCCGGGCCCGTCCGAGGCAGCGCCCGGGTGTTACCCTCGCGGGATGCCTCCCGAGAGCCAGGGTACGTTCGGCGCGTTCCGCGTCCCCGACTTCCGCACGCTCTTCGTCGGAACGATCCTCTCCTTCACGGCCTTCTTCATGTCGACCCTCGTGCAGGGCTACGTCGCCTACGAGCTCGAGGGGTTGAACGTCGCCGTCGGGACGGCGGTCTTCGGGCAGGGGCTCGGCATGATGCTGATCGGTCCGATCGGCGGCGCCTACGCGGATCGCCTCCCGAAGCGTCTCGTGATCGCGATCGGCCAGAGCGTGTCCGCGACGTCGCTCGCGGTGCTCGCCGTCCGCTACTCGAACGGCACGATCACGGTCGCGAACCTGGCCTTCAACTCCTTCGTGATGGGCAGCGCCTTCGCCTTCATCGGTCCTGCGCGCCAGGCGCTCGTCGTCGACCTCGTGCCCGACTCGCTGCGGGGCAACGCGATGACCCTCACGAACGTCTCGAACACGACGTCGCGGCTGGTCGGCCCGGCGGTGGCGGGCTCGTTCCTGCGGATCGAGGCGATGGGGCCGGCGGCGGCCTACTGGACGATGGCCGGGCTCTACCTCTCCTCGGCTCTGCTGCTCTTGCTGCTGCCGCGATCGGTGGTGCGGGAGAACGTGGGCGAGACCCACGTGCTGACGGACCTGCGAGAGGGGCTCGAGTACGCCTGGCGTCACGTCCGGCTCCGGAACCTGCTGGTCTTCTTCGTGAGCGTGATGCTGGTCGGCTTCCCTCATGTCGCGCTGATGAACGGCTGGCTCGAGACCGAGGTCGGGCGGCCTCGGGAAGACGTCGCGATCGTCGCGATCTTCTCTGCCCTGGGCGCCTTCACGGCGAGCCTCTCCCTCGCGCGCTTCGCCGACGCCGGTGTCGCGACCCGGATCTACTCCTGGATGGCGATCGGCTTCGGCGTGACCCTCGTGCTCTTCGCGCTCGCGCCGACTTTCGAGACCGGGCTGGTGGCGATCGTGCTGGTGGGGGCGACGAGCGGCGGCTTCCACGCCTTGAACGGGGCCGTGACCGCGCGGGTCACCGAGGTCGCCTTCATGGGGCGGGTGATGTCCCTCAACTTCCTCGCCTTCGCCGGATTCAGTCTGGTCTCGCCGATCACCGGCGGCCTCGGCGACCGTTTCGGCGTGAGCAACGTGCTGCTCGCGATGGGGCTGATCGTGCTCGTCCTCTCGCTGGTGATGTCCCGCGTCGTCGTGCGGGACGCGCCGCCGGCCGCCGACGGGACCCTTTGATGCGCGACGAGGTCTCCGAACGATCGCAGGACGTGCTCGAGGACGTGGCGGCGCGTGTGCGGGACGGTCTCGCGGCCCGCGATCAAGCCCTTCGCCTCGACGCCGATCCGGAGACGTGGCTCGCGATCGGGGACGACGAGCGCGCGCGCTTCGCGAAGCTCGTCCGGCTCGCCTCGCTGCATGCGCCGGCGGGCTGCGAGCTGCTCCTCGCCGCCGCGCGCCCGGCCGAGCGGATGGCCGTCGCCGGGGCAGGGCGCGTCGTGCTGCGCTGGCAGCTCGCGCTGCGCGAAGCCGACGATCCTGCGCGATCCCCGGGCGACAACGTCGTGCCGCTGCGCGTTGCCGCCGACTCGCCGGAGACGTGGCTCGCGGGGACCGCGATCCGAAGCCTCGTGGCCGACTTCCGCGAGAGGGGCTTCCGCCTCGACTTCGAGGTGCTGGGCCGCGGGGAAGAGCTGTGCGCGACGCTCTCCGGCCCTGTGCGCTGAACCCTGCGCGCTGCCGTTTCACGAAGGAACCGCGGCGCCTTCCCTGACCCGCGGTCGCCCCATCTTTTTCTTCGACGCCCGTATCCGAATTGCTCCAGACGGCGTACCACCTCCCACGAAGCCGGGATTGCCCAATCCGGCGAACACAGGATCGGGAGGATCGACGATGGCAGCGCCGACCGGAGTAGAAGAAGAAGCAACCACGGAATCGGGTCGAGGCGGACTCGTCCTCAAGATCGTGATCGGCGTGGCGCTCCTCGGCCTCGTGATCGTGCTCGGACGAAGCGCCGGCGCCTACGTGCCGCGCTTCGCGGAATGGGTCGGGGGCCTCGGGCCTGCCGGACCGATCGTCTTCATCCTAGGATACGCGGCCGCCGTGATCGGCTTCGTGCCGGGCTCGGTCCTGACGCTGGCCTCCGGCGCGATCTTCGGTCTCGCCGAGGGCACGCTCTACGTCTTCCTCGCCGCCGTCCTCGGATCGACCGGCGCCTTCCTGATCGCGCGGCACGGCGCGCGCGCCGCGGTCGAACGCCGCATCGAAGGCGACGCCCGCTTCGCGGCGATCGACCGCGCCGTCGGCAAGGAGGGGCGCAAGATCGTGTTCCTCCTGCGGCTCTCGCCGATCTTCCCCTTCAACCTGCTGAACTACGCGCTGGGACTGACGCAGGTCCGCCTCGTCGACTACGTGATCGCGTCGGTCGGCATGCTGCCCGGCACGCTGCTCTACGTCTACACCGGCAAGCTGATCGGCGACGTCGCCGCGGTGGCCGGAGGCGTCCAGACCGAAGCGGGCACGGCCGACTGGGTCGTGCGCGGCGTCGGCCTCCTCGCGACGCTGGTCGTCACCCTCTACATCACGCGCATCGCGCGCCGTGCCCTCGACGCGGCGACCGAAGAAGACGCGTCCGCCTGATTTCCCCCTTCCGGGTCCGACCCTGGGCCGGAAGCGCAACACGAGAAAGAGAGCCCGACCAATGGCCGAGCCGATCCAGATCCTCCCCGCCGACGAATGGAACGACCAGCTCGTCGAGAACGTCCACCCGCCGAAGTGGCAGAACCCGACGCCCGACGGCCGCTACAACCTCGTCGTCCTCGGCGCCGGAACCGGCGGTCTGATCACGGCGCTGATCGCGTCGAGCCTCGGCGCGAAGGTCGCCCTGATCGAGCGCCACCTGATGGGCGGCGACTGTCTCAACGTCGGCTGCGTGCCGTCGAAGGCGGTGATCCGCGGCGCCCAGGTGGTGCACGAGGCCCGCGAGGCGGCTCGCTTCGGGATGCCGGGAAGCGACGCCGACCTCGGCGACTTCGGCGAGGTCATGCGGCGCATGCGCGAGATCCGGGCGCGGATCAGTCACGAGGACTCGGCGGAGCGGTACTCCGAGGAGTTCGGGATCGACGTCTATCTCGGCGACGCGACGTTCGTGGGAGAAGGACGCGTCGAAGTCGAGGGGCAGACCCTCGAGTACAAGAAGGCCGTGATCGCGACCGGCGCGCGCGCCGTCGCCCCGCCGATCGAGGGCCTCGCAGAGGCCGGCTATCTCGACAACGAGACGGTCTTCTCGCTGACCGAACGCCCGAAGCGGATCGCCGTGATCGGTGCCGGGCCGATCGGCTGCGAGCTCGCCCAGTCCTTCCAGCGGCTCGGCTCCCAGGTCCACATCCTCGAGCGCATGGACCAGATCCTGACGCGCGAAGATCCCGACGCGGCGGCGATCGTGCAGGACGTGATGAAGCGCGAGGGGGTCGACCTGATCTTCCGCTGCGGAATCGAGCGTGTCGAGCGCCGCGGCGACGAACGCGTGATCCACCTGACGTGCCCCGACAAGGGCGCGCGGGAGCTGGTCGTCGACGAGATCCTCGTCGGCGCCGGACGCGCGCCGAACGTCGAGGGCATGGGCCTCGAGGCCGTGGGCGT
This sequence comes from Myxococcota bacterium, assembly GCA_039187915.1. Lineage (GTDB taxonomy): Bacteria > Myxococcota_A > UBA9160 > UBA9160 > UBA4427 > UBA4427. The sequence continues at coordinate 4,095 of JBCCZJ010000338.1, forward strand.
CCGCTTCGACCCCCGTAAGGGCGTCGAGGTCGACGACACCCTGCGCACGAGCAACAAGCGCATCTGGGCGGTCGGAGACGTCTGCATGCAGTGGAAGTTCACCCACGCCGCGGACGCCGCGGCGAAGATCGCCGTCCAGAACGCGCTCTTCGCGGTCGGTCCCTTCGGCCGCAAGAAGCTCTCCGATCTGGTCATGCCCTGGTCCACCTACACCGAACCCGAGATCGCCCACGTCGGGCTCTACGAGCGCGACGCGGCGGAGCAGGGCGTCGAGATCGACACCTACCAGGTCGGCATCGCCGAATCGAACCGCGCCGTGACGGACGGGCAGGAAGAGGGCCTCGTGAAGGTCCACGTGAAGAAGGGCACGGACAAGATCGTCGGGGCGACCATCGTCGCGGCGCACGCCGGCGACCTGATCACCCAGCTCACGATGGCGATCCAACACGGCATCGGCCTCGGCGCCTTCACCGGCGTGATCTACCCCTACCCGACCCAGGGCGAGGCCATCAAGCGCGCCGCCGGGGCCTACACGCGCACGCGGCTCACGCCGACCGTGAAGCGGCTCTTCGAGACCTTCCTCTCCTGGACGCGCTGAACGCGGCGCTGAACCCAGCGCTGAACCCGGTGCTGAACCCGGAGCTGAACCCGGCGCGACGGCGCGACGCCTCCGCTCGCGCGTTCAGCGGGCGGGGCCCGTATCGTGCCACGGGGGCGCCGCGCCTCGGTAGCCTTCCGGCGTGACTTTCGGGATCATGGGCGCCGGCCGAACGCGGCCGATGCCTGGAGTCCCGGTTGTCTCGACGTTCTGGAAGAGCCCTGCGCGCGATCCCGCGTGCTCCGTTGGTCACGGCGATCCTCGCCCTCGTCGCTTCGCTGCCCGCCTGCGCTCCGAACGAGCGTGAGATCGCTTCCGAGGCGGTCTACGAGCCGCCGGTGGAGCGACCCGTCGTCGTGGAGACGGTGGTCGATCTCGATTTCGAGACGACCTGGAACGCCCTGATCCGGCGCCTGTCGGAGAGCCCGTACCGGGTCGCGGCCCTCGAGAAGGCGTCCCGCTTCGTGCGGGTGGACCTCGCGCGCTCGAGCGACCTGGCCGCCGCATTCAACAAGCCCGCCCGCTTCGTCGACTGTGGGCGAACGACCCGGACCTTCCGTCCGGCCGAGGACGCGGCGCCCGAGCGCTTCGAATACGTCGTCGCCGAATCGAGTCGCTACACCGAGGCCGCCGCGGTCGAAGACGGCTTCCGGGTGAGCGACGTCGAGCGGCGGGTCGATCTCGACGCGAGCGCCACGATCTTCCTCCAGCCCGAAGGCAAGCGCCGCACGCGGGTCACGGTCAAGAGCCGCTACCAGGTCGAGATCGAGATCAGCGGGAACGCCACCTTCCATCCGCTCGACGCGGACGAAGCCCCCGGGAGCGCCCGGGCGTTCGGTCCGCGGACGGAGTCGATCCGCTTCACGACCTTCCAGCCCGGCAAGGACACGCGGCAGGGAGGGCTCACCTGCCGCGCGACCGGAGACTTCGAGCATGCGCTCGTCGCGCTCGCGAACCCCGCCGCGGCGATCTGAGGGCCGGGGCGGGGGGGCGCTCCGAGGCGGCCGTCCGGGCGGGTGCGAAGCGCACGCCTAGCGCGCGTCGTTCAGGCTCCAGTCGTAGTCGAAGTGACGGATCCGGGCGTTGCGACCGGGGCCGCGCAGCCACGCGGCGTCCGTCTCGGGGACGTGCCGCGCGATCGTCGCGAGGACGCCGCCCTGGGCCTCGAAGTCCTCCTCGAACCAGTCGAAGATGGCCGACGCGCGGACGGTCTTGCTCGCGCGATCGATCGCCACGCCCTTTTCGGGGCTCGCCAGCCAGCGGGCCATGGCCGCATCGAGCTGGGCGTCCAGCTGCTCCGCGCGGAAGGCGCTGCGCATGAGCGGCGGGCAGGAGGTCGAGGCGCACACGATCGCTGCGTGGATCCGGGGCTCGCCCATCTTGCGCAGGA
>JBCCZJ010000339.1:0-6070 GCA_039187915.1 Myxococcota bacterium
CGCCGAGCAGGAGAGCGGGCGCGAAGAGAGGCTCCGGGACGGTGACCGTGTCGACGGTGCCGGAGATCGCCACGAAGGCGTCGCCCGTGTTGAAGTCCTGGAAGAACAGATCGATCTGGGCCGAAGAGGCGTCCGAGAGGTCGGGCGCCACGAGCTCCGCCGGGTTCATCGTGTAGAGCGAGAGCGTGTCGTCGAAGAGGACGACGTCGAAGCTCGTGAAGAAGACCGTCTCCGTATTGCCGAAGTCGTCCTCGACGTCGAAATCCGGGATCGTCGACGAGAAGTTCGGGTTGCCCTCGAAGGCGCCCGGAGCCCAGGTGTGGAAGAACGCGTTGAAGGTCTCGAAGACGCCGGCCTCGTCGGCCGAGACGAAATCGAATCCGCCCTCGAAGAGTTCGATCTCGAGGAGCAGGTTCGAGAGCGCCGTGTCGTAGCCGGCGAAGGTTGCGCCGCTTCCCGTGAGCGGCGCGCTCGGGTCGAGCGTGAAGGTCAGCGTGTAGGCCGCGCCGTTTTCGTAGGGCACGAAGCCGGTCGGGAAGTAGTCGACCGGGCCGAGGGAGTCGAACGAGAACCCGTCGATCGTGCCGGTGATCTCATAGGAGATCGGGCCGACCATGACCTGTGCCGCCGCGCTCTGTGCGCCGGTCACGAGCGCGAGCAGCGCGAAGAGCGAGAGGCCGATCGCGTCGAGGTGCGCGCGGATTCGGGCGGCGCGGGTCGGCGGCTGCGCTCGGTGGCAGCGTCGGGAAGAAAGGAGCATCGGATCGGCCTCCATCGGATCACGACCGTCCGGTTCGAGGCGCCTCGCTCGCGCGCGTGGGGGGAACGGCCACGCCCCCGGAGGTAGCACCGTCCGTGCGTCTTCGGTCGCGCGCTCCGGCGGCGAAGGAGATCCTCACGCCAAACTCACGATCCGATTCCGATCGGCTGCGGCCGCTTCGCGTGGGTCCGAAGCCGTCCGCGTTCAGTCGAGGGCGTGGAGCCGATCCATCCGGAGGTGGCCCACGGCGGCGAAGACCACGAGGGCGGTGCCATAGCCGCCGACGACGAGGGGCAGGCCGACGAGGTCGCCCAGGGCGCCACCGAGCTGGGCGCCGAAGGCCATGGAGAGGATGATCGCCATCAGCTGGAGCGACGTCACGCGGCCGCGATAGGCGTCGGGGACATGCGACTGGATCGCCATCGTGACGGAGATGTTCACGAGGACGTGCGCGAGGCCGGTGATCGCGAAGCCGACGAGCGCCACGAGGAACTCGCCCGTCGCCGCGACGACCAGCAGGCCCGCGCCGTAGAGCACGAGGCCGCCGCGCACCAGCACCGACCCCCGGAAGCGCTCGCCGAGGAAGGCGAGGGCGACGCTGGTGGCGACCGCGAAGAGGCCGATCGACGCGACGAGCATGCCGAGCTCCGCGTCGCCCACATGGAAGACCTGCTCCGTCAGACCCTTCGCGAGCTGCTGGATGCTCATTCCGAAGGCCGAGCTCGCGACGATCGTGATCAGGGACGTCCGTAGCGCCGGAATCCGCGCGGTCACCCGCGCCGCCTCGAGGATCTCGCGGACCACGTGCGTCGTCTCGGTGCGCGGGACGAGCCGGGGCCGGATCAGGAAGAGCGTCAGGATGAGCGGAAGGTGCGCGAAGGCGTTCACGAGGAACGCGGTCGGTGCGCCCCAGCCCGCCAGGACCCATCCGGCGACGGCGGGGCCGATCGCGCGCGAGGCGTTGAACTGGATCGCGTTCAAGCGGTAGGCCGGGCGGACGGCGCGTTCGGGGACGATTTCGGCGACCAGCGCCTGGTAGGCGGAGAGGTTGATCGACGACGCGAGGCCGTTCGCCGCCGTCAGCGAGAGCAGCCAGGAGACGGTCAGGTCCGGTCGCTGGCTGGCGCGGTAGAGGGCGAAGGCGAGTCCGACCTGGGCGGAGAGGGCCGCCAGCAGCACGAAGCGCTTCGGGTAGCGGTCGGCCCAGACGCCGCCGAGCGGGGAGCCCACGAAGGCCGGCAGGTTGGCGGCCGCCGCGGCGCTCCCGACGAGCGTGACCGACTCGGTCAGCGACCAGACCAGCACCGGCACCGCCAGCGACATCATCCAGTTCGCGGACGAGGAGAATGCGCCGGTCGTCCAGGTCGCGAGGAAGGGAGCCGACCGGAAGGGCGTGAGCGGGCCGACCGCGCGCTCGGGCGGCGTCGGCGCGGCGTCGCGGACTTCGGACGCTAGATCTGCCAGGTGTCGCCCGAGTGGAGCAGCGCCTTCAGGTCGCCCTTGCCTCGCTCCTCGATCGCGTCGTCGACCTGCGCCTGGAGCATGTCCTCGTAGGCCGGCTTCTCGACCGCGCGGAGCACGCCGACCGGCAGCGGGAAGTCCGGGCGCTGGAGCGTCGCGAGGACGCTCGCGTAGGACGCGGCCGGTGCCTGCTCGTCGTGCACGACGACGCCCTTCGCGATCGGATCGTCGTCGTCGGCCAGGTCGATCACGCTCGGGATGCCGCTCTTGAAGACGACGCCCTTCTTCTCGCCGGGCACGCCGAAGACCAGCGGCTCGCCGTGTTCGAGGACCAGCGACGACTGGGCGCGGGTCTTGCGGTTCTGGAGCTCGTCCCAGATGCCGTCGTTGAAGACGGGGCAGTTCTGGAGGATCTCGATGAAGGCGGTGCCTTTGTGCTCGTGGGCGCGCATCAGCGTCTTCTGCATGTGCTTCGCGTCGACGTCGATCGTCCGCGCCACGAATGTGGCGCCGCAGCCGAGGGCGAAGCTGATCGGGTCGATCGGGTGGTCGATCGCGCCCTGCGGCGTCGACTTGGTCTTGGTCCCGACGTCCGAGGTCGGCGAGTACTGGCCCTTCGTCAGGCCGTAGATCTTGTTGTTGAAGAGCAGGACCTGGGTGTCGACGTTCCGGCGAATCGTGTGCAGCAGGTGGTTGCCACCGATCGAGAGCCCGTCGCCGTCGCCGGTCACGATCCAGACCGAGAGCTCGGGGTTGCTGATCTTGATGCCGGTCGCGAAGGCCGGCGCGCGCCCGTGGATCGTGTGGAATCCGTACGTGTTCATGTAGTAGGGGAAGCGGCTCGAGCAGCCGATGCCCGACACGAACACGACGTTCTCGCGGGGGACGCCGAGGTCGGGCATGACGCGCTGGACGTTCGCCAGGATCGAGTAGTCCCCGCATCCGGGGCACCAGCGGACGTCCTGGTCCGAGACGAAATCCTTGCGGGAAACCTTGACCGCGGCATCAGCTGCCATGTCTGCTTCTCCTGGGGCGATCGTGCTCGCCCGATTGCGGTGCGCGCGTCGCGGCGCGCGAGGGCTAACGGTTGTGGAGCTCGGTGATCGCGTCCATCAGCTCGGCGATCTTGAAGGGCTGCCCTTCGATCTTGTTCAGCATCTGGACGTCGACGAGGTACTTGCTGCGCAGCAGCATGGCGAGGTGACCGTCGGAGAGCTCCGGGAGGAGCACCTTCTCGAATCGGCCGAGCACCTCGCCCAAGTTGCTCGGGAAGGGATGGAGGTGACGCAGATGGATCTGCGACACCGACAGGCCTTGCTCGCGTGCGGTCTCGCAGGCAGCGGTGATCGATCCCTTCGTGCCGCCCCACCCCACCACGAGCAGCTCGCCGCTGTCCGGGCCGTCGACCTCGATCGGGGGCAGGTCGGCGGCGATGCCGTCGATCTTGTCCTTGCGGAGCTGGATCATCTTGCCGTGGTTGTCGGCCTCGTAGCTGACGTTGCCCGAGCCGTCGGCCTTCGTGAGGCCGCCGATCCGGTGCTCGAGCCCCGCGGTCCCGGGGATCGCCCAGGGGCGCGCGAGCGTGTCCTCGTCGCGCGCGTAGGGGAGGAACTCGCCGATGTCGATCGGGTTGGCGAAGGGGATTTCGGTGCGCTCGAGCGCGTCGACGTCCGGGATCAGCCACGGCTCGGCAGAGTTCGCGATGTAGCCGTCCGAGAGCACGACGACCGGCGTCATGTACTTCACCGCGATCCGGAACGCCTCGAGGACGGTGTGGAAGCAGTCGCCCGGGGTCGACGCGGCCAGGATCGGGAGCGGGCTCTGAGAATGGCGCCCGAAGAGCACGGCCAGCAGGTCGCCCTGTTCGGTCTTGGTCGGCGAGCCCGTCGACGGGCCAGCGCGCTGGACGTTGATCCCGACCAGCGGGAGTTCGGTCATGACGGCGAGCCCGAGCGCCTCCTGCTTGAGGACGAAGCCGGGGCCGCTCGAGACCGTGACGGCGAGATTGCCGGCGAAGGCGGCGCCGATCGTCGACGAGACCGCCGCGATCTCGTCCTCGGCCTGGAAGGTCTTCACGCCGAAGTGTTTGAATCGCGCGACCTCGTGCAGGACGTCGCTCGCCGGCGTGATCGGATAGGCGCCGAGGAAGATCTCGCGGTCCATCTGGACCCCGGCGGCGACGATGCCCCAGGCGAGCGCCTGGTTGCCCGTGATGTTGCGGTACGTCCCGCTCTCGATCTTGGCGGAGGGGACGACGAAGGACGTGGGGAAGAGTTCGGTCGTCTCGCCGAAGGCGTAGCCCGCGCGAAGGGTCCGGATGTTGCCCTCGAGGACCTGGTCCTTGAACTTGCCGCCGAGCCAACGCTCGGTCGCGTCCATCGGTCGGCCGTAGAGCCAGCAGAGCACGCCGAGCGCGAAGAAGTTCTTGCAGCGATCGATGTCGCGCGACGACAGGTCGAGTCCCTGGAGCGCCTCGCGGTTCAGCGTCGTGAAGGGGATCTCGACCAGGTTGTAGCGCTCGCGCAGATCGGGCAGCGGATCGCCCTCGTAGCCCGCGCGCGTCAATGCCTTCTCGTTGAAGGCGTCGATGTTGATGATCACCGTGCCGCCCGGGCGCACGTCGTCGACGTTGGCGCGGAGGGCTGCGGGGTTGAACGCGATCAGGACGTCGGGGCGGTCCGCCGGCGTATGGATGTCGCGGCTGGAGAAGTGGATCTGGAAGCCGGAGACCCCGGCCAGGGTGCCGGCGGGCGCGCGGATCTCCGCCGGGAAATCCGGGAAGGTCGAGAGGTCGTTGCCGGCGAGGGCGGTCTCGTCGGTGAACTTGGTCCCCGTCAGCTGCATGCCGTCGCCGGAGTCTCCAGCGAATCGGATGGCGACGCTCTCGAGTTGTTCTGAGGTCTTGTCGGACGTGGAGTCGGTGGCGGTCACGCTGGGCTGTCTCGCCTTCTCCGGTCCGTCCCGGTCCGGAGGCGGCGGTTGAGGAGCGGGCCGGTGCGGGCCACGCTCGGCTGGGATGCATGGGCGAGCGGCCCTTCGGCCCGACACGTCGTTGGCGTTTATCGCCGGGGCGGGCGGGGGGTTCCGGCTGCGATTCTCACGCGCGGGTGGGTTTCCTCGCGCGGGAGAGGGCGGGATTCCGCGCGGACGCGAAAACGACACCCGGGTCGATGCCCCGTGGCTGGACCTGCTGCCGCGCCCTTCAGGCCGCGGCCTCGGGGGAGTGTATCCCGCTGGCCCGGCCGCGAAAGGTCCCGGGGAGAGGGTCCGAAACGCGTCAACGATCGGAAAAAGGCTTGCCCGTCCGCGGGTTTCGGGCGCCTCGCTGCTTCTCCCTGCGGCTCAAGAATCCACGTCGTGAAGCCGATGGACCCGGCATGTTCCGACGTCTTTCCGAGCCGCTGCCTCTCAGCGAGGCGAGCCTGTTGGCGCTGCGTCCGGCCCTCAACGCGCCGGTCCTGAACGTCGGCTTCCTGCCCGTCGGGCCGGCTCGCGCCGCGATCGTCGCGTTCGGCGAGGAGTGGGGCGGGATCGGGCTGGCGCTCGGCATCCGTTCGAACGAGTCCGGTCAGGTCGCGGTCTTCCGCAACCAGGAATCGATCGAGCCGGATGTGGCCGTCGCCACCGCGCTCGAGCCGATCCTCGCCGAAGCAGAGCGCATGGGCTTCCTCTTCGACGAGGACATGGTGGCGAGCGTCGCCGACGGAACCGGTCGCGTGCAGGCGATGGAGCTCTGGGGGCGACTGATGGGCGAGCTCGAGCTGCCGCCCGCGCCGCGGGCCGTCCCCGCCGAACCCGCCGCCCGCGAATCGATCCGGATCGCCGAGGGCGCCGCCGCGACCGGGCCGC